>NZ_JAUBRC010000009.1:85127-177924 GCF_036701635.1 Microcoleus sp. N9_B4 | reverse complement strand
ACCAGCAACGGGGACAACACCTTCTCCGACACCAGCAACGGGGACAACACCTTCTCCGACACCAGCAACGGGGACAACACCTTCTCCGACACCAGCAACGGGGACAACACCTTCTCCGACACCAGCAACGGGGACAACACCTTCTCCGACACCAGCAACGGGGACAACACCTTCTCCGACACCAGCAACGACGACTCCAACTCCGGCGACGACGACTCCAACTCCGGCACCGAGTCCGAGTCCCTCACCATCACCGGGGACAACTCCGAGTCCAACTCCATCACCGGGGACAACTCCGAGTCCAACTCCATCACCGGGGACAACTCCGAGTCCAACTCCATCACCGGGGACATTGCCGACACAGGTTCCGAGTCCGACTCCGACTCCGACTGCGGGCGGGACAACTCCGAGTCCGAGCCCTTCCATAGTCCCCACTCCAACTGCGGCGCCCCCAACTCCTCCGCCTTTGGGCGGGGGGCCGACTCCGCCGAGTTTTACATCTCCGACTCCTAACCAGCCGCCGATCGTGGAAGCGGGCAAGACGGTGACTGGTTTGCAGAATTTGCCTCTGTCTCTGAGCATTTCGGCGCCCAGCGACCCGGAGGGCCAGCCACTGTCGATCGCGGTAGTCGGACTTCCCAATCCTACTTTTGGTCAGGTAATTACGGGTACGAACCCCCTCACCGTGAACCAAAAGTTAACCGTTCAGGATTTACTTGGGCTGACATTTCAACCTGGAACAAACGTGATCGGGCAAGCCGGTTCTTTCAGCTACAGCGTAGCTGACGACCAAGGCGGCACGGCAGCAGCGTCAGTCGCGATTAACATCAATTCTTTCGATACCTCCGTAACTGTTCCAACTATCCTGTCGCCGATTGCTGTTGATGACGGCATTGTATTTACGAGTACGAATAATTTGCTGCCCACTTTCATCGACGTACTGGCGAACGATTCCAGCCCGCAAAAAGGGACGCTCAACATTATCAATGTCAGCACACCGCAATTGGGGATAGCTGTAAATCTTGTCTCTCAAGTGCAATTCATCCCTGGCAACGTAGCGGGTACAACTGCTTTCACCTACAGCGTCAGCGACGGATTCGGGACAGTTCCGGGCGTAGGTACTGTCACCGTTCAAATCTTGCCGGCTGATAGCGGGCCTAACAATTTGGTTGGGGGTTCTTTGCCGGACAATTTGAACGGTTTGGCGGGCAGCGATACTATTGATGGTCAAGGCGGCAACGATACGATTAACGGCGGTTTGGATAACGACGTGCTCGTAGGTGGCCTGGGTGCAGATACCATGACAGGGGGCGGCGGCAGCAATCAATACCGCTATACCAGCCCTGCACAAGGTGGGCCGGCTTTTGATGCGGCTTCTTCGGCGGCGATCGAGGCTGCGATCGCCGCGGGCGGATACGATGTGATTACTGATTTTAGCGGTCTCGGTGTGCCGATCGCCGATCAGTTTAATTTTGCCCCTGGATTTGCGAATCTGGGCGGTAACACCCAAGTTCTGCTGAATGTGCAGACAACTGTTTCTGCAAATATTCTGGGAGGAACTGCTTTCTTGTTTGCCTATGATTCCGGCGGCAATACTTACATTATTTATGACGGCAATGGCAATAACCTCACCGGCAGCGATTCTCGCATTTTGGCGAAGTTAAATGGTGTAACAGGGGTTTCTGCTCTTTCGGAATTTGACTTAACGTTTATCTAGGAAGATAAGAGGTTTGAAACCGCAGATAAACGCCGATTTCCTTGGCAGTTTATCTGCGTTTATTTGCGTTTATTTGCGGTGAAAAATTAAATCCGATTATCTTCAGAAAACAATCCCAACAAAGGGCCGAGAATAGCGCCGAAAACAAAGCCGCCGGCGTGGGCCCAGTAGGCAACTCCCCCGGATTCCATGCCGACACTTGCCGGGGCATTCAAGGAAGCCAGGCCGCTCAATGCTTGCTGTGCAAACCAAAATCCTAGAAAGAAGAAAGCGGGGACTCTGACGGTGGTAATAAAGATTCCCAAGGGTAGCAGTGTCAGAACTTTGGCTTGGGGATATCTGAGAATGTAAGCTCCCATGACGCCTGCGATCGCGCCGCTAGCACCCAGGGACGGAATGGCCGATGCTGAGGAAAAAAACCACTGAGTTAGTGACGCTAAAACGCCGCAAGTAAGGTAAAATATTATAAATTTGACGTGTCCTAAACGGTCTTCTACGTTGTTGCCAAAGATCCACAAAAATAACATATTTCCGGCAATGTGGAGAAAGCCTGCGTGCAGGAATTGGGAGCTAATTAGTGTCGTCCATTCGGGAAATGGCGAAACTGGCAGAGCCACCTGACACATATTGCTTAACTGGCAAGGAACTACGGCCCAAGAGTAGAAAAATTCGGTTAATTGTCGATCGCCCAAACTGAGTTCGTACAAAAATACTAATATGTTTGCGGCAATCAGCCCGTAGGTGACGTAGGGAGTGATAGTAATGGGATTTTCATCGCGTAAGGGAACCACAGCCTTTTTTTCCTCATCAAAATATTGGCAACACAGTAGCGCATTTATAGCCCATGTGTCTCCTGTCTAAAGGAAGAGGGAACAAGCCAATCGATTTTAGATTTTAGATTTTAGATTTAAAGAATTGAATAATTGAAGAATTGAAGCAAGCGACTTGACGGATGTATCCGGGGGGCTGAAACAAAAATACAACCCATTTAATAAAACCCTCCACCTTGCAGTTAGTTGAATATCTGCTTTTTAGTGTTGGGTTTTATTTTACCGCAAAGCGGTATATTGTAGGATTGCAGAGCAAGTTTGTAGTTGCGATATTGGTGCGGGTTTTCACCTCTCAACAAAACTACAAACTTATACCAATTTTAAAAAAGAATGCAACAGTATTCTTGTCCCCCCCCTTTGCAAGGGGGGGCTAGGGGGGGTCGAAGAGTGTTGCACGATTTTAGATAAATGGTATTATTTATCCCCTTGCTGATTACATTTTTACAGCGGGGCTAGTCGAAGGTTTAGGCGACTTAATTTCCTGGGAAACTGCACGGGCGCGGAAGAGTTTAGCAACGACTTGTTCACACTTAGACAAATCCGATTCTATCTCTGTCAAAATCGCAGTTGATACCGGATCTGTGAACTTCACCCGCAGGTTGTTGATATCCACAACACCGGTTTGCAAGTCACCGAGAGTGCTCCGCAGTAAGAACGTTTCATCGGTTCCTTGCATCGAAGCTTTTAATTTAGCGTACTTGTCAGCAATTTGGGCAGGAATTGAGGGTTTTTCACCGAAATCGTTGAGGCGACTTTCCAGAGCGATGATGTGGTGCTGTTTGTTTTGAATCATTTCTTTCAAGAGCGATCGCAAATCGCTATCTTGCGTTTTTTCGGCATAATGTTCAAAGGCTTCACAAGCATAGCGTTCCCCTGCGAGGGCGGTATTCAAACCTTTAACAATGTCGCCTTGTGTAGAACCTCCCCAACCATTAGCTAATTTCCACCATTCTGCATTTGTGTCAGTTTCTTCTGGCAAACCGACTGCTTTTCCGCCGTAACCGAGGCGAGCCATAATTGCGGTGGTAAATATTGCTAAATCTCCAGGTTGGCGGGAAGTAATCAAGTTGCCGTCAACTACTAAAGCTTCGTTAATGTAGTTAGCTCCGGCATTAATCATGTCTGTTTTAATTGCCAAGAAGCCAGTCGCATTTTTGCCTTTGAGCAAGTCGGCTTCAATCAAAACTTGCGGGCCGTGGCAAACAGCAGCGACGAGTTTTCCTTGCTCAAATGCTTCTCGTACAAACCTTACTGTGTTGGGGTTAGTCCGCATCGTATCGGGAGCCATGCCGCCGGGAATTATCACTGCATCGAATTCTGCGGGCACTGCTTCTGTGGTAGTTCCGTCAGCTTGCTGGGCAACTTTTCCTTGTTTCCCTGCATACTTTTCGTTTGTCCGCGAACCGAGAACAACTACATCAAAATTTGCTTGTTTTAAGGCGTTGTAAGGAACTAAAAATTCCGAATCTTCAACTCCATTTTCAATGAGTATGGCAACTCGTTTTGTGTTGCTACCATTATCGGTTGTCATAATCAAATTTCCTCAGACTATCTTTTTATATAACCCTAAATGATTTATGATGTCTTTAGCGTCTTGCTAAAGTGATAAATTAGTTTGTTTTAAAAGAGGTCAGCGTGAGCCTTGAGAGGTATTTTACAGTAATTGTCTCAATGCACATAAGAGGCTCCATTAATGTCGATCGTAGTCCCGGTAGCGTGCGTAGCCAAACCGGAGGCTAAAAACGCGATAACATTGGCAACATCTTGAGGAGGAGCGATTTTGCCGATCGGGATATCGCGCACGATATCAGCTTCCCCATACTCCTGCATCAGGAAAGAACACCACAAACAATCTGTGAGTCTTTTTGGCGCTAACAGGCAAATCCAGGTTATTGACAGAAAAGCCGAGTTGTAGCGATGGTTCCTGTTGAGATGGGGTCGCATTAGCGGATGGGCTCAGTAATAAACTTCATGGTGAACAAAATTGGTCGAGTTTATTTGAGGCCTGATAAGCTTTAATATCAATACTGTTCATACAGTACCAGGCTAGTGAAATTCAAGCACTATCACTTTATTAACCCTCCAAAACTCTTAATTTGGTCAAAAATGAAGTTTAAAAACGCTCTATTCTCTGCTGTCGTCACCTTTTCAACCCTGGCGATCGCCTCAGCAACCCAAGCTCAAACCGTTAATTCTCGCTGTGACATTTATCCCAAGGGGGAAGACCGCGCATCGAAAGTCGTCAATTGCACCTTCTCTCAGCGTCAAGGCTTGATCCGCATTCAACGGGAAGATGGCATTACCTATGAACTCAAACCCAATGGTGACAACGAATATCTGTATAAAAACCAGATGTCAGTTCTGAGAGAAAATGACGGCCCGGCGACCATCTTTCGTTTTAGTGACGAATCGGTTTACGTGTATCAGAACGAACGCGCTCCCTCTTCCGCCTCTACTATCAACAAAGGTAATACCCCCGAAAACCTCTATAGTACCGTGCCTCCCCAATTAAAAGACCTCGTGGGAGCTAAAGCGGGGCAAGCAGAGGGAGAATTGCAACGACGGGGCTACACCTACCGCACAACCCAAACCTTTGAGGGCGGCAAAAGTGCCTATTATGTAGAAAACCGCACGGGGTATTGTGTGGAAGTGGGAACTGTTGACGGACGCTTCAGTACCATTGTTTACAACTCCAGCGATCGATGCAATAAGTAACAAATAACGCGTCAAATAATTAATACCACTTCCAAAAAAGAATGCTATATAACTTTTTTGTCCTTAAACTCGATAATTACAGTGGATTCGGCAGCAGAGGTCGAATTAACTCCATAATTCGATCAGAATTAAAATTATTGATATAATCAGTTAGTGCCTTGGACAAACCTGCTTGAGATTCGGGAATTTGTACGATTAATTCGTTCATAACTTCGGTATCGAGATAGTAAGCGGCGTGATACATTTGTTCTAACCACTCAGGGGGCATCATGGATATATCTTCTACAGACACCGTTTCAACTAATTGTTTTTGTGGAGTTTGTTCTACGACTTCGTAGATATATTGCACTCCCAAATATTGAGCGAGTTTGTCAAAAAGTTCTCTCTGCTGAAATGGCTTGCTTATAAAGTCGTTACAGCCAGCCATAAGAACTTTCTCTCGATCTTCTTCCAAAACAGTGGCAGTTAAAGCAATAATGACAGTTTCTTGGCTCTGAGGGCGTTCTCTAATATATTTAGTAGCTGTGTAGCCATCCACGATCGGCATTCGCAGATCCATGAAAATCAGGTGTGGCCGCCAACTCTCCCACAGTGAGATTGCCTCAACTCCCTGTGTTGCTTCTCTCACCTCAAACCCAATGGAGGTAAGGATCTCGACTAACAAGCGGCGATTGTCTTCTAAATCTTCAACAACAAGAATGCGGTAAGTCGGTTGTCCGGGAGCTAAACTAATTACTCTTTGATTAATTGATTCTGGGGGTAAGGATTCTGCTTGAGGTAACTGTACACCAATCTCAAAGGAAAAAGTGCTACCTCGGTTTAAAGTGCTTTTAACCCGAATCTGACCGCCCATAAGTTTGACGAGTTTTTGACTAATGGCTAAACCAAGCCCCGTGCCTTGACTCAAATTATTTCCAGCTTGGGCTTGCACAAAAACCTTAAATAATTTATTAATTTCTGTGGGCGCAATTCCCACGCCTGTATCCTCAACTTCAAAACATAGGTGGCAGGATGTTTGGTCTCTTTGTGTTGCTCTTACCCGTAGGGTGACGCTTCCTTGATTGGTAAACTTAATCGCATTACCCAGCAGATTGACCAAGACTTGATAGAGTTTTTTCTCGTCACTATGCACAAATTGAGGAATGTCGGGATCTCGATCGACAATTAGCTGCACTTCTTTAGATTGGACTTTAACTTGGAACATTTCTTCGATAGAAGTCAGCAAACTTGTCAAATCAAACTCAGAAGGATTGAGTGTCATCCGTCCGCTCTCTATTTTGGATAAATCTAAAATATCGTTAATCAAGTCCAATAAATGTCTACCGCTACGATTCACAATCTGTAAACGTTCTTGGAGAGAAGGAGTCAGATTTCTCTCGTAGCTCATCAATTGCGTGAATCCCAAAATTGAGTTGAGGGGGGTGCGGAGTTCGTGGCTCATATTGGCGAGGAAGACAGTCTTGGCTTGGTTTGCTTCATTTGCCTGCTGAAATTCCAACTCAGCTTGTTTGCGATCGCCAATGTCAATTAAATATCCTAAGATTTCTACTGGTGTATCTGAACCATCTCGAATTAGCCTAAGCTGACCCAGCATCCAGCGATAAACCCCATCGGAGCGACGAAAACGGTATTCGTGGAAGTAAAAATCATTAACGAATAGATTTGCTAAGCCATTAAGCACTGGTTCTACATCATCTGTGTGTAAGTGATTCACCCAAAATTTAGAATCTTCTAAAAACTCGCGGCTTTCGTAGCCCAATATATCTTTGATATTTTCGCTGATGAACGTGGCGCTATAATCGCCAGCAGGTTTACTGCTAAAAATGACAACGGGGCTGTAGTTTAGGAGAAAGTTGAGGCGATTTGTGGTTGCTTGCAAGGCTTGCTCAGCCAGTTTTAGCTCTGTTGCGTCCTCCTGAACGGCAACATATACAGTTCCGTATTCAGGATGCTCAAACATGGATGTATGAACTCTGCACCAAAAGAGAGTTCCATCTTTCTTTTTATTGTGGACTTCATATTTCGCTTCCCCGCTCTGTTCAATTTGAGTGACCATATCTAGAACAGTTACATCTGGTGTAACCTTTGTATCGACATAATTCAAGACACCAAGGGATTGACCGGCTAGTTCGCCCTCTGTGTAGCCAAACATAGCGTCAAATGTAGGATTGGTGTAGACGATCGTGAGGTCTGAGGCTTTAATCAAACACACTCCGCCTGCCATGTTATTCATGATAACGCTTTGAATTTCTAGGGTCTTTTGAGCTTCTTTTCGAGCGGTAATTTCTTGGATTTGAGAAATAAAATGCAGTGGATTTCCCTGTCCATCTTGTACTAGCGATCCATTAAGAATAATCCAAATAATATGTCCTTGTTTATGGAAATACCGTTTTTCCAGTTGGTAAGTTGAAATTGTTCCTGCTAATAGTTGATTTGCATAACTAAGATCCGCGTCTAAATCGTCAGGATGCGTGATGTCTTGGAAAGTTAACGCTAACAACTCTTCTGAGGAGTAGCCAATAATCTGACATAAGGCAGGATTGACTTTAATCCAGTGCCCATCAAGTGAAACGAGCGCCATCCCGATAGAGGCATCTTCAAACGCATGGCGAAACTGCTCTTCACTGTTTCGTAAAGCCATTTCAATTTGTTTGCGATCGCTAATATCGCGCAGAATAACGGTAAACACCGTTTCGTCTCCCATTTCCAGCCTAGAAATAGAGGCTTCAGCCGAAAACTGCGTTCCATCTCGACGACGACCCAAAATCTCGCCTCGTTCTCCCATCCTTCGCGCTCTGCTAGAAGAATGTGCAAATTGTTTGATATGCTGCGGATGTGCATCTCTAAACTGTTCTGGCAGCAGTAAATTCAGTGCCTCCCCTAAAATATCCTCAATTTTATAGCCAAAAATCTTTTCTGCCCCTTGATTAAACAGGGTAATGCGTTGAGTGCGATCGACTGAAATGATTGCATCATTGGCGATTTCTAGAATTCCGGCAAAACGAGCCTGCGATTTTTGTAAAGCATCTGTTCGTTCAGCCACAAGAATTTCTAAATTTTCGTTAAGTTTTTTAATTTCTGTTTCGGCTTGTTGGCGCTGATCATCTATCTGGTTCAAAAAGCGAGCCGTCCCCAAGATGAGAATTGAGAACGTGAAAACCATAACAGTTGAACGCAATGTATAGCCAAAATTAGCGTTATACCAGCCTAAATTTTGTCCTTGAAGAGTGAACCAGTTCAGTGTCACCGGAAAGATCATCGCCCAAGGCAGCAACCACCGAAGCATTACTCCGCCGACCAGGGGACTGCTTACTACTTGCATTAATCCTTCCTTGGGGCGGAGCCATAAAATTCCTCCATAGAGGATGAAAAAGGTGACGATCGTGTTTGGGGGTGGAGTCGTCGTAATTGTGACCAACCGTTCAAGAATATCAACATTGAATAGGTGTGCAAATAAAGCTAGTAGAGAAATTAAAGCTGCAACACTACTAAAAATCTGAGCCAACCAAGTATCCCGTGGGGAATTTTGCCCTAACAGTAACAATCCTACTCCCATCAGCACAAAATTTAGGGCGGTATTGACTCCCATTCTTCCCGGATAAGGAGTCGCTGAAGACACGAAATCTCGGAAAAGCCACTCATCAATACCCAGCTTCCAACCAAAAATATACTGGCTCAGCGTCAGCACACTGATGATAATTATGAATCCTGCCATCCCTTGAGCGATGCGATTGTGCAGTCGGGTTCTTTGGTACTGCAACAATTTCAAAGACACTCCAGCCAGCAAAAAGCAAAGTGCCGTGTTTGCTTTCATGGTCGAAGTCATACCGGGAAAACCACTTTTGAGTACGGAGATGTCAAATTGCCAACCCAACAGGACGACGCACCCGATCGCAATGACGAATAGGCTTGCCATTTGAGAAATGCGCTTGTTCATAAATCGGCTGCTTGGGTTGAAACACTCTTCTTCTGATGTTAGGCGAAGCCAAGAATGGCAACCACGGGGGGACTGCCCCTAACCGAACTATTCAGATTTTGTATGGCTGCGCCCCCTTGCCAACCCAATATATCGGGGATTGCAGGACTTCTTTGTGGGTAAAGTGACTTTTTTAACCGAATAATTAAACTATACTATTTGTGCATATGTTTATATTCCTCTAGCAGGAAACTAGGGAAATGAGTATGATTGTCGATAGAACTAGCGATAGGATTAGCGATCGAGCTACAAACTACCGAGGCAATATTTTAATTGTTGACGATCTGCCTGATAACCTGCGTCTTCTCAGGGATACTTTGAGCGCACAGGGTTATAAAGTTCGTAGTGCTATAACAGGGGAAATGGCTATCCGAGCTGCCCAATCTCCATCGACGGAGTTAATTTTACTAGATATTAAGTTGCCCGATCAGGATGGGTATGAAGTTTGCCGACAATTAAAATCTGATGAGCGCACCGTAGACATTCCCATAATTTTTTTAAGTGCGCTAAATGAAACTTTTAATAAGGTGCAAGCGCTGGCTGCGGGAGGGGTAGATTATATTGCTAAGCCATTTCAAGTCGAAGAAGTATTAGCTCGTGTCGAAACCCACCTAACAATCCGAAGGCTGCAACAAAGCCTCCAAAAGCAAAATTTACGTCTCTTGAGAGAAATTGAAGAACGGCAACGTCTCGAAGAGTCTCTCTTTGCCGAAAAGGAATTGGCTCAAGTGACACTGCAATCAATTGGTGATGGGGTTATTACTACTGATGCCCAAGGTAATGTGAGATATTTCAATCCTATAGCTGAGCGACTGACAGGCTGGAAAATTCATGAAGTTCAAGGAGTTCCTTTCTCTAAATTATTCCTAATTGTTGATCAAGTAACGCGAGAGCCAGTAGAGAATCCTATAAACAAGGCTCTATTAGAGGAGCGAATTGTGGGCTTAGCTAACAATACTATTCTGATTTCCCATGATGGAACCGAGTATCCCATTGCTGACTCGGCAGCACCCATTCGAGACCGCCAAGGTCAAATTATCGGGGCAGTCATCGTCTTTCATGATGTTACTGAATCGCGCTATCTCACCCGTCAACTCTCTTGGGAAGCGAATCACGATGCCCTGACGGGGTTAATCAACCGTCGAAGATTTGAGCAGCAGCTAGTTGAGGCGATCGCCTCTGTTAAAGATAGCAATCAGCAGCACGCTCTCTGTTATTTAGATTTAGATCAGTTCAAAGTCGTTAACGATACCGTAGGTCATATTGCTGGCGATGAGCTACTGCGCCAAATCACCGCACTTATTCAACAGGGAGTCCGTGCTAGTGACACACTGGCTCGTTTGGGAGGTGATGAATTTGGTATTTTGCTCACTCAATGTCCACTATCTCAAGCAACTCAGATTGCGGAAAATCTCAAAGACATAGTGCATCAGTTTCGGTTTATTTGGAATGGCAAAACCTTTATCATCGGAGTCAGCATTGGAGTTGTTGCCATTGACCAAACCAGTCAAGATTTGATGGAGCTTCTGGGAGCGGCTGATGCAGCTTGTTATGCCGCCAAAGCCAGAGGCCGCAACTGTGTTCATATTTATAGTCTAGATGATAGCGAACTAATTAAACAACGTGGTGAGAGGCAGTTGATTTCCCAAATCAGCCGAGCGCTGGAAACCAATCGTTTTTGTCTCTACTACCAAAAGATTGTCTCTATTACCTCTAAACCATTAGTAGAGCATTATGAGATTTTGGTCAGAATGCTGGATGAAAATGGAAAAATAGTATCTCCAAATCAGTTTATTCCCGCCGCCGAGCGTTACGGCTTGATAACAGAGATCGATTGTTGGGTAATCGAGACTTTTTTCTCTAATTATCACAACTTGCCGGATAAAGATGTTCTTCGTCAAGGCTTGTATACGATCAATCTTTCTGGGGCTAGCATTAGTAACAATCAGTTTCTGAGGTTTTTGACCGAACAATTTTCTCGCTACCAAGTCCCCCCACAAACCATTGGTTTTGAAATCACGGAAACCGCAGCGATCGCAAACTTTGAACAAGCCAGATATTTCATGACCGAACTCAAAAAGATTGGCTGTTGCTTTGCTTTAGATGATTTTGGCAGTGGGTTGAGTTCCTTTGCTTATCTGATGAATTTACCAGTGGATTATCTAAAAATTGATGGTGCTTTTGTCAAGAATATTAGTCATAATTTGATTTCTCAAGCGCTCGTTGAAGGGTTTAATCGTATTGCCCATGCGATGAATCTCGAAACTATAGCTGAGTTTGTCGAAGACGAGACTATCTTAGAAAAATTGCGAGAGATTGGAGTAGATTATGCTCAGGGTTATGGGATCGCCCGCCCCGTCCCTATTAATTTTAATCGCTAGCCATCGCACGCTTGCCAGCGAACCCATTGCCTCACGCCTGCGTCCTGTCTGGAGGCCTCCAAGAGTCGATCGCCCGCTGCTACAAGGCTGACTCATATCAAATCCGTTAGCATCGGAATAGTAAATTCGAGTTCACTGTTCACGGCGTTGACTGTTCACGGCGTCAACCGTCAACAGTCAACAGTCAACCGTCAACATCATAAGGAGTGTAACCGGAAATGATATCAATTTACTGTGTCACATTTAGATCGAATGTGCTGTAATTGTAAAGGATTGAGTGTTCTATTGGAAATAAACCGGAAAATTTGCCATGAAAGCAGTTGCGTTCGATCGCTACGGTTCAGCCGAGGAATTGCAGTACCGAGAATTGTCCAAGCCGATCGCCAAATCCAACGAATTGTTAGTCAGAGTTCGCGCTAGCAGCGTCAATCCCGTTGACTGGAAAATCCGGCAAGGACACCTGCAACTATTAACAGGATATAACTTTCCTCGAATAGTCGGTTCGGACATATCGGGAGTTGTCGTGGAAGTCGGCCGGGAAGTCACCAAATTTCAACCGGGAGATGAAGTTTATACTTTCTTAAATCCCATCAATGGCGGTGCTTGTGCCGAATACGCTGTCGTGCCAGAATCGGATGCAGCAATTAAACCGAAAAACATCACTCATACAGAAGCAGCAGCAGTACCGATCGCAGGTTTAACTGCTTTGCAATCGCTCAGGGATTTGGGTCAACTTCAATCAGGAAACAAAGTATTGATTAACGGCGCTTCCGGCGGAGTCGGCACTTTTACCGTGCAAGTTGCGAAAGCAATGAATGCGGAAGTAACGGGAGTTTGCAGTGCTAAAAATAGAGAATTGGTCAAGAGTTTGGGAGCCGATTTTGTCCTGAATTACGCCGAAATTGACTTTGCTCAACAAAGCGATAAATATGATATAATTTTAGATGCTGTGGGGACAAGAACATTTGCTGAATGCGAAAAAGTGCTGCAACCAGAGGGAGTTTATATCTCGACTTTGCCGAGTTTAGAGAACCTCGCACCGATGTTAACAAGCTGGTTTATATCGGATAAAAAAGCTAAATTAATTGTCGCCAATGCCAACACCAGCGATTTAGGGGCGTTGCGGGAGTTAATAGAATCCGATCAAGTTGAGCCGATTGTCGATCGCACTTACAGCTTAGCAGAAGTAGCAGCAGCCCACGCTTACAGCGAAACCGGCCGCGCGATCGGCAAAATTGCGATCGTGATTGAATAATGAAGGCACGACACGGATTTTGACACCGCTACACGGATTAATTATCGATCGTTCCTTCTGCTGCTGAAGTCAGAAGGAAGAATGAAGAAAGAAGTCGGAGCAATTATGAAATAACTATTCTCCATTACCAATTACCAATTACCAATTTTCAATTACCCATTCCCCTTCCCAATAACCCCTTACCAATTAGCCATTTCCTATGACTGCTCCCTCAAATTTGGAGACATCCGAACAAGGTTCCGACAACAACCTCGAAGCAATTAGCCCGGAAAACAGCATTGCACCAATCGCAGGCGGTGCGATGGGTTCTCGCAACTTAGAAAACGAATTTCTAGACGAACTTCCTGACGAAGTTGAAATGTCTTTATTCGACCATTTAGAAGAATTGCGGCAGCGACTTTTCTACTCGCTAATTGCAGTAGTGATCGCTGTAATCGGTTGCTTTTTCACAGTTAAACCCATCGTGCAACTGCTAGAAGTACCGGCCGGCCCCGTCAAGTTTCTGCAACTAGCTCCCGGCGAGTATTTCTTTGTTTCTATCGAAGTAGCCGGATACAGCGGTTTGCTCCTCGCCAGTCCGTTTATTTTTTACCAGATAGCGCTGTTTGTTCTCCCCGGTTTGACTCGCAAAGAACGCAGGTTGCTGGGGCCTGTGTTTTTCGGTTCGAGTTTCCTATTTTTGGGCGGTTTAGTATTTGCTTACATCGCTTTGATTCCGGCGGCGCTGAATTTCTTTGTTACCTATGGGGCGGATGTTGTAGAGCAGTTGTGGTCGATCGACAAATACTTTAAATTTGTACTGTTGTTAATGTTCAGCACCGGCTTAGCTTTTCAAATCCCGATCGTCCAAGTATTGCTCGGCGTTTTGGGCATAGTTTCTTCTAACCAAATGCTCTCCGGCTGGCGGTATGTAGTCTTGGGAGCGGCTGTTTTGGGAGCGGTTTTAACACCTTCTACTGACCCTTTAACGCAAAGTCTTTTAGGAGGTGCGGTGCTGAGCTTGTATTTTGGCGGGGTTGGTTTGGTAAAGCTTTTAGGGCGCTAAAAACTTTACAGAAAGATCGATCGACTCGCAGCAAAAAAATATAGAGACGCGATCGCCCGCGCCTCTATAATTACTAAAAGTTAAAATTCAACACCAAAGTTTTGTCAAAACTTTGACTACATTCGGAACTGTTCGACTTCAGGAGTGTAGCCGATCGGCAAAACGTAATCCAGATTCTCGTGGGGACGAGCAATTATGTGATACGATAGCAACTTTCCGCCATCGACCTTTTTAACTGATTCAATTCCAGCAGCCACTGCTGCTTGCACTTCAGAAACATCTCCTCGCACTATAATTGTCCAGTAGGCGCGGGTTATTTTCTCATAGCGAACTAAAGTAACACGGGCTGCTTTCACCATTGAGTCCGCAACTTCTACTGCAGCGGGAAATCCTAAGACTTCAACCATTCCCAGTGCAACACCCATTACAACATTCTCCTAAATTTCACAAGATATCTGACACTCATTGTATGTGAAATTGTTGACAGAAATTGGTTCCGATGATTTTGGTAAGAATGAAGGACGATCGCCCAAAATTTAAAAAGCCCCTAAAAAGCCCCAGAAACTGTTGTGGCATTTAAATCCCACAGTTGGCGGCGCGCAGCAAAGCCCGCCACACAAGACTTTGAATCAAAACAACTGTGCAAATTAGATGCGCCACAGCTTAGTTTCTCACCAGCGGCAAGTCGTATGACAAGCTCGCCGATCGATTTTCGGGACTTTGGGCTCAACTAATCCAGCCGCGGCGCGACACAAAACTTTAGGGAACTCCCCCAGATCCCGGCTGTGGAGTCAATCTAAAATCTAAAATCTAAAATCTAAAATCGACTGACTGATTCAAAACTCGTCTAGCAACCACTCCGAGGCTCTTTCACCCAAATCTAGAGGAACGCTGACAGCTTTGCCCAAACGGGGGCGATCGCGAGTAGTTACGATATATTCTCTCACCTGTTCAGTGCTCCCCCAGCCGTTGAGGTAATTGGCCACCGCATCCAAATGCTCGAAATAATCAGCCTCCGTCATCGGAAAAGATGCCTGTTCTAGATATTTCCACATAACTTGCACAAAAATCTTGCCCCGCGTTCGCCGCAATCTGATATCGTAAGACTTTCCCCATTTTTCTAGGAGTAGCTGGTGTAAATCCTTGCCCGTCATGGTTGCTCCTGAGTTAATCCATTAAACAATAAAAGACAAAGTTCAAAAAATGTAATAATACTCTAATAAAGGCTGGAAGGCGCATTCTTAAAAGGAATTTTCGCGGCTTAAAATTTGTGCGAGCAGATTAACGGCAATTATCCTCCTTCCTCTGCACGTACAGGTTCGCTAACAGCTAACAAACAAACGTAACTTAAAACCGTAAAGGCAGGTCATGGCTCAATCTTCTGCTGGAAATCCTGATGTCCCCGATATGGGGCGTCGCCAATTTATGAATTTGCTGACGTTCGGTACAGTCACAGGTGTGGCACTGGGCGCACTCTATCCCGTTGTCCAATATTTTGTTCCTCCGTCGAGTGGGGCAGTTGGGGGCGGAGTGACTGCTAAAGATGCTTTGGGTAACGACATCATCGTTAGCGAATATTTGGCTTCGCACCCTGCGGGCGATCGTACCTTAGCCCAAGGTCTCAAAGGCGACCCCACTTATCTTGTGGTGAAAGAAGACCAATCTATCGCCGACTACGGCATCAATGCAGTTTGCACTCACTTGGGTTGCGTCGTGCCTTGGAATGTTAGCGAAAACAAGTTTATCTGTCCTTGCCACGGTTCTCAATACAACAATGAGGGCAAAGTGGTGCGCGGCCCAGCGCCTTTGTCTCTGGCCCTGGCCCACGCCACTGTCGCAGATGACAAGATCGCTTTTACCCCTTGGAAAGAAACAGATTTCCGCACCGGCGAAGAACCTTGGTGGTCATAGTTGTTAGTCATTAGTCATTAGTCAGCAGTCAGTAGTTAGTAGCCAGTCGTTAGTGGTTAGTAGTTAGCAGTTAGTAGTTAGTTCCAATAACCAATAACTAATAACCAATAACTAATAACCAACAACTAATGACCAATAACTAATGACCAATGACCAATGACCAATGACCAATGACCAATGACCAATGACTAATGACCAATGACTAAATTGTCTGACCTTTGAGATTGAATACTCTAATGCCACAAACTAATTTATCTGCGATATTTCGCCGCAGTGCCAGGACGATCGCGAAAACAGCCTTAATTGCGATCGTAGCCGCAGGATTTTTCCTCACCAGCGACATCGCACTTCCCCAAGCAGCATTTGCTTACCCTTTCTGGGCTCAGCAAACAGCACCCGCTACTCCCCGCGAAGCAACAGGTCGCATTGTTTGCGCTAACTGTCACCTCGGTGCAAAACCGACTCAAGTTGAAGTACCGCAATCTGTTTTGCCAGATACAGTGTTTGAAGCTATTGTCAAAATTCCCTACGATACTAGCGTGCAGCAAGTTGTCGGCGACGGCAGCAAAGGTGGCTTGAATGTCGGTGCAGTTGTGATGTTGCCCGAAGGTTTCAAGATTGCTCCCGCTGACAGAATTCCCGAGGAAATGAAGGAAAAAGTTGGCGATCTTTACTTCCAACCTTACAGCGAAACCCAAGAAAATATTGTTTTAGTCGGCCCAGTACCGGGAGAACAGTACAAAGAATTGGTATTCCCAGTTTTGTCGCCGAATCCGGCAACTGACAAGTCCGTTCACTACGGCAAATACCAAATTTATGTTGGTGGCAACCGCGGTCGCGGTCAGGTTTATCCTACTGGCGAAAAGACCAATAATACTGTTTACAATGCTTCGGTAGCTGGCAGCATTTCTAAGATCGCTCAACCGGAAGCTGGCGGTTATGAAGTGACAATTCAACCTGCTGAAGGTGCAGCCGTTGTTGATACGATTCCCGCAGGCCCAGAACTGATTGTTACTGAAGGACAAACAGTTGCAGCAGGCGAACTTTTGACGAACAATCCTAATGTGGGCGGCTTCGGTCAAAAAGACGTGGAGATCGTGCTGCAAAGTGCCGATCGAGTTAAAGGATTGATGGCTTTCGTGGCTATAACCATGCTGGCTCAAATTATGCTGGTTCTCAAGAAGAAACAGGTCGAAAAAGTTCAAGCTGCTGAAATGAATTTCTAAACGCGGCTGTAATTAGTTGGGTAAGGTACTATGTGTGCACCCAACTATTAGGTAAGTAGGGCGGGTATTCCCCGCCTTATTGTTTGATAAATAACAAGTAAAATAATGTTAATTGATGAGAAGATAGTTGAAGTAGGGCCGCTGCAATGGTTTTATCGGGAAACAAATCCGGTTAACGCAACTGAGAAACCCCCCGTACTGCTGCTGCACGGTTTGCCGTCCCAGAGTTTTACCTGGACTGTAATGATGCCGGATTTGGCGGCACAGGGATTTAGATCGATCGCCCCAGATTGGGTGGGTTACGGGCGATCGACAAAACCCGACAAGCGCGACTTTGCCTACACTCCCGATGCTTTTGTTGACGCCCTCGCTGGCTTTATTCAAGCTATAGAATTAGACCGATTTTACCTCGTTGTCCAAGGATTTTTAGCTTCAGCCGGGATTCAATACGCTTTACGCAATCCCGATAAAATTGAGCGTCTAGCGGTCATAAATACACCAGTTTCACCAGATATCAAGTTGCCTTGGAAAATGCAACAGTTGGGGCTGCCTTTTATTGGCGACATGATGACGCAAGACCCGCTTTTGATTGACAGAACTCTCGAAGGTGGCAGCCGCCAGACAATATCAGACAAGGATTTAGATGTTTACCGCCGCCCGTTTTTGAAGAGTTCGGATGCAGGTCGATCGCTGATGAATACAGTCCGCAATATTCAATTGCCGCAGTCAATGGCCGAAATTGAATCCGGCTTGAAAGGATGGACTCGACCAACTTTATTTGTCTGGGGTTTGACAGATCCTTGGCTGAGTGTTGAACCAGTTCAAAAGCTAGTCAGTTCCCTGCAAAATGCAGAGTTAGTCACACTGGAACAAGCGGGGCATTATCCTCAAGAACATTGGTCAGAAAAAGTTGGCAATGCTGTGATCACTTTTCTGCGCCGCCAGGAGGTAAAATAATATTTTGTACATAACTCTCGGTGCTAGGTCAGTGAACCAGCTCCTCGCCGAGCTGCATTCCCAGCCTCTTCCTGAGAACGAGAAATCTAAAATCTAAAATCTAAAATCGATATGACTCGTCCCCGTTCAATTTTTGCCTTGATGATGGCGTTTTTGATGGCATTTCTGGTTAGTTGCAGCAGTGTCGAAGCAAAAGTTCCAACGACTTACACAGCAGCCCAAATCCAGCAAATTGAGCGCTATGTTCCTACCCTGACAGAGTTCCGCTCGCGCATGGATAAACTGGGAACCTTAATTCAAAAACGGAATTGGATTGATACCAGAACTTACATTCACGGGCCTCTAGGCGACTTGCGGAACACCATGAAAACCGTCTCTGCGAGTTTGTTGCCTAGTTCTCAACAACAAGCTGTTGATTTAACTAAGAGTTTGTTTACTGAGTTGGTTAACATTGATCTGGCAGCTAAAGAGCTTGACTATGCAAAAGTCACGGCAAGCTATCAAAAAGCTGTCAATGATTTCGATACCTTCTTGCAGCTAATTCCTAAAGCTTAATTAGCCTTAACTCACATCTTGTATCATTGTCAAGAACAGGCAAGATGCCTGTTCCACAAAGAAAGAATCAGTTTTCTTGTGGGGCGTATCATTGTCAAGAACAGGCAAGATGCCTGTTCCACAAAGAAAGAATCAGTTTTCTTGTGGGGCGGGCATCTTGCCCGCCCGAAAAAGGCTTATATGGACAAAACCTAGGAAGCAGTTAATCTAAAATCTAAAATCTAAAATCTAAAATTGAATGGTTCGCGTTGCAATTATTGGTTGCGGTATTATTGGGGCTTCGATCGCCTTTGAACTAAGTCAATTTCCCGAACTGAAAGTTACTGTGTTCGACAAACAGCCGCCGGCACAAGGTTCTACTGGCGCTGCACTCGGTGTTTTGATGGGAGTTATCAGCCACAAAACTAAGGGTAGAAATTGGCAGTTGAGGGAAACCAGCCTTCAGCGCTACGAAACTTTGATTCCCGAATTGGAAGCAGTTACGGGGCGAAAAATTCCTTTTAACAAACAAGGAATTTTAATGCTTTGTTCGGAGGGAGAGGATTTAAGTAAGTGGGAAAAGTTGATAGCCACTCGCGAATCTCAAGGTTGGCAATTGGAACTTTGGGATCGGGAACGAGTGCGCGATCTCTGCCCTCATCTCTCTTTAAATGATCAGATTATTGCTGCGATTTATTCGCCTGAAGACCGGCAAGTCGATCCGACGGCGCTAACTTTGGCTTTGGTTGATGCTGCTAAGATAAATGGAGTTAATTTCGAGTTTGGGGTAGAAGTTCAAGACCTCATGGGCGGGCAAGATGCCCACCCCACAACAAACTCCCCATCTTGTGGAACAGGCATCTTGCCTGTTGCTGAAAATTTCGATTGGTTAATCTTAGCTGCTGGTTTAGGTTCTTCTGCTTTAACAGCATCATTAAATCAACTGATTGACATTCGCCCGGTGTTGGGACAAGCGCTGCATTTGCGATCGGCAAATTCTGTAGGAAACCCAGATTTTAGGCCAGTAATTACTTGCGATGACGTTCACATTGTGCCTTTGGAAAATCAGGAATTTTGGGTGGGGGCGACGGTGGAGTTTTCCGAAAATGGCGGGGAAATTCAGGCGAATGCTGATATGTTGGCGCAAGTGATGGCAAAGGCGAGATCACTTTGTCCGGCCTTAGCAGAAGCTGAAATTATCAGGAAATGGTCAGGATTGCGCCCGCGGCCGGAAGGGCGGCCGGCCCCAATTATCGAGATGCTTCCCGGTAACGATCGCGTTCTCATCGCCAGCGGCCACTATCGCAACGGTGTTCTGCTGGCCCCTGCAACAGCGCGATCGATTCGAGAAATGATTTTGCAATAATTAACAAATGTTAATACAATCAAGATAGCCATTCATATCTTACATCTAAATATGTCCGACAAACCTTTAGGTAAACCGCGCTCTTTGTGGCGAGTCCTTTTGCTGTCTGGAGTCAGCTTGCTGCTATATTACGGATGGTACAAATGGATTATTCAAGAAGAATTGCGTCGCTATAACGGCAGTGGTTGGTCGGGAACTCTTTGCTTGCTTCCCTTTGTTTTAGGAGTAGCCGTCCCCCAAGCTTTGCGGATATTCGACCCTGACGTTCCCGGATGGTTTGGTTGGTTTTCCCTCCTCGGTATTGCTTGGATTTACATCGTGCAGTTCAAACTTTACAACACAGTTAACGAATTATACCGCCAAGAAGGAATCAAAGAACCGCTAACAGTTTGGTGGATTTTTGTACCAGGTTTAAATTTAGTTGTCGGCTTGCGGCAAATTCACTTTTTGAGCCAGTTTTGGGCGAGAAAACAGGGCATTGAAGTTAAGGATAACTTAGCCGAAAGCATTCCTTTTCTGTCAGCTAACGCTTAATCTGTATTAAGGCCTATGGACTTGTTGCTGCAATTTCTCTGGGATTTGCAGCGATCGCATCTACATATTCTATTCTCAAGGAGTTACGTGGACTTTTAACATCTCCCAAGTTTCCCGTTCCATGTTCAAGATATTGCCCACTTCTTGCAAAAGTTCATAAGCCTTTAAATTTATGGGAATTTCTTCTTCAATGAGAATATCGCACAAAGTCTCTAACGCCAGATTCCACTCGCCCGCCTGAATATCTGAAACCATAAATTCTATTTGAGTGTCTGACAGTTGTGGTTTCACGATGTTAATGACTTCATGGAGTTTACTTTCTACAAGTTTATAGTCAAACATGAGTCTATCTCCTTTTGGGATCGATCGCGATCGGGCATTATGAGCCAAGCCACTTGAGAAAAGGAACCGGGTTTCTCACCTACTCAATACTTTGAATTAGTTTAATGTTATTTCTCAGCCATTCATTGACCAAAACTTGAACCTCAATCTTTTTATGTTCAGCAATTTTAGTCACAAATTCCTCGACATCTGGTTCGAGATAAATGGGATAATGAAACGTAGCATCAGGATGGTAAAACTTGCCTTGATCTGATGAAGAAAAGTCATACTCTGATTTCATAATTTCCTCTCTTGATAAGCTTGGCTTTCAGTGAAATTAGCTTTGCGGGCTGAAATTATCCGAATTATACAGGAGGTGCGATCGGTTTGTTCAAAGGTATGGATGACAACCCTTAAAGTTCCTGTTTCATCTAAGCCTATGGTAATCCATCTATCTTCATCTTGACTGTGTTCTTCATCATATATTGTTAATTGAGAACGATCGCGGAAAACAGTTGATGCCAAACGAAAATTTTATTGATGCTTGCGAATATTTTGCTTTTCTTTGGCTGGATTCCAATCAAAGTTATAATCCAAGGCAATTTATTATGTTAAACGAAGCTGCCATTAAATTATAAGATAAATTATGAGTTAATGACTTCATGGAGTTTACTGCCAACAAGTTTGTAGTCAAACATGAGTTTATCTGCTTTTGAACTCGATCGCGATCGGGCATTATGAGCCAAGCCACTTGAGAAACGTATAGCGGAATCTTATCTGGCGACTTAAATCCTGGTAAGTGACTCCTGGAATCGCGCACATTTCAATCTTAACATTGCTGAACTTTGAGTGCACTTCCGATTCCAGCTTGTCGAGAAGTCTTAGATACCCGACTTTGTGAATAAGTCGGATATCTGGGTATTGTTCACCAGAACCGATTTGGCAAATCCGCAAGAATGAGTTTGAGTTCCGGTTCATTAACCCGCTTAATTGCTTTAGGAATACTTACCCACTGCCGCTTTCTCCTACTAGCTTCCGGCCAAATTTCTAGAACTGCTTGCACTTCCATTAAAAATACTTCTACCTGACAAGTATAGCCGGACTTTTGATACTCGTAAGTTCCCAACAAACTCGGGAATACTTTACCCAACAAACCTGCTTCTTCCCAAGCTTCCTTGGCAGCGGAATCTTGGGGAGTCATGTCAGGTTCAATTAATCCTTTGGGAATCACCCAGCGCTTGCTAGCCGAAGAACTAATCAGCATTACTTCAATTTGTCCGTCTTGAATGCGATAGGGAATTACCCCCGATTGATCGACCAGTAAAGCGATTTTTATACTCATGATTTCTGCAATATTTGTGGCTACAAAAGCTGCTGTAACCTCCTGAAGGGTTTACAACTAGAAAATAAAAACAGCACCCTAATTTTAGACACTTCCCAAGTTGAGACAGCAATAAAGTGGATAATAAACCTATTTGGCTTTTCCTGTATCTCGAAAATAGGAAATTCCCATGCACTCCGACTGAACAATAATATTATTATAATAACCGCGCGAAATCCTCTACCGACAAGCAGATAAAAGCCGATCGCCAATATCTGCCTTTATCTGGGCCGGTATGGGTTTTACACCTAATCTTTCTTCGCCTTAGCCTCCAAATTTTCCAAACGACTCTTCAAATCTTGATTATCCTTTTTCACCTGGTCTAATTCCTCCCGCAACTGCTTTACCGCTGCATCAGAACCAGCATTTTTCTGCACTCTTTGCACAGCTTCATCAGCCATGCGGCGGACGCGGCCATCGGGAGTTTGGTCGGCTAAAGAACGCAAAATGCGAATTGCTTTGCGAGTTTGCATTTGTCCTAATCCGGCTACTACAGAGACTTGAGTCAAGAAAAACGTCTCTTTAGATAATTCTGCCAATCGCTGCAAAATCCGTTCTAAATTGACCTTCGTTTGACCAGTCGAAATTGTGCCCAACGATCGAATTGCAGCCAAGCGCAAAGCTTGCGGAGTACCGACGGCTGTGTATTTCAAAATTAGATTCAGCGCATCTTCAGAAGTTTTCATCTGGGCCAAACCTGCGATCGCACCCGATCGCACTACCTCATTCCACCCCTGACGCTCTTTCAGCACCAATTTTAACTCTTTGAGTACCTGTTCGTCGGTTGGTTTTTCGTCGGGGTTAGCTGCTGAGATTCCGCCAATAGCAGTCGCTGCTGCTGCTTCTACATAATAGCTGTCGTCGCCTTTTTCGACGATCGATCTCAGCGCTTTATAAGTTTCCTGAGTTGGGATTTTACCCAACGCATTTACCACAGCGCGACGAACACGAGCATCTTTATCTTTTAAACCACTTACTAAACCTTCAAAAACTTGGTCGAGTTTAATTTCAACTAACTGACCGGCAACTTCTGCCCGTACTGCCCAGAACGGCTCTTTCTTGAGAACTTCTGATAGCGTTTTCACCGCTTCCAGTCCTCCCTTTTTCGCCAAAGCTTGGGCCGCGTAAATCCGGGAAACTGGGTCTGGATCGAACTGCAACTGAGCTTTTAGTTCGGCAATTCCATACTCTAAAACAACTGTTTTTAAGTAACTATTGCCGACATCGAAACTGATAAATGCTGGCTTCTCTTCTAGGGGAAAATAGAAGCTTTGCTCGCGTTCGGACACTCGGACTGTGAAAGTTTTTAGGTTCGGGGTTGAAGATGTCCCACTCTCATTCTCTGCTTCTTTTTCCGGCTTGTAACCGAAGCCGATCGGGATTTTCAGATCGAATACATCTTTACTGTTGCCGTTGCCGTTGCCATTTTTGCTGTCTTTTACCTGAGTTTGGGTAACAGTAATTTTTGCTAATTTGCTGTCGCCATCCCAGGAATAAGCAACCTTATAATCTGGATGACCGCCGCGATAAACGTACTGGTCAAACAAAAACATCAGATTGCGACCAGTAGCTTTTTCTATCGCCCTGAGCAAATCGATCGTTTCTACAGTTTTGTGAGCGTTATCCCGCACAAAAGTGTGAATGGCTTTGTAAAATAATTCGTCGCCCAACTCGGCGCGAATCATGTGATAGACACAAGCACCTTTTTCGTACAAATGGCGATCGTACAATTCAATGGCTTCGCGGTAAACGTGAGTAACGATCGGGCGACGGTAGCGGGAACTGTCTTCCGCTAAATAATTGCGGGCTTCATTTAACATATAGTAAGCCGCGTCTTCTTTGCCGTATTCTTTGTCAGTCCACAGCACTTCTGAATAAGAAGCCATGCCTTCTTTTAGCCAAGCATGAGACCAATGTTTAATTACTACTAAATCACCGAACCACTGGTGAGCCAATTCGTGGGCAACTAAGCTTTCAGTGCCTCGATTGTCGAGGGTGGCGCGTTCGTCTAACAAGCACCTATCTGTCAGCAAAGTTGTGGAAGTGTTTTCCATACCGCCGAAGATGAAATCATCGACGCAGACTTGAGCGTATTTAGGAAAAGGGTAAGGATAGCCAAATGCTTTAGAGAAGAATTCAATCATTTGAGGCGTTTTGCCCATGCTGCGCTTAGCGTCTGCTTCGCGGCTTCTTTCCACGTAATAATTAACTGGTTTGCCGTTCCATTCGTCTTTAATTTCGGCAAAATCTCCGACTGCTAAGGTCATTAAGTACGTCGGGTGTACCTGGGTTTGGGCCCAGTGATAAATTTTATCGTCGCCTTCGTTTTTTGTACTAATTAATTCGCCGTTGGAAATAGCAAAGAGTTGTCTCGGAACTTGCACTCTAATTTCCGAAGTAGCGAGTTGTCCAGGATAGTCGAAACAGGGAAACCAGAAGCGGGAATCTTCGTCTTCGCCTTGGGTCCAAACTTGTGTTGGTTTGTCTGGATAGTGTTTGTCCGGGCCGACGAAATAGAGGCCGCGCTGGGGTTTTTCGACCGAGTATTCGATCGCAATTGTAATTGGTTGGTAAGCTTCTGTTGGTTCGTGTAGTTTAATTTGCAACACTTCGCCATCGCTGTCGAAATTTTGCTCAATTTCGCCGACTTTTACTGATTTAATATTCAGGTTTACAGCATCTAAGGTTAATTTGTCAATACCGCTGCGGACTGGATTGATGCGGATACTACAAGTGCCACGAAAGCTTTTTTTGGGAATATTCAGCACTAAGTCGAGGAAAATGTGCTCTACTTGACCAGGGCGATCGGGATTGTAATGCGGCCTAGCACCGGGCATCTCGAAGGATTTGTGACCGTTTTCAGAATCAAAGTAAGTGTGTGACATTGTGATGGCAAAGTTGTGAGTCGATCGGCGATCGCTGGCAGGGCAGATCCGGCTGAACTGCCAGCTTATTATAGAGTAGCGCGTCCTAGCTGCTGTTGTCGCTAACTTGTTAAAAACTGGGTCTATCGTTGAGGGGATGAAAAAAATGATTTTTTCGTTACAATATCACCAAGGCTAATGTCTGCAATCATCAGCCTGCAATTGAAATTGAGAGGGAAATCTGTATGACAGCTACACTATCAGTTCCCAGTTCCATCGAGTCTTGGCTTGGCGACGAAGCCCAAGACTTGCTCACCCATCAAGCAAAAATTTCTAAAGATTTGTTGCACCTGCCGGGCCCGGATTGGGTCGATCGCATTTTTGCTCAAACCGATCGATCTCCTCAAGTTTTGCGATCGCTTCAGCAACTCTATTCTAGCGGACGCTTGGCAAATACTGGCTATTTATCCATCCTGCCAGTAGACCAAGGAATTGAACACTCTGCCGCCGCTTCTTTTGCACCGAATCCCATCTATTTTGACAGCGAAAACATCATTAAATTAGCAATTTCTGCTGGCTGCAATGCTGTCGCGACAACGCTGGGAGTTTTGGGAAGCGTATCTCGTAAATACGCGCATAAAATCCCTTTTATTGTCAAGCTAAATCACAACGAATTGCTGACTTATCCCAATCAATTCGACCAAATAATGTTTGCTTCAGTGGAGCAAGCTTGGAATTTGGGAGCAACTGCGGTGGGAGCCACAATTTATTTTGGTTCGCCGGAATCGACGCGACAAATCCAAGAAGTCAGTCAAGCTTTTGCCCACGCTCACGAATACGGAATGGCGACAATTTTGTGGTGCTATCTCCGCAATGATATCTTTAAACAAGACAAAGATTATCACGTTGCAGCCGATTTAACTGGGCAAGCAAATCACTTGGGAGTGACAATTCAAGCTGATATTATCAAGCAGAAATTGCCAGAGTGCAATAACGGTTACGAAGCTGTGGCTAAAGCTAGCGGTCACAGTTACGGCAAAACCGACAAGCGCGTTTATTCGGATTTGACAACGGATCACCCGATCGATCTAACTCGCTATCAAGTGCTCAACTGTTATGCGGGAAGGATGGGTTTAATTAACTCCGGCGGTGCTTCCGGGAAAAGCGATTTTGCAGAAGCAATTCGCACGGCGGTAATCAACAAGCGCGCTGGCGGCTGCGGCTTAATTTCCGGTCGCAAAACTTTTCAGCGTCCTTTTGAAGAAGGCGTAAAATTGTTCCACGCCATCCAAGATGTTTATTTGTCGCCCGAAATCTCGATCGCCTAAAAATTTACCGCACAGAGATTAACTTCAACATCACAACCTAAACCTAGGTGTGCACGACCCACAAATCCTCGTAAACGTAGGGTGCACAGTGTGCACCTTACGTGATTAAAATTCCTTAATCTAAGTTGCAACTTAGCTGTAGTATTAATACTAGCTGAACATATATACAGACACAGTATATAATTTAAAAATGCCCCACAGCCTTGTTTTAAACCTGCGGCCAGTTGCACCAATTCCATCCCAGTTTTTAACGGGGCGGCATCTCCACGCTTTGTTTTTGAACCTTGTGAGTGCTGTAGACAGCGATTTGAGCGCGTACCTGCACGACCAATCTCATGAAAAAGCTTTCACTTTAAGCCCTTTTCAAGTAAGCAGAAAAGAGGCTTACAAAAGCAGCACGCCCCAGCCACAAAAGAGAGTTTTGCCTCCGGCTTCCCGCACAATATCTCCGGCTGTACAGTGGGAACACAAGCAAGCAATTCAGGAAAATACGCCGATTTGGTGGCGAATTTCTCTGCTGGATGACGGTTTGTTCGATCGCCTAACTCTACTTTGGCAGGAACTTAATTTCGAGCGCCCTTGGCATATCGGGCCGACAAATATATACATTACTAATATTTTGAGCGAACCGCAATCAAGCCAGCCTTGGGTAAACTTTTGTACTTACGCCGAATTGTTCGATAGAGCTTCGGAAACTGAGCGCCAAATTGCTTTTACTTTTTGCACTCCTACTAATTTTCGGCAAGGGGTATATGATAGTGCTATGCCCACTCGTGAAAGTATTTTCGGCAGTTTAGCGAATCGCTGGAACAAGTACAGCAAGATTGCGATCGAACCTACTTTCACAGAAGCTATTTTTCCCAGTTTCTTCGATATCCGAACCGAAGTTTGTACAGATTCTCGCAGTAAATTTATTGGCTGCGTCGGCGATATTAGTTACCGAATTATGGGAGATATAGCTCCTGCTACTATCAAGCAAATTAACACTTTAGCAGATTTTGCGCTTTACAGCGGAGTCGGGCGAAAAACGCCGATGGGTATGGGAATGACGCGCCGATTGCAGAATTTTTAATCATTCACTTTTCGGCTGAATTTCACTGACGATTTCATAAACATCAGTGTCGGGAATTTTCGCAAACAAAGGCGTCATCTGCTTCAATATTTCCTGATAAGCTTCGCTTTGATTGGCTGCCATATCTTCTACGCTTTCCCAAAAAATGATGGCAATACCTTTGTCTGTATTGGGCAATTGCAGCAGGTATGCTCCCTTAAAACCTGTGGCATAAGTTGCAACGGCTTTTTCAAAAAGTTGTTCTGCAGCTTCAAATTTTCCGGGTTTAAATTCGCCAAAGGCAACGTAGGCAAACTGATGTCTGAGAAAGTCTAGAAATTCTGACATATCTTTTTCCTCACTTAATAGCTATACACCAAGTTATATTTTACCCGATCGCCCGAAATTTGTGAACTTCACAGGTTGGAGTTTCGCGCTTAGCTCGTCGGCGGATTTATTAATTACACGTAACGGCGATCGCCACTCAAATACAAACTTTTTGAGTCAGGCGGCTGGAATCTTTATTAAATAAACTATTGAATCGCTGATTTTAGACGTTCACAATCCTAGGTACCCCGGATCGACTTCTACCGCTAGTACACAAGGTAAAGCTGCTGATAATTCAAGTCTTGTGTGTAACTGCGAGCATACACAAAGCCGTAAAAAGGAGCCAGTCAAAAGCGGTTTTTTGCAATAACCCTATTGAATTATTTAAAACTAACCTGTAACAATAATAACAGAGCAATAAAAATAAAGTAAAGAGCTACCTCAAACAAATGAAAAAAATATTAGTAATTGAAGACGATAACTTAATCAGAGAAACGGTATTAGAACTTCTGGAATCGCGCGGTTTTGAAGCTGTCGGTGCCGAAAATGGAAAAGTTGGTATCGAGTTAGCTGCCCAAATTCCCGATTTAATTTTGTCTGATGTCATGATGCCGGAACTCGACGGTTTTGAAGTATTCGCAGCCGTGCGATCGCACCCTGCAACCGCCAGCATTCCGTTTATTTTTATGACAGCATCCGAAATGGAAAAAGCCCTGGAAGTTAAAGCAGACGGCTATCTCAAAAAACCTTGCAGCGTCGCAGCAATGCTCGGGGCGATCGCCACTCAACTAGAAAAACCGGCAGTTACCAACCCACAACATCAAAAAGTACAGGACAATTCTGCGCCATCAAATCTTAGCTTGCGCGCCAGGAATCAAAAATCTCGGTTTGAGATTGTCTCCGTTTGCTGGCAATGACACTCACAGTAACGTTATTGATAAATAAGTTGAGGGAATTTCAGATTGGTTCCCCCCAGGGGTGGCTTAGACTGGGTATGTTGAATTTGGTTAAATATTTATGAACGCACAACCCAAAGGCCGCCTAGTTTGGAATCACTCTACCCACCTTCCCGGTTTGATACCAATTTTAGAGCGCCTCACCCTAAAAATCGGCATTCAAACTGTCACTCCGGGCGTCATTAACAAAGTTAAAGGACACATCCCCCGCATGACATTAAGAGTGTCAGTACCCATCCGCGGGGGATTTAAAATCATCGCCAGACAGGGCAAAACCGTACAAGAAGTCTTTATATTAACCACTCTCAGTCAAGGGGACTTGGAAGAGACGATCGCCCAAACCCTACCCAAGTGACAATTTTTCCTTAGCAAGCAAAGCCCGAGCCCTAACTGAAGTAGTTTCATCGCTTTGGGTGATTTCCTCAAGCCTGGCCGAAACTTCGGCTAACCAATCCGGTTTAACAGTCGCAGCACCCGCCAAAGCTTGCAAACCCCCCGCTGCTGCGTAGCGCACCACCCATTCTGGATCTCGGGACGCTTGCAGTAGCGTTTTCACAGCGCGAAGTTGAGCATCTGCAATTTGTTCTGCCGGCATCAGTTCCCAGCAAATCGTCCCCAAACCCCTAGCCGCGGCCCGCCGCACGCTCAAGGCAAAGTCATTCGCCGCTGCATCGAGCAAAATCTCCAAACCCCTGGGGTCGCCAATTCCCGCTAAAGCCCGAACAGCCCAAGCTCTCGCCCCGTAATTGTAGCCGTCAAGCTGTTCTAGAAGCGGCAACACCGCAGGTTCTCCGAGCTGAATTAGCCCATCCACGGCGGCAACAGCGGCGCCTGGGTTGTTGTAACCGAGCACTGTAATTAAGGTAGGAATTGCTTGTGTTGAGGGAGTCGCCGCCAGTGCTTTGACTGCGTTTAACAAGCCTTCGGAAGAATCTGCTTGTTCGACAGCCTGAATTAGTTCTAATGCCATTTATTTGTAAGCTTTACCGTGACTATTGTAATTGTAGGTTGGGTCGATCGCGCGATCGAACTTTTTGCCACCTCACCCACCAACATTCTCATCAAAATAGGTAGGGAAACAGCACGGCGCTGTGTCCTGAAATGTGCTGTCTCCTGAATTTACGGCCGACAATTGAGAATCGCTACAGCAATCCTATTTTAGTTGTGAACTAATTTTTTAACTACCAGCCAGGAAGTCCCTCGGTATATTTAGAGGGGACACATCTGAGCGCTGCGCGAAGTACCCCGAATAAATTACCGAGCGTGATGTCCAGAAGCGTCGGATGTCGCGGACGGAAGCCGACAATTATTTCTTTATACCCATTGATAATCTGGAAATACTCGGGTACTGTATTAGTCAGTGGGGGTGGAACTACCTCACTATAAAAAGCATGAGCAAAAAAGGAAATACGAAGCCTGCGTACTAACGGTACTCCGTTGAACGCCTGGTTTGTTCACAGTAAACTATCCATTAAATCCATAACGCGGATAGCTTCATCTGACAAAGATAGAGATTCTTGTTGATTGAGGTGATGCTCCAAAACTCCTTTGAGCGCAATCAATTTCAGGCTATTTTCTGCTAAAGTTTCAGAAATAGCTTGCGCTCCCGGCAAATAGCCGATCGCCCCCAAGTCCATCAAAGCCGATCGCCTCAACTGCAAATTATCCCCATTCAAAGCACTTACCAACCGCTCTCCGTAAACCCGCTCACCAGTTAACTGATACATCGCCCGCGCCGCCGCGTACTGCACCCGCTCCACAGAATGTTCCAAAAAAGGTGAAATTAGCGGTATTGCTTCTGTCGCTTTCAGCGTTCCCAAAGCTTCAATTACCGAGTCGTAAGGTTGCACGAGGTGCGATTTTCCTGGCACTCGCACGGCCACAGCTACGCCCCCATCCAATAGCTTCATTAGCGGCGCAATAGAATCGCGATCGCCCAGCATTTCTAGAGCTTGAGCCGCCGCTTCCCGCACGTAATAATCAGCGCATTCCAAACAGCGAATCAGGGCCGGCAAGGCTTGTTTGTCGCCCAATTTACCCAGAGCCCGCGCCGCATTTCGTAATAGGGAATAGTCGCCGATTTTTGTTTGTTCTGATTCTTCTTGCAATGCGGCAATTAAAGCTGCAATAGCTGCCGGTTCCTTGACTCGAAATCTACCAATCCACCAAGCAGCATAATACCGGAGACTGTAATCTTGGGAGTGCAAATTTGCGATCGCCTGTTCAACAGTTAAAGACTCGCCCTCAGCTACACCCGCCGGCGGTGAGTCGGATTCGTAATAATTCATAGTCATTAGTTATTAGTTATTAGTTGTTAGTTATTCGGCTATTGAAATCGCTGCTACCCAGACAAAACCTGCAAGGAAACTTGGCGATTGAAATCGCTACTAAACAGACAAAACCCGCCTGCGCGGGTTGCATTAACTCTTAATCGTCTTGGAGTGGACGAAAGTTTGTGTAGGAGCGATGAAAATCGCCCCTTTTAGCTTGTGTAGGAGCGATTTTCATCGCCCCTGAACCAAACTATTGGTCATCGCCCGAGGATTCATGGGATGATTCATGGGATGATTCATGGGATGATTCTGCACCCGCACTCAAAGGATGAATGCTGACAATTTTCCCGCCCATGCGAGTAATCCGCTGCATTTCTTGATTCATCCGATTGTAAGGCACGTTGATAAATGTACTCGCGCTCGATCGAATCGAATAATCTACATTATTTGTTTCATCGCTTTGGCGCAAGCCCACAACTTCATACCGAAAGCAGCGACCAGCCGAAGCTGTAGTGCCACTTTTTCCACCTACAATTTGACCCAACATAAGCTTCTTGGTAATTGGTAATTCTGACTGTTGACTGTTGACTGTTGACTGTTGACTGTTGACTAAAAGCTAGTAACTGCCAACTGCCAACTGCCAACTGACTAAATTGGAGTAATGCTGGCGATTTTCGCGCCCAGGCGTTGAAATTTCTGCATTTGCGAGGACAACTCCTCAACAGGTACGATGAAAGCCTTGCTGCTGCGGCGCACGCTGGGATAGCCGCCCGTGCGAATGCCCGAAACTTCCACGCGCACCAGCCGCCCTTCTTTGCCGTAAGCTGCTGCGCCGCCGAAAGTGCTGCTGGGAGTTACGTTTCTGGCAGAAGGCCGATATGCCCAACCTTCGTTACCGCCAGAAGGTCCAACTACAGCCGTAGCGCTGTTAGTGCCGAGTTCGACAGCTAAGCGAGAGTTATTGCCTTCTAGTTGAGATGTATCGCTGTTTGCATAGCCGCGATACAACCGGAACATCCGGGTAAAACCAACGGTTTTTTGACCACGCTGGGTGTTAAAGCCGCGGTAGTAAGGCACGATACTTTCGCCGAAGTTTTCTTGATACTCTACTGAATCGATGTAAGAATCAATATCAGCGTCGTAGCCTTGTGTTTGATACAAATCTAAGTGCTCAACTACTTCAGATTCGTCGTAGGGAGCGCGACCGAGCAAGTGTTTGTAGTTTAGTTCGATCGTCCGAGTTTGGAAGCTGTTGTAGAAAAACTTGGTTTTGTACAGTTCTGACTTAGCTACAGCCCGTACAAATTCTCGTACAGTCAAACTGCCGTCCCGCAGCAAAGACTCGGAACTTGTAAGTCGCTCGGATTTCATTAAATAGTCGTTGCCCAGCACCTGACGGTAAACGGCACGAATCACAGTTTCAACGTCGTCTTTGCTGTAGTTCGGGCGCAGTTCTACCTTCGGCGCATCGCTCAATGCGGATGTTCCCAGTCTGGACGCTGCTGTCGTAATCGCCACCAGATTTTCTCCTAAATTATTAATGACAAAAGTTTAATGCTTGGTTGCACTTGAAATTTTTAGGACTAAGGATAATATGCCTCAAAGTAGGGTGTGCACTGCACACCTTACCTATACACATAAAATTGAAGAATTTTTTAGCCTTAGTCCTAATTTGCTAAAGACGTTTCAAAAAAACGTCTTTAGCCAACTTTAAGCTGTGGTAATACTTACCACTTTGCCGCCACGTTTGTTGATTTGCTGCAAGCGGCTCGAAAGTTGCTCGTAAGGCACGAGATATTCGGTAGTAGTCCGCCGCACTTGGGGCGAAAACTTAGCCGAACCTTGCATTGCGGTGACTCGGTATAGTTGGTCGCGAGAACCGCCGGAGGTGCCGCCAAGGGCTTTTCCGGTGGAGGGCGTGTATATCGGCGAAGCCATATTTCTCGCTACTTCCCAAGTCAGCCGGGCTTGGGTTTGGTTTTGTGATCGATCGCTAGAAGCAAAACCCCGGTACAATTGAAACATCCGGTTAAAACCGACGGTTTTTTGACCTCTTTGAGTAGCGAAACCGCGATAGTAAGGCACTATACTGTCGCCAAAATTTTCTTCATACTCAACTGAGTCAATGTAAGAATTGATTTCTGCTTCGTAGCCTTCTGCATTGTACAAATCAACGTGGAAAGCAATTTCCGACTCGTCGTAAGGAGCGCGGCCCAACAAATGCTTGTAATTAAGCTCAATTAACCGCGTTTGCGAGTTCGGATAAAAAAACTTTTTCCGATAAGTTTCGGAATTTGCAATTGACCGCACAAAATCTTTCACTGAAATCTGCCCTTGCAGCAGCAGAGATTCAGCACTGGTAAGTCGTTCGCTCGACATTAAATACTCGTTGCCGAAAACTTGGCTGTAAGCGGCGCGAATTACTGCTTTCGCATCGTCTTGCGTCCAGTGGGGACGCAGTTCAACCCGTCCCGCTTCTTCAAATGCTTTGATTCCCAACCGTTCTGCTGCACTTAATCCCGCCATCTTCGCTTCTCCCTTTTTTGCTTTAAAAACTGAAAACTGCTTAAAAAAAGTATTTGCAAAACTAGGCTTAGATCGCAGATGCCCGGAATTCTAAACAACCGCTAACACTTAAGCTAACAGCAGCTTACAATTCCGGGCATCACGCAAATCTAGCTCAGAGCGTTGATTGCGTAGTCGATGTAGGAAGTCGCTTCAGTTGCAGCGTCGCCACTCAGACCATGGTTGGCTTTGATGTACTTGAGAGCTTCAACGTACCAGCTAGGAGACAATTCAAATGTCCGGTTGATTTCGTCAACACCTGCAATCAGGTACTCGTCCATCGGACCGGTGCCGCCTGCAACTAAGCAGTAGGTTACCATCCGCAGGTAGTAGCCGATGTCGCGAGCGCACTTGGCTTTACCGGTTGGGGTAGAAGCGTAGTTCGGGCCTTGCATTTGTTGGGTGTACGGGAATTTGTTGTACACAGCTTGAGCTGCACCGTCGATCAAGCGCTGAGAGTTGGCGGTCAAAGCTTTGGCTGCTTCCAAACCGGCTGCTGCTTGGCGGAAACGGCCGAAGGCGACTTGCAGTTCAGTGCTGCTCAGGAAACGGCCTTGAGAATCGGCGGCGGTTACTGCTTCAGTCAAAGGGGTTTTCATTGTTCTGGTTTCTCCCTAATGTTGTGTTGTTTTTGTACAAAAATGATTGTTTGCAAAAATGCGATGCTCGCTTCTTTACAAGAAAGGTTCGCTGGGCTATTTTTAGCCGACTGCATTGGCAGCGCGGTCGAAGTAGCTGCCGATTTCAGACATCAGCGAGCTGCAATCACCACGGGTAACGCCGTTGGGGTCGTTAGCGATCGCGATTGCTGCTTCCTTCATTTTTTGCACGCCGGCTGCAACTGAGCCACCGGGAACTCCCAGAGCTTGGTATGTTTCACGCAGACCGTTCAAGCAGCGGTCGTCCAAAACGCTGGCGTCGCCTGCAAATGTTGCATAGGTGACGTAGCGCAAGATGATTTCCATGTCGCGCAAGCAAGCTGCCATGCGGCGGTTGGTGTACGCATTGCCACCAGGAGCGATCAGTTGAGGCTGTTCGGCGAACAGGGTGCGAGCTGCATTAGCTACGATGCTGGATGCGTTGCCGGTGATGCGGTTTACTGCGTCAATCCGCTTGTTGGCGTCGGAAACCATGCTGCTGAGAGCATCTAGTTGACCCTGAGCTAGAAATTCGCCCCGAGCGTCAGATTGGGAAACCACTTTTGTAAATGCGTCAAACATGAAAGAACTCTCCTATTTGAGTTAATTGAGTTTGGTTGCGGTATAAAACCGTTAAGTTAAATTTGTTCAGGCTACGAGTGCCTGCAAGGGTTGAAATTTGATGCCAGCTAATCTGCTGGTCTCATCGATCTCTCCCTTTCCGCTACCTGCACTATTGTTACATTGCAACGGAGGTTTAAGAAACCTTAGAAAATTTTACACCTTTTATGAGATGCGACAAACCTTGTCAATCAGGGTTTTTGTTAACTTTGGCCTGTCGTTTCAACCCTCTGATAATCTTTATACAATGCTCGCCTGCGTTTGTTTATTACAAATTATTACAGAAACTTATCTCTCTAAAAAGGTAAATATTTGGGGTGCAAGTGCGGGCAAATCTCCTTCCTAGGGTAGATGCGAGATGGTCGCAATAAACGCAGAGTTTGCTTCGATCGCCCTGCTGTGGGGGTAGAACCGCCCGGAACCGTCCCGTGGGCCGATCGCCTTTGTTGACTTTCTCTGGAAAAGCCGAATTGTTAAGAAACATTAAGTAAATTAAAGTTTTGGTAAAAGAAGGCTGGGGGAATAGGGAAAAAACCAAAAATTCTGCCCCATGTCAGGAGGGCTGCAGAATTCGGTGTGGGCAAAATCCAAAAGATTGTGAACCCGCTCGCCACAGTCTCAGCTTTTGCCGGAAATATCAGCATTTAGCGACAAAACTCAGCCGTTGGAAGTTGGAAGACCGGGCCCGGTATTTCATAACGCGGGGATTCTTGTATCATAGGGAGTCCTTGGACTTGACCCAAGACCAAGCATCTACTGTGTGCCCTGCAGCGGTTGCCAAAAAACTTTCTTCATCTATATATCTGTTCTATGTTCTGCTTCCCACAGGCTAGTCTTACGCAAGCGTGTGGCAAGCTGAGCATTGTGGAGGGTGAGAAAACCAACATAGGCGATCGAGATTTGTGACCGCAGCGCCATTTTTCTTTTAAAATCAAACAAGGGGAAATAGATGAGTTCGGATACGAGTGTTTTATGACGTTTTTTTTAAGGTAGGTTTTAACCTGCGGCGCACCCTTGCATCCCCGTACTAAAGTCACTTTTGCTTTCAGCTTGTTTTCTGTGTAATAGCCGAAGGAATTGCTAATTTTTAGTACACCACAGTTAAAGAAAGCCGTCCTAGAAGGACGGGGCTTTAAACCCATTATTTTTGGTAAGGTGGATAGGTGCTATCAGCCGTAGGCATACAAACGGCGCGATCGAGCCACCAGACGCAGTGAAGTTAAAAGCTTTTTGCTTCCCCGGCATCGAACGGCCCCAAACCAGTCCCAAGTTAAACAGTTTTTTATTCAGAACTCAAAACTTAAAACTCTCTGACTGTAATCAGCCAGATGGATCGGCTGTAGCTGTCCGGCCGCCACCACCTTTATCCCCCATGCTCGATCGTAATTTATGTCTTCAAATTCTCCCTATTCTTGGCACACCGTAGCAATTGACAAAACTCTCCAGCAGCTAAACAGCAACAAAGACGCTGGCTTGAGCAGCCAACAGGTGTCAGAACGCTTGCAGCAATACGGCTCCAACGAACTCGAAGAAACAGGAGGCCGCAGTCCGTGGTCGATTTTTGTCGATCAGTTCACCAACATCATGTTGTTGATGCTGATGGGTGTGGCCGTGATTTCGGGTTTTTTGGACTTTCGGTCGAATACTTTTCCCAAAGATGCGATCGCCATTTTTGCGATCGTCATACTCAACGGCATTCTCGGCTATTTCCAAGAGCAAAGTGCTGAAAAAGCCCTCGCAGCCCTCAAAAACCTCGCTTCTCCCCTAGTCAGAGTCCTGCGGGACGGCAAAACTTCAGAAATAGCAGCCAAGGAACTCGTACCCGGAGACGTAATGCTGTTGGAGGCTGGGGTAAAAATAGCAGCAGACGCACGCTTGCTCGAAACATCAAATCTGCAAGTCAGAGAATCTGCTTTGACAGGGGAAGCTCTAGCAGTAACCAAGCAAGCCGATCTAGAACTTCCAGAAGATGCTTCCTTGGGCGATCGACTCAACCTGATTTTTCAGGGCACAGAAGTTGTTCAGGGACGAGCAAAGGCGATCGTCACCAACACCGGAATGCAAACTGAACTCGGCAAAATTGCCACCATGCTTCAGTCAGTAGAAACCGAACCGACTCCCCTGCAACAGCGGATGAGCCAGTTGGGAAATGTTCTAGTCTCCGGAGCCCTAAGCTTAGTCGCAATTGTCGTCATCGGCGGCATGATTACCTTCCAAAACGGCAGCATCGGGTTCGATACCAGCAGGTTTGAAGATTTGTTAGAAGTTTCTCTAAGCATGGCTGTGGCTGTGGTTCCCGAAGGACTCGCAGCAGTCGTGACAGTTACTCTGGCACTCGGAACTAGGCGGATGGTGAAACGAAACGCCCTGATTCGCAAACTGCCGGCCGTAGAAACTTTGGGATCAGTTACTACCATTTGTTCTGACAAAACAGGTACTCTGACTCAAAATAAAATGGTAGTTCAGCTAGTGTCTACGGGCGACTGCACAGTCGCCGTCGCAGGCGACGGCTATGCGCCGATCGGAGATTTTACCGATCGCCTGACATCGACCAAAATTAATAATTTAGAGGAATATCCAGAACTCGAATCTTTATTAATTGCCTGTGCAGTTTGCAACGACGCAGTATTGCAACAAGAACAGCAACAATGGCAGATTTTAGGCGACCCCACAGAAGGATCTCTGCTGTGTGTAGCGGGAAAAGCAGGCATTTATAAGGAAAAACAGTCTCAATTGCTGCCACGGACGGCGGAATTTCCTTTTTCTTCGGAACGCAAGCGGATGAGCGTGATTTGCGAAGTGCCCGGCAGATCGGGACATTCGGGATTTCCAGCAGAAAAAGGACAGCAGTCGAATTATTTGATGCTGACCAAAGGTTCTCCAGAGTTGACTTTGGAGCGCTGCAAAGGCATTATAGTCGGCGATCGAGTACAACCTTTAAATCAGGAAATGCGCGATCGCATCCTCGTCGAAAACAACAACATGGCAAGCGGTGGTTTGCGAGTCTTGGGGTTTGCGTACAAACTCTGGGAAAACGTGCCGCCCGAAGGTTCCGAGGAAACCAGCGAACAAGACATGATTTGGCTGGGACTCGTCAGTATGCTGGACGCCCCGCGCCCGGAAGTGCGGGAAGCAGTGGTGAAGTGCCGCGATGCAGGCATTCGGGTGGTGATGATTACAGGAGACCACCAGTTGACAGCAAAGGCGATCGCCTACGATTTAGGTATTGCAACAGAGGGCGATCGAGTTCTCACCGGTCAAGAATTAGAAAAGCTCAGCCAAGAAGAACTCAAACAGCAAGTCGAACAGGTTAGCGTTTACGCCCGCGTCTCCCCCGAACACAAATTGCGGATAGTCCAAGCTTTGCAAAGTTGGGGCAAATTTGTCGCGATGACTGGCGACGGAGTTAACGACGCCCCCGCCTTGAAACAAGCCGATATCGGCATCGCCATGGGGATTACCGGCACCGATGTCAGCAAAGAAGCTAGCGATATGGTGCTCCTCGACGACAACTTCGCCACTATTGTCGCCGCCGCTGAAGAAGGGCGAGTGGTTTATAGCAATATTCGCCGCTTTATTAAATACATTTTGGGCAGCAACATCGGCGAAGTTTTGACAATTGCGGCCGCACCTTTAATGGGTTTGGGAGGAGTGCCGCTGACCCCGCTGCAAATTTTGTGGATGAACTTAGTAACAGACGGCGTTCCCGCTTTGGCCTTGGCTGTGGAACCGGGGGAACCGAACGTGATGAAAAAGCCTCCTTTCAGTCCGCGAGAAAGTATTTTTGCGCGGGGTTTGGGTTCTTACATGATTCGGATCGGGATTATTTTTGCAATTTTGACGATCGCGATGATGTCCTGGGCTTACGGATATACCACCAACCCTAACCATGTTGGAGATCCCGAGGCTTGGAAAACAATGGTGTTTACAACTCTTTGTTTGGCACAAATGGGTCACGCGATCGCAATTCGGTCTAACACTCAGCTAACTATCGAGTTAAATCCCTTCACTAATATTTTTGTTTGGGGAGCTGTGATTGTTACTACTGCTTTGCAATTAATGCTGATTTACGTTCCGCCACTGAGAGCATTTTTCGGCACTCATTATTTAACGGGGTTTGAGTTGCTAGTTTGCTTCGGTTTCAGCGCTCTAATGTTTGTCTGGATCGAAATGGAAAAACTGTTTGTGCGCTTTTACAAATCTAGGAGATAGTGTTAACGGCTGACGGATACTGAGCTAAGTTTGATTATTAGCTAGAGCGCTCGATTGGGGACTGTTTTCAAGAAGATACGCCAGGGTTAAAACCCCTGGCTCACAGCGAAAGTCATTGCTACGAAGACTAAATAGATTGTGTCACAATTAAACATTTATTAGTTCGTTATAATGTCATTGCGAGCGCAACGGTCGGCGAAAATCGCAATCGTAAAGGCTCGCGACTACAAACCCGTAAGGTGCGCCCTACGATGACTGTATTACCAATTACCAATTGCCGATTACCAATTATCGATTACCAATTACTAATATTATGTATTTGAAAACGCTGCACCTACGGCAGTTTCGGAACTACTTAGATCAAAAGGTAGCCTTTGACGCTCCCAAAACCATTTTAGTAGGAAATAACGCTCAAGGAAAATCTAACTTGTTAGAAGCGGTAGAGTTGCTTTCTACATTAAAAAGCCACCGGGTAGGGCGCGATCGCGATTTAATACTCGACTCAAAGCCGATCGGGCAAATTGATGCTACACTCGAACGTCAAACCGGAGCGATCGACTTAGCTTTAACTCTTCGCTCTGGGGCGCGTCGGACACTGAAGCTCAACGGTGAACCCCTGCGCCGCCATTTAGACTTTTTGAGCGTCTTAAATGTAGTGCAATTTTCTTGTTTGGATTTGGACTTAGTGCGCGGCGGACCCGAAGGAAGGCGCAATTGGATCGATCGCCTAGTCATCCAGTTAGAACCGATTTACGCTCACATTTTGCAGCAGTACAATCAAATTTTGCGCCAGAGAAACGCTCTGTTGAAACGTTCTAAAGAAATCAGAAAAGCGGAATTTTCCGACAGTTTTGACAAGATGCGATTTATTGCACCCGAAAGTCCCGAACCGGAAAATACAGAAGACTTACCCATCCCCAATTCCCAATTGCCAATTCCTAACTCCCAATTCCCCATTCCCCGTTCGGAATTAGCTTTGTGGGACGCGCAGTTGGCGACAGCGGGCGCTCGCGTCATCCGCAGGCGCGATCGAATTTTGGAGCGTTTGATGCCTTTAGCTCGAAATTGGCACCGTTCAATTAGCGGTTCAGCAGAAGTTTTAGATGTGAAATACGATGCTAATATTGAAGTAAGTTCAGAATTTATCGCTAAAGACAATCTCGAAGGAGTGCGACAAGCATTTTTAGAGAAAATTCAAAAAAGGGCGATCGCAGAACAGTTTCAAGGAACCACTTTAGTCGGCCCCCACCGCGACGACATTACATTTACAATTAACAATACCCCAGCTCGTCAATACGCATCCCAAGGTCAGCAGCGAACTCTGGTATTAGCATTAAAATTAGCCGAACTGCAGCTTATAGAAGAAGTCGTCGGCGAAGCGCCTTTACTGTTGCTCGACGACGTACTTGCAGAACTCGATCTGAGCCGCCAAAATCAACTTTTAGAAACAATTCAAGAACGATTTCAAACTCTGATTACTACAACTCACCTAGGTGCTTTTGATGCTCAGTGGCTGCGACAAACCCAAATTCTCTCCGTCGTTGCTGGACAAATCAATCGATTTTAGATTTTAGATTTTAGATTTTAGATTGACAAATTTTCTGTTTCATGGTATTAATGCAAAAATTTTGAAAAATTGGCATTATTACCTCAATTCGAGATAGGATAAAGGTTAATTTTGATTGCAGCTTTCGCTTCCATTTTTCTTAACCCTTATGAAGCATTACATTTCCCGTCTGTTAGCCCTGGTATTAGTTGTTGTCATCGGCGTAGCGGGCTGTACCAATGTTCCGGCCACTCTGAGTGGAGATTATGGCCAAGACACATTAGCATTAGTGAAGAGCTTGAGAACAGCGCTCACTTTGCCAGAGGGCACGCCGGAAAAAGCAGCCGCTCAAGCCGAGGCTCGCACAAGTATCAACGATTTTTTTGCTGAATACCGCCGCGATCCCGCTCTTACCAAGTTGGCCTCTTTCACGACAATGCGGACGGCATTAAACTCTTTGGCCGGGCATTACAGTTCCTATCCAAACCGTCCCGTTCCTGAAAAATTGAAAAAGCGTCTTGAGTCAGAATTTCAGCAGATTGAAGCTGCTCTTAACAGAGGAGCTTAATCTCAAAATTTAGGATCAAGGATAAATTTTAATAATTCATCTTTCATCCTTGATATTTGAGTGTTAACAATTTTTAGTAGAAATATCAACTGCTTTTAGCGCCCACTGTATCCAGGCGCTTTTTTATGCAGAATTTAGGGAAAAAATACTCAAACATTGAACTGGATATGATTTCAATTCCGGGCTTTTTACTCATTTTATTCTTTAGTATGTTATAGAGGGACTTCGTTTGTAGAATAGCGGTTTCAAGTGGCGAGTCTTATCTTGCCTGCCGTTATTTGATCGCACATAATATAAATAGTCGCCAGACAGAATTTGCATTGTGCGATCGACTTGTGCCATAACTAAGTCAACCGAAAAAAGTAGAAAATTTGTAGCTGCTTGTTGAGCGCGATCGCAAAAATGCGATCGCCACCCAATTTAAACCAGAAACCCCATTCAATTATCCCATGAAAATTGCACCAACTCGCATCGCGAATTTTCAACACCAGCGACGCTTTTTAAGTGCGGTAACTGCTGTTTTAACCAGTAGCTTCATCAGCCAGCTTGTTTGGCCGTTTATCGGAAATCAACCAGCTTTTGCCCAAACATCAGCCTATTGCCAATTATCCCCAGAACAAGTCAATCAAAAAGAAGACTTGCGCCGCGCCGCGCTGTCGGGAAAACGGGAATCTCAGCAAGCATATTTTGCTATTTTGAACAAACATGCGCGGGAAATAGCAGAATGCCGACAAAAAACTTGGCCCGAAACCCAAGCAATTTGGCTGCGTTTGTATCCCTGCGATGTCAGACCCGGAGAACTCGATCGAGTATTAGACAAAGTTGTGAATAAAGGCTACAACCAAGTCTATGTCGAAGTGTTTTACGATGGTCAAGTGCTGCTACCAGTCGCAGACAATCCTACGGCTTGGCCTTCTGTTGTGAGAAATCGCGGTTACGAGAAATACGACTTGTTAGAAAAGGCGATCGCCAAAGGCAAACAGCGAGGTTTAAAAGTATACGCCTGGTTATTTACCATGAACTTTGGCTATACCTATGCTCAGCGTCCAGACAGACAGCAAACCCTCGCTATCAACGGTAAAAATCAGACAAGTTTAACAGTAAGCGAATACGCAGCAATTAACGAGGACTTCGGAGAAGTTCCGGGCAATCAAGCCTTTATCGATCCGTACAACCCACAAGCACGGCAAGACTATACTTTGTTAGTAAATCAAATAGTCAAGCGGAAGCCACAAGGAATGTTATTCGACTACATTCGCTATCTAAGGGGCATCGGACCCGCTTCAGTTGCTACCAAAGTTCAAGACTTGTGGATTTACGGCCCAGCATCGCAGCAAGTTCTGTTGCAGCGGGCTAACAATCAGCAAGGCCGAGATTTAATTCAGCGATATTTGACTAAGGGATTTATCAATACTAATGACGTTCAAGCAGTAGTCAAACAGTATCCAACTGAGAAAGAACCTCTTTGGCAGGGTCGAATTCCGCAGGCGATGTCAGTAGCAACTACAGCTACTAGAAGCCAGAATGCCGCATCAAGATCAGCCTCAACAACTCCCCCCGGTAACAAGCCAAACCCTGCAACTCCCACACCAAAACCGACACCGCCGCTTCCCGATACCGGCATTCTGCAAAAAGATTTGTGGAAACTGAGCGTTGCTCACGCAGTCCAAGGGATTTTAGATTTTTTGGGAATAGCAATTCAACCAGCTCAAAGGATGGGAATTCCTGTAGGAGCAGTGTTTTTTCCCACTGCAAATCAAGCGATAAATCAAGGGGGATATGATTCGAGATTGCAGCCTTGGGACACATTTCCGGCTGCTATAGAATTCCACGCCATGTCTTACGGAAATTGCGGGGATGTAAGCTGCATTGTGCCACAGGTGCAGCGGACTGTAAGTTTAGCGCCTGCGGGAGCAAAAATCATTCCTGCTATTGCTGGAGATTGGGGAAAACCTCTCAAAAATCGGCCGTCTTTGGAGATTCAAATGGCGGCTATTCGCTCTGCGACGCCGCAAATTAATGCGGTGAGTCATTTTGCTTTTGGGTGGCAAGAACCGGAGGATGAAAGGGCGCGGCAAACTTGCCGATTGTAGATACATTCCTGGACGCACAGGGTGTCATCACCTTGTTCTATGGTCGCGGAAAGACCATGAAAGGGTAGATTTTTGATCTATAAACCGGGTTTTTCTATCGGAATCGGCGGCGAACCACGATTGATTTTTCTAAAAAAACCCGGTTTTTGCCTAAGTCTTGCTTGAGTGCGATCGACCTTTTGCCAAAAAAATTAATTTACCAAACCAAATTTTCAACCTAGCTGAACAATCAGGCATAATGAGATTGTTCACAATAAATCCTCTACCTGATGAGTCCCAAAATTAATAAAAGATGGGTAATTAAAACCGTTCTACTTATCGGATTGAGCCTTACAACTTCCCTGTTGTGGGAAAACAGAAAAACCGCCAATTCAAATCCGCTAATACCGATCGCACCCGTTGACAATCCCCCGCCAAACCTCCTTAAACCCCGAAAACTAAAAACACCCAATTCTCCCTCCGCAACTCCCTCTCCCAAACCTCCCGAACAACCTTTAGTCTTCGCACCGCCCGCGCAATTTCGCAGCCAAATAGTTTATAAAGCCAGTATTAACAACTCAAAAGTTATCGCCCTGACATTTGACGACGGCCCTTCGCCTGAAACTGTGAAAATATTAGAAGTTTTGCACAAACATAACGCAGTAGCTACATTTTTCTGCTTGGGTGCAAATTTGCGGGAGTATCCAGAAATTGCGAAAAGAGTTGTGCAAGCGGGAAATGCGATCGGCAATCATACTTGGCATCACTATTCTCACAATGTTACCGAAAAACTAGCCTCAGATGAAATAGATAATACTGGCGTTCATATTTATCGATCGACTGGGGCAAAAAGTTTCTTGTTTCGCCCCCCCGGCGGGCGCTTAAATAACGGTTTGGCAGATTACGCTAAAAAGAAAAATTATGTAGTGGTGATGTGGTCGATCGACCCTAAAGACTTTTTGCAACCTCCGGCCGCTGCGATCGCCCGTAGCGTGCTATCCCAAGCTTCAACGGGGGCGATCGTATTGTTGCACGACGGCGGCGGAAATCGCCAGCAAACAGTAGAGGCGCTATCTGCAATTATTCCCAAACTCAAACAGCAGGGATATCGTTTTGTAACCGTACCGCAACTACTGCAAATGCAAGCTGGACAAAAACAGCCAATTGCCGATCAAAAATCCCAATAAACAGACATCTAGGCCAAATTAACTTACTCAGAATTTCATCTGCGTTCATTTGCGTTCATCTGCGGTTAAAAAACTAAATCATGCTAAACTCATTAATAACCATAAAACCCTTTATTAATCATAATGCAAAAACTTCTATCAAGAGACATCAACCTCCGCTATCTAATCGATAACTTCGGCTTACAGCGAGTTCGTAACAGTGAATTTTTCCGAGAATGGCAAGAAAACTTGCCCGAAGTAACAGACTTAGAAAAACAATTGCTCGATCGCGTCCAAGACATATACTTCAACTTGGTAGACACCCCGCCTGTATTAGAAAATGCAGTCAAGCTAACAATCATCAGCCCCATTTTGTTTATTGCCGGTCTGTATGAGTCTCCTTTTCAAGTCAAAGCCGAAAAGTCGATCGCAATTCAAGAGGAAGACGAAGGCAGAATCATCGAAGGCAGAATAGATATCCTAAATATGAAAGCAAACTTGTGGGTGACAGTAATTGAATCCAAACAACTTTCGTTTTCAACTGACGAAGCACTTGCCCAACTCCTGACATATATGCTCGCAGATCCCGATCCCGAACCTCCTACTTTTGGCATGATTGCCACAGGTGCTAACTTCAATTTTGTCAAGTTAGTTAGAGGCGAAACTCCCCAGTATGCGCGATCGGCTGAATTTGTTATTTCCAATCCCGGCAATGAATTGTACCGGGTTTTGCAGATTTTAAAACGCCTGAGTCAACTTCCAGACTAGCAATAAAAGCCATTTTGAGTTATCTTTCAAAACAGACAATCTCTAATATCTCAAATTTCAAACTAATGTGAGCATGGTAAATTACTGGATAGTCGGCGCTGTGGCAATAGCTTCTGTCTGCTGGGCAGAAATAATACGAGACTTTTATCACGTCGCGTCCCATTATTGGGAACCCCTGCAAAAGCTGCACACTTGGCATCACCGCGTTTTCCGCCCGAATTTGACCCCCGTCAGCGAGACAATTTACAAGCAAGCACACTGGCGTCACGACGTGCCCGAAGCTGCGGCGATGATGGTTTTGGGCTTGTTGCTGTGGGTTGTAGCTTATTTTGGGCTGCCGGAATATCACTGGGGTGCAGCAGCCGGTTGTATTTATACTTTAGGCTTTTTGTTGAGCGCGATCGCCCGCGCGATCGGCATCAAAGGCGCAGACGAATTAACCGACATCACCCACCAACCGGGAGACTTCCTTACTCCCCCTGGCACGTGGTTAGTTAATAAACCTTATCACTGGCGGCATCACTTCGACAATCAAAATGCTTACTATTGCGGTACTTTCACCTTAATAGATAAACTTATGGGTACAGCACTTTCTCTCAAAGGCAAAACTGTAGCCGTCACCGGTGCATCGGGAACTTTAGGGCGTTTGCTTCTCAAACACCTGCACAAAGCTGGTGCAAAAGTGATCGCCCTCTCCTCTGGAAATGAGGAAATTACTTTAAATTTAGACGGCGAAAGTTTGCCTGTAAAAACCGTAACTTGGCAAGCTGGCCAAGAGGCAGACTTAGCCCTATTGTTAGAAAAAATCGATATTCTCGTCATCAATCACGGGATTAATGTACAGGGAGAAAGAACAGGAGAGGCGATCGCCAACTCATACGAAATTAACACTTTTTCCGCGTGGCGGCTGATGGAACTCTTTTTCTTAACAGTCCGCACTAACGAAAACATCGCTTGCAAAGAAGTCTGGATCAACACTTCAGAAGCAGAAGTAATTCCCGCTGTCAGTCCCCTCTACGAACTCAGCAAGCGCGCCCTAGGAGATTTAGTCACCCTGCGCCGGCTGGATGCGCCCTGCATCGTTCGCAAACTGATTTTAGGGCCGTTTAAAAGCAACTTAAACCCGATCGGCATTATGTCTCCCGACTGGGTAGCGCAGCAAGTTGTCAAACAAGCTAAAGCTGATGTTCGCAATATCATCGTGACAATTAATCCTTTGACTTTTATCATTTTTCCAGTCAAAGAGTTTTTTGTTTCTCTCTACTTCCAAATTTTCAGCCGGAAAGCGATTTCAGAGATTAAAGCAGCGGGGGTTTTGGAAAAATCTAGCGTTAAATCTAAGATTAATTAATCAACAAGAAACCCGGTTTTTTAGATAAACCGGGTTTCTAACTTGGGATGTAATACCAAACTCGGCTTTAATACCCCTTTGAGTCTTTTGTCCCTCTTTGCGGAGACCAAAGTTTGTGTAGGATCGGTTTTAACCGTTGAGTCTTATCTAATTACTAACCTCAGCCATTTCAATCACGCGGCCATCGTAATCCTTTACCAAAAAATTCAGCGGCTTTTCCCGGCGAATTTTATAACTAATGCCGCGAGTTTGTACCCTCATCAATAGCTGATCCAAACAATCGCGATCGAAACAAACATGACGTTCGCGATTTTTTTCCCCTACACCGGCGCCGCTAATAATGTGCAACTGCGTATTTTTCATCAACTGATACCACAAACCCTCGGGACTCCCCATTGTTTGAGAGGTCGTTGCCCTCCCGACATTCGGCGACAAATACAGCGGATCAATACCAGTTGTACCCAAAGTTTGCTCGTAATTGTAGTAGTAGTGCAGCGGCACTTCTGCTACGGGCAGGTTTAGCATACCTTCATAGAACTCCCTCGCTTGTCCGAGATCCGATACCATCACCGTGTGTACCTTCGGAGCACTGGTGAGAAACATCCACATCGCCCCCGCATAGGCGGCCAGCAACATTACCATAATCCCTTGAGTCGAAAACAAGCTGTCCAGGGGCAAAGACGGCAAAAAAGAGCTCAAGTACAAAGGCCGAATTCCAAAAGCAATAAAACTAACTGCTAGAGTCATGAATTATAAGAAAGGGTAAACAACGAAATTTATCAAGATTGCAGTCGCGATCGCCCGCGAGACTTAAACTATTAGCTTAGCCATCTATGTTAGCAAAAACTAGCGGTTAGGCCCTACCCGATGAAAGTCTTTGTATACGGCACTCTCAAACCGGGGGAGTCCAACTACCTCCGCTACTGCGAAGGAAAAGTTGTGGATGCTTGCCCCGCGATCGCCCGCGGTCAACTTTTTGCCCTGCCGATCGGCTATCCTGCGATGATGGCCGGAGATGGCACAGTCTGCGGTTTTCTCCTCTGTTTCGCAAACTCGGCTATTTTGGACGATTTAGACCGACTGGAAGACTACGATCCGCTGCGGGAACCGACACAAAACGAATATCAGCGGGAAGAAATCGAAATCTTCGATCGACACCTCAAACCTTTAGGGACGGCTTGGGCTTACTTCATGTTACCCGATCGCGTTCGTTCCCTAGGAGGCATCTGGCTGCCCGACGGCAGTTGGGAAAATCGGTTTTTTACCAAATAAGGTGGTTAATGCCGATGAGCTTACTAAATAGCCATTGTAGTGGGCGAAGGCGGCTCAAACCTGTAACCGTAACCCCGAATAGTTTTAATAAACTGCGATCCACTAGCATCAACTTCAATCATTTTCTTGCGAATCTGACCGATATGTACGCTAACAACTTTCTCTTCTCCTGTGTCGTTGCAGTTCCATCCCCAGATTTTTTCGATTAGCTGTTGGCGACTCCAAGATTGACCGGAATGACTTGCCAAAAAATACAATATCTTAAATTCCAAGGCTGTTAACTTGATAATGCGATCGTTGAGTGTTGCTTCCCGACGTGCTGAATCGATCGCGAATTGATCGAATACAATACGTGATGAAGTGACAGGCCTCATCCGTCTCAACACAACTTCTATACGAATTGCCAACTCCGCCAAACCAAAGGGTTTGCAGATATAATCATCAGCACCGGCGGACAGGACTTTAAGTTTATCAGCTTCGTCCGTGCGGCTGCTTAGCATGATCACAAAAACATTAGTACGGCGCTGCATTTCCTGGCAGAGGTGATAACCTGTAGTATCTGGCAAATTCCAATCTAGAACTACTAGAAGTGGCTTTAATTTCTCAAACAATGTTAAAGCCGTCTCGCCATCTGCTGCCGAATCTACTTGATATTTCTGAGTTAAAAAACGATGAACTAGCGTGCGGATGGATGGGTCATCATCCACAACTAGAATCTTGGGAGTAGTATCAGTAATCATCACAAAAAAGTTTCTTTCTATTGTCAATTTAAAGCTGGCAATTACAGAACAGCTTTAGTCCAGCATAAACCCCAGCTCGCTCCAAATAACTGGTAATTCTTCAATCAACTTAGCTTGGAGGTCGAAAGGCTCTCCCATATCCCAAATTTTGACTTCTAGGTGTTCGCTAAATACGGTTATTTCAAGGTTGATCGGAGTTTCAAATGGCAGATTTTTGTGGGCGTGGCGAACAGCATTTGTAAACCCTTCGATCGTAGCAAGTTTGCACTGCTGCAAAACTGCTTCGGGAATTGGTAGATACTCTAAAAACTGCTCAACCCACCATAAAACTTGTGTAACACTCTTGAGGTCAGTATTTAGTTGCAAGTGGATTGTTTTAATTCGCTGATTATAACTCCGATAAAAGTTTCGATTTTGTCCTGCTTTAAATCCAAAATTCAAGCGGTTGAAAAAGCCAACTGCTCGCTGCAAATTACCAGATTGATTCGTCTGCTGGGGTGGTATTATACCGGGATGAAAATATTTCACAATTAACAGACAGTTTCGATGGTCGCCAGTGCGTGTATAGCTTAGCTTATCAGCAATTTTGCTAATAAGTTTTATGCCTATTCCACGGGAGGGTATTTCATTTAAATTGTTGCTCATGTTGCTATCCTTTCTCATCATTTAATACGGAAATTTTAGAGACACAAGAGAGTGGCATTCTGAAGAATTAATTTTGCATGATTTATGCCTGACTTTTCCCCTATGCCGTGCAGTTGGTGTCAGGATCATTTTCTCTTTGTTGCTGGGGTCTTGACAAACTCAGTTTGCGATCGCTAAACTGATCGAAAACAGACATTGACAATTAGAGAAGTAAATTATATAATGACGACCCTCAAAGCCTCTGAGGAGGGATTAGTAAAAATTAGGCAAGCTAGAAGAGAAATGGGCTCGACGATAGAAGACCCCAGATGGTTAGTAGAAGCTAGTCAAACATTAGAACCCGATCGAACTTGGACAGAAGCCGGGCCCTATGCCGATGGCCTCTCCCTGCCAACTTGGAGGCGTTTTTTAGGAGGAAGAGAACCCATTAAGGCTAATGCTTTCAAGGCTTTCTGCACGGTTTTGCAGTTGAATTGGGAAGAAATTGTCGATCGTCCTTCTTTAGCCCCCCCTTACCAAGGGGGGGTTGGGGGGGTTAGAGATTTTTGCCAACAGCATATTGATTCGGTAGTGGAAGAGATACGGCAAAAATGCCACAGCAAAATCCAACAGCTTTACAGCAAAATGCAACTGTTGGATATTGCCCAGCCCGTTGATGTCAGCAAGCTCTACGTTGAAGTCAACATTTTGGAGGAAATTACCAGTTGGCAGCCGGGAGAAATTCGCGATTTACTCAGAGGCTTCAACCCAGATGCGGATAACTTTAACCGCTTAGGATTAGGTAAAGTGCGCCAGAAACGAGTACCAGGATTGGATGCGGTGAAATCTCACTCTAAACTGATGGTACTCGGCAAACCTGGTTCCGGTAAAACTACCTTTTTGAAACACATTGCCATTCAGTGCGATCGCGCAAAATTTGAAGCCAACAAAATACCGATTTTTATCTCTCTGAAAACCTTTGCTGAAATCGCTAATCTTGACTTATTAGAATATATCAGCGACGAATTTGCCAGTTACGGAGTTGAGGCGCGATCGCAAACTGAATCTGTACTTAGTCAAGGCAGATGTTTGATTTTATTGGACGGCTTAGATGAAGTGCCAGAATCAGATAGCGATGCAGTCGTCAGACAGATTCGTCAGTTTGTCCAAAAGTATTACAGCAATCAGTTTATTATTACCTGTCGAATTGCCGCTGCTAAGTACCGATTTCACGACGAAGCTTTTACCTGTGTGGAGGTAGCCGATTTTAATTGCGAGCAAATCGCTGCCTTTGCTAAAAATTGGTTTGTGGCTTTTTCCCAGAATATGGAGGCAGGGAAAGCTTTAGCATCTCAATTTGTAGAGAAGCTGAAACTGCAAAAAAATCAGCAAATCAGAGAACTGGCAGTAACGCCAATTTTGCTTAATCTGACTTGTTTAGTATTCCAAGCCAAAGCAGATTTTCCATCCAACCGAGCCAAGTTGTATGAGGAAGGAATGGAAATTATGCTCAGAAAATGGGATGAAACTAGAGGCATTCAACGGGATGAAGTTTATCGCGATTTGAATTTGTGCCGCAAGAAACATTTACTTGCTTTTGTAGCAGCTATTACTTTTGAGCGGGGCGATTATTTTTTTGAAAAAAACACAGTTCAGCAATTGATTGCCGACTATCTGGCTAACTTACCCGATGGCACAAGTAACCCCGTTAAGTTCGAGAGCGATAGTGAGGTTGTGCTGAAAGCGATCGAGGCACAACATGGGTTATTAGTGGAGAGGGCAAGGGGGATTTATTCGTTTTCTCATCTAACATTTCAAGAGTATTTTACTGCCAAAGCAATTGTTGACAATTATGAGGCACACTCTTTACAAAAAATGGTCATTCACATCACCAATAAGCGCTGGCGAGAAGTCTTTTTCCTGGCGGTTGAGATGTTGCCAAAAGCTGATGATTTATTGCGGTTAATGAAACAGCAAGTTGATGTACTCGTCGCTGATGATGAGCAGTTACAGCAATTCCTCATGTGGGTAAACCAAAAATCCATTTCTGTTGATTTTCCGTACAAACCTGCGGCAGTGAGATTCTTTTACTTTTCTCTTCTCCCATCCCTTGAGCTTGCTCTTAATCGTAACCCTGAACGTTTCCTTGACCCAGCCCTTTACCTTGCAGTTAAACATACCTTTGACCCTGCTGTTGAATTTACCCTGGACCTTGTTCTTGACCTTGCCATTTTGCCTGTACTCGACGGTGCTATTGACCCTGCCCTTAGTCTTGCCCACGACATTCTTCTTGTTCCTCTTGTGGAGCCTGAACTGATGCAAGCACTGCAAAAACTTAAGAAACAACTACCTCGATACCCAGGTCACAAGAAAATATTTAGAGAATGGTGGCACGCTAACGGACAAGTTTGGACTAAGGAATTAAGACAAATCATAATTTCCTATCGAAATATAGGTCACGATTGGCAATTTAGCGAACAGCAGAATTCATTGCTGAGGAAGTATTACGATGCTAATAAATTGCTGGTACATTGCCTCAATAGCGGTTGTAATGTATCTCCTGCTGTGCGGCAGGAAATTGAGGATACATTGCTGTTGCCGATCGCCAATATTCAAAAAACCAGTGACAAGTGCGATCGAGTTTAATTGATCGCCCTCGCCCTCCCCTTCGCCTTTACACGGAGAGAGCCACTGGAAATGATATAATGGCTAAAAGTTATTAGAAGTAAAGCGTATGAACATTACTCTAAAACCTGACCATAATAAATTCATTGAAGCCCAAGTCAAAAGTGGCAAGTATTCTTCGGTGGATGAGGTAATTGCTGCGGCCTTGGAACTACTCGCAGACAGAAGCGATCGGCAACAGAGCGATCGTTATCAAGAATGGGTCGATGAAACTCGTCCAAAAGTAGCGGCCGGACTAGCTCAGCTTGAACGCGGCGAAGGAATTGATGGGGAGATAGTTATAGCTAGATTGCGGGAAAAATTTCGCAAAATGCGGGAAAATCAACAATGAGCCGCTACATTATTTCCCCTGAAGCCAGTCGCGATCTCAATGAAATTACCGATTACTTTGCAACTAGGAATATAGATGCAGGTGAACAATTTGTTGAAGACTTTGATAAAAAGTGTCGTAATTTAGTTAAGTTCCCCAATATAGGGCGCAGTTACTAAGAACTAGCTCCTTCTGTGCGGGGAATTCCTATCAGGGGTTACATAATTCTTTATCGGGCACTGGACAACTTAATTGAAATTGTTCGGATCGTGAGGGGAGAACGGGATTTACCTTCTCTATTTTCTGATGAGGACGAGTGAAATTGCTGGTAGATTGCCTCAATAGCGGTTGTAATGTATCTCCTGCTGTGCGACAGGAAATTGAGGAGAAATTGCTGTTGCCGATCGCAAATATCCAAAAAACCCGTGACAAGTGCGATCGCCCGCTCTAATTCCACTCGCTACCTAGTAGGATATTAAGATGCGATCGCCCCACAATTAGTCATTCAAAGCCAGGAAAGTGTCAAAGGATCTATCCACCTTGAAAAACTGGGAAAAACGGCAAAAGCCCCCTTTTTTAGGGAGCTTAGCAACTTCCGTTATTGCTCAAAACAGAAATTCTACTGCGCCTTTGGCAATAACTTTTGAGGGGTTGCTACACCAACTTTGGGAATATCCATGATCGGTGCATTCACCCCAAGCATCAAATCGTTGGGATTAACAATCTCCACCAGAGGCTCGTTTAAAGCCATAATCAAACCGTCTGATTCAGCAGGAACGGGCGATCGAGCAAACTGGGGAGCAAACAATTGGCGATCGCCACCAACACCAGACACCACCGCAATCAACAAAGCTGCGATCGCACTTCCACCCAAAATCCAAGTTTGTTTCGGCTTGCGTTCCACCCGCTGCAAAACCTTCGTCGCCAACTCCTCGGCAGATTGTTCTGCAGCAGGCACCGGCATTGCCTGAAAACTCTGCTGCATCATCAGCAGTCGCGAGTACAAACGCTTCGTAGTGGGGTCATTTGTCAGCCACTCCTCAACTTGCCGACGTTCTGTCGCCGTCACTTCACCGTCGAGGTAGGCACTTAGCAATTCAAAGCGATCGCGCATCATAGTAGTTACATTGCCCTGGGCATAAGTGTTGTTAGCTTGAGTTTCCGTGAGTGAATCCCCGATACCTTGCTTATTCTGATTTTTATCCGATTCAAAGTTATAATTCATATTTCACATCACTTGCTCAAATTGGCGAAGCACCCGATCGCTATTAGGATAATTTACTGCTTATTTATATTGTAAAATAGAAGTTTTGATGTCACAGCAAAATTCATCAAATCTTCTTGATCGGCGTCGGAAATTACTTTTGCTAATTACCATCGAGATATTTTTGCAATTCCAACTGCAATCTTTGGCGAGCTCTAGCAATTCTCGACTTGACAGTTCCCAGAGAAACTCCCGTCATTTCGGCTATTTCCTCATAGGCTAAACCTTCTATTTCTCTCAAAACAATGGTCGTGCGGAATACTTCCGGCAAATCGGCGATCGCCACCCGCAACTGGTCGTAAAATTCTCTAGTCGTCAAATCTTCATCAGGCCCCGGACTGTCGGCCGGAATTTCCCAATCAATCTCCCCATCTTCCAGAGCACGGGGTACGTCCAGCGACAGCGGAGTTCGCACCCGCTTGCGCTTCCGCAACTCATCGTAAAACAAATTAGTGGCGATGCGGCTCAGCCAGCCCCGAAATTTAACAGGCTCTTGCAAGCGGTTAATATTGCGGTAGACCCGAATCCACACTTCCTGAGCCAAGTCTGCTCGGTCTTGCCAGTCAGGGGCCAAGTGATAGAGTACCCTGTCTACGTGGGACTGATACCGCTTCAACAGTTCTGAAAAGGCAGTGCTCTCAGGTCGATTTCCTTCCTGACAACGCAATACCAAGTCATAATTAGAGAGTTTTTCGGCTGGCAATTGCACTCTTTGAACGGTCGCCACAACCGCAGACCAGGACAGGGAAATAAAGTCGCTCATCGGTGGAATTGGCTCATCGAACATTCCACATTTGTTGACGTTAGCAGATCCCGATGGGTTCCCGCACTCGCAAACTACGATCGGCTTGAGTCATCAGACAGTCAATGACTGCTTACTAATGCCCAACAACCTCGCACGCTCCTATACTAACCCAACTGCTAGAACCGTCTGCCCAATGTTCCTTTTTCCAAATCGGTACATTGTGTTTGAGCGTATCTATGGCGTACTGGCAAGCTGCAAAGGCTGAGTCCCGGTGGGGACAGCCAACAGCCACCAGTACGCTGATTTCGCCCACCTGCAAGTGTCCGACGCGGTGGTGAATAGCGACCCGATTAACATCGGCCCACTGGCGGCGGATTTCAGTAGCAATTTGCTGGAATACTCGCACGGCCATCGGTTCGTAGGCTTGATATTCTAGGGAAACTACAGCTTGACCGTCAGTTTGGTTGCGGACTGTACCGCTCATCATTACCACGGCTCCGTTCGCGGGGTCATCTGCCAAAGCGTATATTTCCTCTAAAGACAACGGCGCTAAGGTAATGGCGAAGCTGTCTGATTCATGGCGTTGAGGAATTGTGCCGATCGAAAGTGCAGCGAAGGAGTTCATTGCTAAAGAAGAGGTGCTGGATAAGTTAATTGATCTTGACACAAATCAAGTCGCGATCAATCTTGCATCCTTGTCCGGGAAACGGGGTGGTTAGTCTTGAGCCAAATCTCGTAGCACGGGCCCTGGCCCGACGCCATCGCCCCGAACTTCTGCACCAGTGCGATCGGCTACACTATGACTGACCCCAAGCAAATTAAGATTGTGCTTGAAGACGAGCCGGATGCTTGTTCGATCGAATTAACTGCCGATATTGCTGTAGCAATTCAATCAATAAGCACCAAAATAAGTAGTGTCCTTCGCAACTCAGTACAAGCAATCCCCAACCCCAATCGATAACTTCGTTCCCTTTGGAATGACACAGTTAAGTTTAATTCCGCCCGGAGTTCTGATCCGCGTCGGCAAAATTTTTAGCAGTCGATGTAAACTTTATTTATTTTTTTGTTCCGGAAAGCTACATCAATGACATGATATACCTGTGCAAGGTTCAGGAACATTAGCCAATACTCGGCAAAAGCAAGACCTTAACGCCCTTTTGTGGCTTTTATGAAACATAAGTTAATAATTTGGGCTGTTAATTGAGGTTTTGACCTGAGTCTGCACCAAGAAAGGTTAACAACAATCACGAGGAAACTATGGAAGCACTAGCATTGAGCCACTCTTTTGTTGCTTATGAATCTCCAGAGTCCGAACTCCAAGTCAAGTCGTTAGACCAACTGGGCTTGAAAATTCCTAATTCTGCATGGATAGGCGTTGCAGGTATGGCAGTAGCCCTATCTGTTCTGAGTGTCGGTGGCGAAGCCCAAGCCGCAGGTTGCTACAAACGCTGTGGCCATCGCGCCCATCACAGCCATCACAGCTACGCCAAAGTTGTCACGAATGGCAGCCGACTGAATATCCGCCACCGTCCCAATGGCTGTTCTCATGTAATCGGCAAGTTATATTATGGAGACCACGTAAAATTGACCGGTCGTTACAAAAACGGCTGGGCCCAACTCAAAGGTGGTGGCTGGGTGTCTACTTCCTGGATCTCCTAACTCTTAACTAGAGCACTTTACATTTCTAGAAAGAGTTTTAATCGTTACTCGGTCTGACCGGGTAACGATTATTGTAAAGAGGCGATCCTGAAAATCATGGAATATCCAAAATTCATGACTAACAACTAACAGCCTAAACTTTACCCCCGCCGATTAGATAAAGTAATGCCATCCGCACCGCCACGCCGCTGGTAACTTGCTGAGAAATCAGGCTAAACTGGGCATCGTCCATCAAATCCGAACTAATTTCCACGCCACGATTAACTGGGCCCGGGTGCAACACCTTCACATCCGGCTTGCAGAGTTTCAGCCGATCGCGCGTAATCCCGTACAAAGAATGGTACTCTCGTAAACTAGGCAGCAAATGGTCGCTCATCCGTTCCTTTTGCAGCCGCAAAGTCATCACAAAATCAGCATCCGCCAAAGCAGGTTCAAGCTGCCAATGCAAAAATAACTTACCTTCCCTACCATCGCCACACTCAGCAAACAAAAGCGGTAGCAAAGTTGGCGGCCCGGCCAAATGAACCTCTGCCCCAGAAGCCGTTAGACTCCAAATATTAGACCTAGCCACCCGCGAATGCAAGATATCGCCCACCACAGCAATTTTTTTGCCCGCTAAAAGTTCCAGCCGCGGACGTTCGGTATCTAACAGAGCACAAATAGTAAATAAGTCTAGCAAACCTTGCGATGGGTGTTCGTGCTGGCCGTCTCCTGCATTGAGAACGCTGACTCTTGACCCCAAGCGATCCATTTCCGAAGCAATCGTGTTGGGAACTCCAGCTTGTTCGTGCCGGATTACCATCAAATCCGTTCCCATCGCCAGATAAGTCTTAGCCGTATCCAGAATAGTCTCCCCCTTCGTCAGAGAAGAACTTCCCGGGGTAAAATTTAGCGTATCCGCTGACAGCCGCTTCGCCGCCAACTCAAAACTATTGCGAGTCCGGGTAGAAGGTTCAAAAAACAAATTCGCGACCACTTGACCCTGCAGGGCCGGCACTTTCTTCGTGCGGCGGCCGAGCACCTCCCGAAAACTGGCTGCTGTTTGCAGCACCGTATCGTATTCGTCCGAGGTAAAATCAGCCAGAGTGAGAATGTGTCGCCTTGTCCAAGTCATACAATTTTAGATTTGAGATTTGAGATTTTAGATTGACTCAATCAGGACGGACGATGGGTTTGGAACTTGCTTGTACGCCCGCCCTGCTGTCGCCTTTGAATGTTCGATAGACATTTAGGGGTGGCGATCAACAGTATCCAACAAATTTTGATCGCTTTTGCGGTGAGTAGAGTTATAATCAGTTTATCTAGCTCAGACCCCACTCTCACAGCGAACCCAGCGTCGAAGGTGAAACAGGTGTGGTTTACCCGCAGGAAAGCGGAAATTACGCTGTAGCAGCCAAAGCGCAGTAGTTGGAGTTTCTCCTACGCAAACTCAGCCTTGTCAAGAACAAGCCGAACGCAGCCCTTGCATCTACCACTATGTGGAAACAACGATGTGGAAACAATCGAGGCGGCCAACCTCCCACTGTCGATCAACAGCATATAGCGGGACATTTTAACTACCAGCCGGGAAGTCCCTCGGTATATTTAGAGGGGATTAATCTGAGCGCTGCGCGAAGTACCCCGAATAAATTACCGCAGGGATTTCCAGAAGCGTCGGGTGTAGGTACGGAAACCGACAATTATTTCTGTATACCCATTGATAATCTGGAAATACTCTGGTACTGTATTAGTCAGTGGGGGTGGAACTACCTCACTATAAAAAGCCTTTGCAAAAAAGGAAATACGAAGCCTGCGTACTAAGGGTACTCCGTTGAACGCCTGGTTTGTTCACAGATGATTAATTCTTTGAAGTCGGTCTTGACTCTTCAGTCCTGCTTATAGGCCCTTGTCAAAACGAACTCTGTTAAGCTACAAGTTGAATATGTAGCTTCCCGACAAAAATCTACACGTATCTTGGCGAAACTGCGGTAAAAAGTGAGAGCTGGGAAGTGGTAATTACACAAAATTTAAACAATTCAAGAGGTATTATGAGCCAGCAGGTTATACAGCCGATGGTTAAGTTCCAGCGTCAGGTGCATTCTCTCGTCACGTCTGACATTATCAAGCCGACAGACAGTATTTGGAAAATTGCTCTGCTTTACGGCGACGAATGGCCGTACTGGAAACAGCAATTGCTAGAGTTTGATTTTTCTATGCAAGACCCCGTGAGCGAGTTGATAGCTGTAGAAGCTTGGGACGAAGAATAACAGAGGAGACGGAGGACTGGGGTGTCGGAGAGAAATTTCGAGGCGATCGGGTAAATTTTCTTTCATAAATTTCCGTTGCTAAATTCTTCCCTCTTCCCTCTTCCCTTTGCCCTCTTCCTAATAAATTCTGACTTTTGGCTTTTGAGTTTTGACTTCTGACTTCTATTAAAGGGAAGCTGCTAAAGCTCGAGCTAATTGTTGAGCAGTTTGAAAGCGATCCCCAGGCTTAGCTGCCGTGGTTCGCAAAATGGTGTCCCGCAGCTTGGGGGCGATCGTCGGAATATTTTCGAGCTTAAACCCGTAACCTCCAGCTATTTTCACGTAAAAGTTTTGAGGGCTTTGGGCCGTCAGCAAAAAAATTAAAGTAGGCCCAATAGCATATAAATCCGACTGAGGGAGAGGCTGTCCCCGGTCTTGTTCTGGTGCGGTGTAGCCTTCAACGCCGATGCGAGTGCCCGGAGGAGTGCCGATTTCTTTAACTGCACCAAAATCCAGCACTGTAATGCGATTGTCGCGGTGGCGCACCAGCAAATTAGCAGGTTTAATATCCCGGTGGACGATCGGGGGTTTTTGAGAGTGAATGTAGTCCAAAATATCACAGGTTTGGATCATCCACTCTATTGCTTGTTGGGGAGCAACAGGCCCGCGATTGTAGATGCGTTTTTCTAAATCCTCGCCGTGGAGCATTTCCATCACCAAGTATTTTTTGCCCCCTTCCACAAAAAAGTCAAAAAACTGAGGAATTCCCGGATGGTGGAGGGCCTTGAGAGTTTTAGCTTCACGTTCAAATAGTTCTTGAGCTTTGACTATTTGAGCCATGTCAGCATTCATTTCCTTGAGGACTACCAGAGAAGCTGCGGGGGAACTTCCGGGTTGTTGAGCTTTCGCTTTATCTCGATCCCAGGCTAAAGTCGTTGTCCCCATACCGCCTTGGCCCAAAGTTCGCAGCACTTGGTAGTGACGCACCGTGCGATCGACTTTAATCGGTTCGCCGCAGTGGATGCAGAATAAATTCCCCGGCGGGTTTCCCGCGTGGGTACACCTTGGTACCGCGAGATTGACGGTGGGGTTCGCCTCAATTTTGCCACCCAGTTCAATAGTAATAGCTTGGAAATGCAGAATTGGGCCGCCCCGCGCCAACTGGATCAGGGCACCGTCGGATATCCAACCCTGAGACATGAGAATACCGTTCACCAAAGTGCCATTTGTCCCGGAATTGACTAAGTACCACTGGCTGGATCTCCCGCTATTAACTCTTTGCAATTCCAGATGCTGCCGCGACACTAGAGCATTGGGGATCACAACGTGATTTTCTGGAGAGCGGCCGATGCGAATAATGGATTCGCTCTCGAAACTCCACTGTTGCAGGGGGGTCTGTTTTTCTGGATCTAAAAGAGTCAGCAGCATTTTCGATTGATGTGGTTGAACTCCCTGATGTGGCAGTGAGAGTTGGCGGGAATTTACAGATTAGGGGCGTAGGGCTTTGAAAAATTAGAAATTAAAAATTAATTATGAGCTTCACACGTTAGTTTCAGGAAAACTTTATAATATCCTGATTATGATTAAAGATTTCATAAACAATAAGTAATCAATAGTTTTTGGGGAACAATTATTCGTAAAATTTCTGAGGAGTCGATCGCTCCTTAAAACACAGTCGATCGATTTAACAATTGCCACAACAAAAATAAGGTAAACAATCGCTAAACTTTTACGTAAATTTGATGTAGCAGCAGATTGTGATGTCAGCTCCACATATATATGTAGAGCGGACACTTCCCACCTATGCCCACCTTGCCACGATAGCGATCGAGTATAAAACAGATTTCGCATTAGCCAGCCTGCAGACTCACTTCATTTTAGTTGATTTTTTTTTCATTAGACTAACTATTTTTGTAAGTGAAAGCTCTTTCAACTATGATGAATCCACTTACTATCAAGCAACTTTTTCCGGTAGATTCCCTGAACATAGTCTCAAAATTCAAGCTACGGATAAATGGTTGGTACTCCACCGCTTGTCTGCAATAGTATGGGTCTGTAATCAGTTTTTGCTCACTCAAACCGAAGCTGTTTTAACACCGGATACCTAAGAACAGAGCGAGCAGTAAAGCCTTGCCTGGAAACGGCAGAAGCTGTTTTTTTTTTCTGCAACAATTGCAGGTTTAACCCAGGCAGTCACGGGGGAAAGGCGCCACCTTTGGAAAAGTTGGCAGCATCCAAATTCTAAAATCGAAATGCGCCTACCTGCGCCCGAATGATAATTGCCGTGATATTGTCGTGACCGTTGCGTTTGTTGCCGAGTTCAATCAACTGGGCAACTCCCTGGTCGAGATCAGCTTGGGGGTTGAAAAGAGGTTCGAGAGTGTTCTGCCAGTGAGTTTCCAACAAATCATTATCTGTCAAACCGTCGGAGGCCAAAATTAATAAGGTATCTTCGCACAAGTCTAAAAACTGCACGTCAGGCTTGAGAAAATTACTGTCTCGCGGGCCGATGGCTTGAGTTAGTTGATAGGCGTCGGGACGGGCATAAGCAGTTTCCGGGTCAACTCCGCGCTTTATTTCGCGCTGGCCTACTTCGTGGTCTGAGGTGATTTTTTCTAGGGTTTGTCCCTTTCTCAGTCGGTAGAGGCGGCTGTCGCCGACGTGGGCAACGGCGAAGTGGGTGTCTTGAACTAAGACTGCGACTAGAGTTGTACCCATGCGGGCGCTGCCGGAGCGTCCGTCCTTTTGATTGATTTCAAAGATGGCTTTGTTGGCTAGCAGGACTCCCTCGCGGATGGTGTCTGCCGGAGGTAGTTGATTTTCCCAACAGGTTTGAAAGAATTCTCTGAGGGTTTCAGCGGCTAGTTGGCTGGCTACTTCTCCGCTGTCGTGTCCGCCCATGCCGTCGCAGAGAATGTAAAGCCCTTTGGTTTGAAAGATGCGACCGAAGGAGCTTTCGAGTTTGTTGAGCTGAGTCCAGATGCTGAAGAAGTCTTCGTTGTGGTCGCGCGTGCGACCAACATCGGTGAGGCCTGCATCTTCTAAGCTGTAAATCTGGAGTGGCATGGGCTGGGTTAAGACCTCGCCAACCTCGGGGGGCGACTCGTCGGGGCTGCGGTAATGCCTGCGTGTCGGGGTTGAGCTTGGTGAAGGTGCGGGTTGGAGTTCGAGGGGAACTGTTTCTAGGCGCGATCGCAATTCTTCGATTGTGTTAATCTCGCCTCTGTACATTTGTTGCAGCAGTTCGAGCAAGCCCCCAAACTGAGTGCGATGATCGGACTGGCTAAATATTACCTGCCACAGTTGCCCCAAATCTACCAGTTGCAGGTTTGAGCCGGCGGGTTCGGGATAGAGGTATTGCAGTCGCAAAGAAGCCAAGGAGAAGGAAGAGTCGGGGTTGACTCGCAAATTTGTCAGTTCCAACAAGCTTTGCCGACAGCGCCAGGGTTCTAGGGCAGCCCACAGTTCTGTCATTTCGTGCAGCCAGTATAAAATTTGCTGGGTGGAAGTTTCGGGTTGAATCCAGCGTTCTACCAGCAGCGGCCATTGGGAGCAGTCTTCTAGCAGCAGCACTGCCTGTTCGTTGTCTGACCAGCTATCGTGAATGACTGGCAGGTTTTGAGAGAATTGCCACCGGAGTGCCAGATAAGGTTCAGCTATGCCTTGGCAGAGCTCTGCTAAGGCGGGATTGGTTGAATTTTCTCCGCGTTTTATTGCTGCGCTATATGGGGATGTTCGTCTGGCGACGCTGGCAGAGTTGGCTGCTAGCATGGCTTTGAGGGGTGACATTTCTAGTGGCTGACAGTCTAATACTGTTACTTCTACTGTGTCTGAGCGCTTTCTCGGCGGCACGGTTTCTAGGAGTTGGTAGCGCTGCTGAGCGTCTAAATAAGCTCCGGCTGGCTGGGAAGGGACTAAATATTCTGAATTGGGGATGGGGAATTCTGGAGATGGAGGGGAGGTGTCAGCTATGTTTGGGCTGTCGGGGTTTTCGGTTGCTTCCTGGATTGGTTGAGGCTGTGGTGCGGTTGTAAAATGCTGCTCAGATGGGGTTATTTCGCGCTCTGGTGCTGTAGTAGAGCTTTTTTCTGTTGTTTGAAAGGATGCTGGTGCGATCGCCCCCACGGCTACCACAGGGTCAATTTCGGGGCTGCTGAATTCGGCGACTTCGGTCAGTGGAGAAGTTGGTTCTACGGCTATTGGGGGTGCGTCTGTGGTTATTTCTGTTTGAATGCTGTCTGTGATTGGTTCAGCAGAGTTTTGGGGCGATGCGGTTTCTGGAACGATGTCTGGTGTTTGGGGAAACTCGGCTGGGGGTAGGGTGGACTCGTCTGGTTCGACTGCTGGAAAATTCGATCGACCGCAGATAATGGCCCGCCACACTTGACCTGTTGCGACGCCGCAATTCTGACATAATGCGGCGCTAAAAGCGACTTGGGCACCGCATTCGTGGCAAGGTTTGTAAATTAGGGAATTTCCGCACTGTTGACAAAACTTGTTTGGATTGGGATTTTCAAATTGGCAGCGGGGACAGAGAAGCATAGGGGTTTTAAATTGGAGATGGGCGATCGAGTTTGGCGGTGGGGAGTTTTGGGTTTTGGCCTGTGAGTTAGGAGTTATGAGTTTTGGGCCTGACTCGCAACGGATAACCCCCATTGCCCTATGCCTTATTTTATCGGGATGAATTCAGAAGTAAGATATTTCTTAGAACTGAGATGTTGCATCCGTGTCAGGAATATGCCTCTTCAGCCCAATCGACAAAAATTTCTCTCGCTTCAGGGGCCCAAAAGCCAGCCCCACCGGTGGTAACAGCGTGCGTACCCCATAACAAAAGTTATCTGATGAGTGGAACGGGCTCTCCGGCCCGTTCTTGATAATGGTGCAATATCTCAGTTAGAACTCATATATTGCACCATTCTCAATTACTTGTTTAGGAACAGGCTTTTCGGCCTGTTCCACAAGAAAATTCATTCTTTGTGGAACGGGCTCTCCGGCTCGTTCTTGAGAATGGTGCAATATCTCAGTTAGAAGGGAATTGCTGTAGAATCTTCTTGGAAAACGGTTTCTCGGGCGATCGACACAATGGTGGAAAGAGGTACTTCACAGAAATATTTCCGCCGGAATTGTTCTTCGGAAACTGCTGCTAGGAATTGCGCTGCAAAACGGGCGGCTATGGGGGAATTTGGCACCGAGGATTGGATGGATTGACTATCTAATAAGGGTTTGGGGATTTGATGGGGCGCGTCTTGCTGCTGTGTGGTTTCGGGTTGTCTGGCGATGTGGAAAGCTCGATCGCGATAATTGATTTTGAAACCGAGATATGTTAGGGTTTTGAACCCTAGTTGCAGGGAGGTGTCGCTGATGCCGAGTTTCTGGCGGAGTTGTTGTCGGGTGACGGGTTTGTTGGTGCGGCTGAGGTATTTGGCGATGCCGATTAGCTGTTGGCAGATTTGCTGTGGGGGTACGAGTGGGGGTAATGTGTAGGCGATCGCGAGTTTTTTCTGAGTATGCTGTGCTTGCCGAAACCAGATCCGCAGTTCGTCCCAGCTTGCGGGGCATTCTTTGAGGACGATCGAGTTTTCGCGATCGACATTTTCGGAATTGTAAACTAGATTGTCGATCGGCACTGGAGATTCTAAGTTTGTGCTGGCTGCTAACAACTCTTCATCATTATTTCTATTGCGCCAGTCTACAATCCAATCTATTTTAGTGGGCGAATTGATTTGGTTTTCTTCCGTGCGTTCCCGCACTGCTACCAGGCGCACTTCATACCGCGATTTGTAAGTATTAAAATCGAGTTCAACGGTGACATCGCAGCGGCCTTGGGGAACTTCGTTTTGATTGTGTCCCCACCAAATGCCGGGAAATCCCATATCGCTAGATTCATCCCTAATTGTAAATTCTGTTTTGATATATTCTACTTTTTGCCCTTTCAAATCCTTGATTTTTTGATTCCAGAGATTTTCAAACCAGCAGTTTTCAATCAGCAATTTTGGTGCGGGATTTCCCATCCCGCACGGTTCGAGCAATTTTAGTTCTTGAAATAAGTCTTTGCCTAATTCGGAGACAGTAATTTTCAGGTCTGCTTGAACTGGGGCGGCTGTTAAACTATCTGTGCTGTATTGTTGCCGCAGTTGCTGATTTACCGCATCGGTAAATAGGGGGATATTTTCAACGGGGAGACTCAATCCGGCGGCGAAGGGATGACCGCCAAATCTGTGCAATAAATGCGCTTGGTCTTTGACTAATTGGTAAAGGTCAATTTGATTGGCGGAACGGGCGGAGCCCCTGGCAATTTTGGATGGGGAAAGTGTTGGTGATTCTGAATCTAATAAGGAGGTAAATTGGATTTCCGGGGAATTTTCGTTAATTTGTTCGCTTCCTTCTGTACTGAATAAAATTACGGGGCGGCCGTATTCTTGGGCGATTTGTCCTGCTACTAATCCTAATACTCCTACGGGCCATTGGGGGTCGCTGAGGACGATGACGCTAGTAGTTGAAAGGTCGAGTTTGGCTAATTTGTTGGCGGCATCTTTGGCAACATCTTTTTGTAAAGATTTGCGCCGGGAGTTGGCAATTTCGGTTAAATTTGCTAGTTCTTCGCAGCGTTTTTTGTCGCGGCTGGTGAGGAGTTCTACGCAGAAGCTGGCGTCGCCTTGAATGCGGCTGACGGCGTTGATTCGGGGGCCGAGGCCGAAGGAAATGTCGGTTGGGCGATCGCCCGATCTTTTGCACAGTTCGAGCAATTTGGCAACTCCTGGGCGGGTGGGATTTGTGAGTTGTTTTTGCAGTTGTTCGATTCCGAGTTGTGCTAGGTAGCGGCAGTCTCCTGTGAGTTGGACTAAATCGGCAATTAAGCCGATCGCCACTAATTCTAATAAATCTGCGATCGGGCGCTGCGGAATATCTGGTAATGTGTGATATAATGCTTCAATTAATTTGTAAGCTACTCCCACTCCTGAAAGGTTAAATAGTTGGTGGTTTGGGGGAAAGTAGCGGGGATTGATAATGGCTGTAGCTGGCGGGCGATCGTCAGGTAATGTATGATGGTCGGTGATAATTGTATCTATGTTTAAGCTAGTCGCATATTCGATTTCAGCGATGTTTGTACTGCCGGTATCGCAGGTAATAATTAAGCTAATTCCCGATTTTGCTAAGGCGTCTATTCCTGGGATATTGAGTCCGTGAGATTCGGTTAAGCGGTTGGGAATGTAATAAGTTAGTTGGTCATTTTGAGCAAAAAATTCTCCCAGTCCGTCCCAAAGTACGGAAGTTGAGGTAATGCCGTCGGCGTCGAAATCTCCCCAAATTGCTACTTTTTCGCCGCTGTTTCGTGCTTGCTGGATTCTTTCTATCGCCCAGTTCATTTCTAGTCCGAATTCAAAGGGACTTGCTGGTTGGTAAAGTTGGGGATTTAAGAAACCGGGTATTTGTTCGGGGTTGTGAATTCCTCTGTACCAGAGAAGTGTGGCGGCATAGTTTCCGGGGAGTTCTGGTGCGTGGTTTCTGACAGCTTGAATCAGCCAATCTGGGGTTTGGGATAGGGGTTGATTTTGCCAGTTTTGAAGTAGTTCTGTCATAAGTTATTTCATTAATTCCTGTAGGGGCGGGTTCACCAACAATCTTTCATTCACATCCACAATATCTATAAACCCGCCCCCACCGGGCGACTAATAGTTGCATAGTACAAGATTTGAATTAAATAAATATTTCATCGATTATAGCAAGATTTGGCAGCCAATCAGTAGGAGTTTCTGCGAGAAGATCGGGTGAGGTAATTTTTGTGTCTGTTGTGCGATTGCAGCGAGTGGCAAATTGACAGGAATCGCAAAGATTGGAACTAATTTCTACTTGGGGTAAGAATTCGCCGCCTTCGGTATAGCGCTGTCGCCAGTCGGTTAGCTGCTGCAATAGATGAGTTAAATCTTGTTTTGTGCGATCGTGTTCTGTTTGGTTGTAATAAAATGTGAGTTTTTGGGGCGGTTCTTCTCCTTGCAATTGTACAAACCAGTATGTCATGGAAACTTGTTCGGGGGAATAGTCGCTGGTTTCTACTAAGACATATAAATAGAGGCGAGTTTGCCAACTTTCAGCTATCCATTTTGATTTTTGAGGGCGGGGATAGGTTTTCCAGTCGAGAATTTGGGCGGCGTTTGGTTCTGCTATTAGCAAGTCATAGATAACGGTGAATAGGTAGTCTTGGAAAATTAGGGTGCGGGGGTGTTCGGCTTGGCGGAAAACTCGATCGCTATTTTCAGAATTGGCGAAAAGTTCGGGTGCGGTGTTGATAAATGCTGCCACACAGCGTCCCAGTTCGGGGTCTTGTTGGATGATAAATTCAATGGGAAGTCCGAGTTCTCGTTGCTGCATTAATAGGTGAAAGTGGCTTCCCCATGTGAGTTTTTCTTTGTGTTCTGGGGAGGCGGTGGTGGCGAGTAGTTCGAGGTAGCTGTGTTGGAATTTGCGGGGGCATTCTTCGAGGATTTTGAGTTGGGTTTGGGATAGTCGGAGCATTTTTATTTAGGGATATTCATATTGTTTGTTGCTGCTGCTTGTAGTTAGAATCTTCGTCGCAGTCAATAGTACCGAACAATTCCAATACTTTCAGTTGTTTTCTCATTGCAGTTTTAACAGCAGGATGAATCAAGTCTTCAGGAATTTGATTGCGCTCAATATAAGTATTTATTTCTTCCTGGTTATCCAAATAAAAGCTCAGCGCGTCAAAAATTTGAGCTAATTTCAGGTGAGGTAAGTGCATGGGGATTTCTTCAGGAGTAATACCCAAACGCCACAATTCCACGATCGCCCGAACGGAAGTCCTTGTTCCTGTGATAATTGGTTCGCTTTGCAAGATTTCAGGGTGACGTGCTACATAACGCGAAACAGATTGTACATTCATGGCAGATTAACAGGGCAGATATATTTTTATTATATGTTATGATTGAGGCTATAAGTGTGTAAAAAATTAAGAGCGATTCCCTACGCGATTAGCTACGCTTCACGCACTTTTCGCCAACCTCTCTACAACTTCGCAACTTGTTGAGCAAACCACATCGCAGCCGTCCCATTTCCCTCACCCAAAAGTTTTAAAGTATCAGACAGCAAAGCAATGGGCAATCCCTCAAGCGCACCGGAAATTTCGCATTCCTGATATTTCCCGTTTTCCTGCAAGCGAAATGCCAAAACTCTCTCGCCCTTAATATCTACTACCCAATATTCAGGAATTCCCAAAGCAGCATATAACCGCTTTTTTTCATCTAAATCGCTGGCCAAAGTAGTATCGGCTATCTCCCCGACTAAATCGGGAACTCGCGACTGATTCAGATTAATTCGGCGGGGTTCCCCTTTTTGCCATTGGTGGAAATCTCCGCCGATGTATAAAACTTTATCTGGTGCACCAGCTCCCACTTTAGGTTTCTCAATTACACAACCGCTGAGAGAATCAAAAGTTTGTCCTATTTTGGTAGTAAACCACACGAAAAATATGATAGTAAACAGATCGTTAAATCTGGCGTGCTGAGGCCCTTCATTACCCATGTCTATCCAAAGATATCCTTCATAAAAAAATATTCTGGCTTCCTCCAAAGATTGATCTTCGCAGGAGGCTACATAATCTTCCCATGTCGCGGCTTGCCATTGGGGAATTTCGCCCACTTGAGACACGATGAATTTGGCAGTTGTAGAAGTCATGATTTAAAAGCAAATTGAGGATATTTTTATCCTAACTTAAGTCGCTATTTATAGCCGAAGGAAGAAGGAAGGCACTACACTGATACACGGATGAATTATCGAGTCTGAGTCATTCTTAAGAAGCAGGAAAATACAAGAAAGATCGACTTGCAGTCAGACGAAGGGGCGGGCACGGGGGCACCGCCCCTACAAATGGCGATCGCAATCCTTGTGCTTATCGCATTGCTGTGGGCGCCACCATTGGTACTTCTAAGTCTGGTTGCAAGTCAAAGACTACGACAAGCGTTGCTTGAGGCATGAGTTGACGCAGACACAGCAAGTGCCCGTCAGCATCCGATCGACTGCGAAATCGCCCCACAATCGCCCGCTGCATACTGGGCATGAGTTTGGCGATCGCCCAAGGGTAAAGGCGTTTTTGGTACGCGATCGCCCGAGGATTCGCTGCGAATCCCTGTTGATAAACGTTTTGTGACATAATCGTGTTGTATTCGTAAGGAGTACACAAAAGGCGTTAGTAAGTTTCTTGGCGGGAATGTACTAACGCCTTTTCCATTAAAATTCAAGCACATATCACAAGAATTGTCAATTGTCAATTCTTAACGCTAAGTTTTAACGGTTATCGTATCTGAAGCTTTTATCGGCTATGGATTTGAGGGTTTTAGTAAGTGTTGAATTGTTTGCAGAAGTGATATATTTTTGATTTTTAACCGCAGATAAACGCGGATGAAAGAAAGATAAATTGAGGATTATTTAAGGGCGATCGCATTTTAGATTATTTCCCAACCTATGCTAAGTTTAAATTCTTAAATAACTCGCCGTCGGACTCAGCGGCAACAGCACGAGTGTTTGTTTCTGCAAATCTAATTCAATTCCTAATGCTTCTAACGGGATGACGCCCAATAACGGATCGGCTCCTGCGGGCAGTTCTATGCACTCAAAAGTCGCGTCTCTTCCCATTAATGAAATTTTTGCATCTTCAAAAATGCGTGCCGTACCGATGCCTGTTGCCGTTGCTACAGGCACTGTTTTCAGGAGTTTTAAACCGAGTTGGGCGATCGCATCCTGCGGCAGGCATAAAGTAGTCGCCCCAGTATCTACCAACACATTTTTGATTGTAATAGAACGTACTCGATCGGCAGGAATCGCGCCATCTTCAAGGCGAATTTGATCGGCATGATTCGTGATTGTCAGCGTTGTGGTAATTTTGCCCATTGTTTTTTTGATTGTTGATGTCATAATTCTCTCCCTCTCGGTATCATTTTAGACTGATTGCAACTTTAAAGTAAAAGAGCGATCGCACTTAATCACACATCACAAAATCACTCTTTTGTCAAGACAAAAACGCTGTCTTTATTTCCCCGTCCAATCCGCAAATCTTTATCCAAATAAGTAATATCCAGCCATCCCTGCTGTTCGCCAGTATCCAGCCCGAAATCTACAGCAGCGAACTTTTTCCCCGACTCAATCTCATCGATAAACTTCCCCGGAGATTCATAGCCAATCAACCTGCTTAAACCTACTATAGACCGCTCAAACTTCACCTGCACTCGCCGTTCGGAAGTTGGCTCAAATCTTGCTGCTACACTGACAATTCCTTCCAAATAAGGCAAGCCGTAAAGTTCGCCAATGTTGTAAATTTTAGATTCTTTGACCCGGATAGATTGATAAATTTGACCCAATTTCACCAAGGGAAAACTGTCAAGATTCAGCAGTTCGCGGCTGGTGGTGTACAATAACCGCCAATCACCATTTAAAAGCTCTGCGGCTTCGACAGGGCGTGGTGTGGGGTTGTAATCTTCCAATTGGGCGATCGCGCTTAAAATCGCTTGTTTGTCGCTAGCCGTAGCCAGCAAACCGCGATTTTTACCAGCAATTATCTCTAAGAGTGCAGATTTTCTAAGCATGATTTTTTAATAAGGAAGGCACGACACGGATTTTGACACGAATACACGGATTAATTATCGAAGGTGAGGCAAAAGTCAGACCGCTCTTTTCTTCTGTCTCAAGCGAGAGGGAGGAAATTTTGTGTAGTAGCGATTTTAATCGCCGAGTCCGCAGAGTATTAACAACTAATCACTAAGATACCAAATTTCACCAGATAGAGCAGAGTCCGATACAGGTAAGCTAATTCTTGCTCGTTTTTAACGTAGCGTCGGATAACTTCCCCCACACTGATCGCACTTTCCTGCTTAATTGTGTCCAATATCTCCATCTGAATGCTAACAGATCTTCTCCTATCCTCACCAAAACTGGTAAACCTAATTGTCTGTACCTGCTTTAAAAGTTCTGGTGTGGCGATCGCACCCAGACTCAACATCATCTCCTTGCTTAAACTTCTAGTCGCATAATTACCCAATACCCGAAACGGATCGTCGCCTAGGGGATAAGGCGGCTTCCCGGCTTTTAAAGGTGCTGACTCCGGTGCCGCAAGGCGAATTTCTGCTAATTCCCGCCACAATTGTTCGTAAGCAGCAATTACTACTTTCCAATCATAAATTTCCCTCGCCCTTTGTCTCGCATTTTCCCCCATCCGCTTTCTCAATTCGGGGTTTTCAATTAATTGGCACAACGCCAGGGTGCAAGCATCAATGTCAACTGCTGTGGCGAGGGAAGTGTGACCCATGTAAGTCGGCCAATTTAAGCTGCCGTCGAGATAATTTAGGGCTAAATCTAAACAAGATTCCGGGGGCGGGATGAGTGTGGGAATGCGGAAGCCGTCTATTTCGTGGCGTACAGATTCTTTGTATCCGTTCCAGTCGGAGACTATGGCCGGCAGTCCGTTCGCCATAGCTTCAATTGGTGTCAGCCCGAAGGATTCTTGAATGTTGTCGGACAGCGAAATGAAAATGTCGGCCGCCGACCAAATATTTATTCTAATTTCCGCCTGTCTCCCATCTAAAAAAATAGCATTCACCGAGGGACAAAATATTTGTGCGCTATTTTTAAAGTCGGGTTCTTCTCTCGGATCTTCTATCCAACCGGCTTGAATTAAGTGGATTTTGGCTTTTGTCTGTTGTGCGGCCCGTTCTAGGGCGATGTACATGGGTACCGGATGAGCTTTTGCAGAAAAAGTCAATCGACCGACAAATAACACAACAATATCTTCGGGAGAAATGCCGAGTTCTTGTCGCAGTTGGTGGCGACTATTAACTGCTTCCACACCCTGCGGAAACGCGCTGCAATCCACTCCTAGAGGAATAACGGGGAATTTGACCAAAATTTCCGGTTTACCGCCGTTCCGCTGGGCTAAATATTCAGACCACTCCGTCATAACTCCTTCTACTGCTGTTTTCACGGCGGCAGATGTGCAGATCAGGGCGTCCCAAGGCTGCATGGGTGCGGTGATCAAATCGCCGATCGCCTCCATGATGTATTGTGTACCGATCGTGTGAGTAACGCCGCAAACGCTGTAGGCCCGCTGATCGACAAATCTGCGCGCCCAAACCATCTGCGACAGAACCGGATCGGGTCGGTAAATTGTGCCCGGTTGAGATAGCAAATCCGGTCGTTCCATGGGAATCCAACGAACTTTCCGAGGTTTTTGCAGCCAAGGTTGGATGTGGGAACAAAACTCTTTAAAGGTTGTTTCGCTATCGGCGCAACAGTAGAGAGAGTCGGCGGTTCCGTGTTGGACTAAGCTTTTGAGAAACCCTTCTCCGGCTGAATGACGCCCCAGAAGTTTTTTGCCTCCGGTGTGGTAGCCCTCTTTGTTATATAAAACCGCTGCCGTTGTATCCATTCTGAGATTTATTGCTTGAGAGTTGACTGAAGAAGCCAGAGGGCATTCGGGCTCAGGCTTTGATGAAAATCCAGGAGACTGTTGTGAATCAACCCCTTGCCGTTAGGGAGGCTTACACAATAGGATCGCCGCGTGTCCCGCGATATCTTAAAGACGATCGTCTTAGAGTACAATGCTTACGGCTAAAGAAGGATTGGCAAGAGCGGATTTTAGTGCTATCCTCATGCCCATGCTTGGGGGCGATCGCCTTTTGGGTCTCCCATCTTATCCGATCCGGAACCAAACAGTGCCTGTGGTATAATGCTTTAGCCTTGCTAAATGCCCGATTTGCAAGTGCTTGATCAAAGGAGCAGTTCGTCGGCAAAACGTTACCTCACTCGATCGCGTCTTTGTCTTTAAAAACCGATAATCATGTACAACCCATCTCTGCGTCAAATTCCTCGCCACTTACCTGCGGATGTAATTCCATTAAAACAGCAATCTTCTCTTTTAGACTGGTTGGAATCTAACAATCGCTTGTTAGCAAGGGATGTTCAAGAACCCGACTATCTGCACGAAGAAGAAATTTCTGAACTGATGGCAGTTGACGACAGTCCTTACGATGATTTAGAAGAGGAAGTAGAAGAGGATGTGAGTGTAGGCGAAGAATAACGGGTAGAAGGGTGAAGAAATCAACCGGAAACAGGGAAGAAAAACTAAGAGATTTCTCAATCTCCTGTATCGCACCCTATTCCCCCATTGTCAATTGCTTATTCTCAAATAGTGTGTGGTGAGGAGTGTTATGGATAACTTTTTGGATGAGAAAATCCCTTTTAGTCTGCCTTTCAAACTTACAGGCAGGAATTTATTCCTGCTGCTGGGTTTGGGGCTAGGCACTGTAGCAATCGGTTTAGATGTAGCAGCGGATAGATTTTTGAATTTACCTGCATCGCTATTTATGCCGCTAGTTGTTTGTGCTTTAGTTGCGTCGGGGTTGGGCTATGCAGTTGTACCCGTACTCCAGCAACTAAAAGCAGGACAAATAATTCGCGAAGACGGCCCCCAAGCCCATTTGAAAAAAGCGGGAACGCCGACAATGGGAGGCATCTTTTTTATACCTGCGGGGGTAGCAGTCGCTTTACTTTGGTCTAAGTTTAACTCAGATGTTGTTGCCGTATCGGCTTTAACTTTAGCTTACGGTTTCATTGGCTGGATTGATGACTGGCAAATTCTGCGACGTAAGTCGAACAAAGGTATTTCACCTCGGATGAAATTGGCTTTGCAAATAAGTTTTGCTGCTCTATTTTGTCTGTGGTTGATGTTTCATCAACCTGCAATTTCTACGAATGTTGCTTTGCCTTTCGGTTGGGTATTGCCATTAGGTTTGCTGTTCTGGCCGCTGGCGGGTTTTGTGCTAGTTGCCGAAAGCAATGCTACTAATCTGACCGATGGTGTTGACGGATTGATGGGAGGTTTGGGGGCGATCGCACTTTTGGGATTGGGCGCATCTGTAGCCTCAACTTCGCCAGAATTAATGATATTTTGCGCTTGCATCAGCGGCAGTTGTTTCGGTTTCTTAGCACACAACCGCAATCCAGCCAAGGTGTTTATGGGCGATACAGGTGCTTTAGCTTTGGGCGGTGCATTGGGTGCGGTAGCTTTATTAACAAATAGCCTTTGGATATTATTAATTATCAGCGGGATTTTCTTTGTAGAAACGCTGTCAGTAATTGCTCAAGTAGGTTATTACAAAGCTACAAAAGGGCCTGATGGAATCGGCAAGCGTCTGTTAAGAATGGCTCCACTGCACCATCATTTAGAGTTGTGCGGCTGGTTAGAAACTCAGGTTGTTGGCATTTTTTATATAACTAACGGGGCGTTAGTGTTAATGATTTTGATGTTGACTAGCAACAGTTGAGAAGGGATTGCGTGACGGATTACACAGGGGATGTAAGAGATATTTTCTACTACTTGAAAGAAACAGGCAAGATGCCTGTTCCACAATAACTGAATGCAGTTGTGGAACAGGCATCTTGCCTGTTTAAGGGTCCGAGGTTATAATTTTGACAATTTATATCCCCGTTAATGCAATGGAACTCAAAAAAATCAGGGTCAATATTTGGATAACGGTTTCATCTGCAAGCCTTCTCTTGCTAGCTGCTAGCTCAATTTTTTACTGGAAACTCGTTAGGCTCGGTTATGCTGTGCCAATTCCCTACATTTTAGATGTTTTTTGCTTAAATAATTGTCCGGCTGATGATTTAACTACTTTACATACCAAATTGCAGGCAGATAATTTATTAAACTACGACAAGTCGTTAACAAAAATTTTAGGCGAACCGGATAAGTTAGATAAAACTAGAATTTCAATCCTGGTTGAAAAATCAAAATACAGACTGACTGTATATTCAGATAAAAAGCCAATCAAGTCTTATCCTGTTGTATTTGGCGGCAATCCCACAGGTGATAAATTAAAAGCAGGGGATTCGCGCACGCCGGAAGGAATTTTTAGAATTAAAGATATGTATCCTCACGAAAGTTGGTCAAAGTTTCTGTGGCTGGATTATCCAACCAAGCAATCTTGGCGCAAACATATCAAAGCTAAGCAAAATGGTATAATTGCATGGGGCGATAGTGTAGGTAGTGAAGTCGGGATTCACGGCGTACCTGCTAATTCGGATAATATTATTAAGAATCGATCTAATTGGACTTTGGGCTGCGTTTCGCTGGAAAATAAGGATGTTGAGGAATTATATCAGTTTGTGCAGAAGGGAACGGCAGTAGAAATTAGTCCGTAGTCAGCAGTCAGTAGTCATTAGGAGGAAGTACAAACATTAATCCGTGTATCCGTGTCATAATCCGTGTTGTGCCTCCTTCCCCATGAACAACAAAACGTTTTTCCCGCAAGTTTCGGTGGTAGTGCCAGTTTACAACGGCGAGGGGGATTTGCCGGATTTAATTGAGTGCCTGCGATCGCAAACTTATCCGCCACACAGTGTAGAATATCTTTTAGTAGACAACAACAGTAGCCATCGCACTTCAACCATCCTTCAAACAGCAGCCTCTAACCCCCCCTCACTCCCCCCCTTGGTAAGGGGAGGAAGCAATTTCAATCAAATAATCATTCGCCACCTCACCGAAAATCAGATTCAAAGTTCCTACGCCGCCCGCAATCAAGGAATTCGCGCATCAACAGGCGAAATCATTGCATTTACCGATGCAGACTGTCGCCCGCAATCTGACTGGCTGGAAAATTTAGTTAAGCCATTCGTTGACTTAGAAGTAGGAATTAGCGCTGGGGAAATACTCGCATTGCCCGGTAAAACTATCTTAGAACAACACGCCGATCGCCAAAATACTTTATCTCAAAAACATACTCTCGCTCACCCTTTTTGTCCCTACGGTCAAACCGCTAACTTAGCTGTACGGAGGCTAGTTTTACAACAAATAGGATTATTTCGCCCTTACCTCACCAGCGGCGGCGATGCTGACTTGTGCTGGCGGATTTTGCGGGAAACATCCTATAAAATGTATTTTGCCGAAAATGCGATCGTCCGACACCGCCACCGTTATACAATAAAACAGTTGCAAAGTCAATGGTATCGGTACGGCGAATCTAATAAATATTTGCACGAACTCCACGGTGTCGATTTGATGCGAGAATTCACCACAGCGGAATATTTTTACCGGCTGGCTAGGTGGCTGTTCAAAGAATTTCCGGTGGCGGCTGCCAAAAGTGCGTTAGCGAAGCCCGCCCCTACGGGGGCTACGCCAACGAAGAGGATCGCCCGAGCCGATCTGGTAGATTTGTTTAATACGCCGATCGGTCTTTTGAATGTTAGGGCAAGGGCGATGGGACAGCGCCAAGCCAAACTTCCCGAATCAGCTTGGCAGATTGAGCGGTTTTAATCGGTTTTAATATTTTAGAGCCATAAATCATTGTGCGATCGCACTTACGATCGACAAGTATTCGTTTGTACACAATCCGTGCCTATATATACCTATAAGTAGAGTTTATCGGTACAAATAAATATGCTGAATCCGAAATATGAAAATTTAACGCAATACTTAATATAAAATTAATAAGTCTATTCTGAAGCGCTCGGTTTGACGAGGGGAAGAAACTCAGAGGCAAACACCAAAATTTTCTTTACTTCTGCCTTCGGGCTTTTCACTGCTGTCGTCAGCGCGTTGGGAATTATTCTCATAATTTTAAATTTTTGTAACCTTTACAAGTAATGCCAATGGCTCAAATCTTACTCCAGACCGTTTGGTTTATACCTTGCTATCCACTCATCGGCGGAGTTCTCTCGATACTGTGGTTTCCAGCAGTTACCCGCCGCACGGGGCCAAGACCATCCGGTTATGTGAACGCCATATTAACCTTCTTCGCTTTCCTACACGGCGTCATCGCCCTCACAGCTATCTGGAACCAACCGACACAACACCAGTTAATTCCCTGGCTGAATGTAGCAGGTTTAGACTTAACCATTCCCGTAGAAATCTCTGCTGTCACCGTCGGCGCGACAGTTTTGATTACCGGACTGAACTTGCTGGCGCAGATTTATGCTTTCGGTTACATGGAAATGGACTGGGGCTGGGCTAGGTTCTTTTCCCTGATGGGTCTGTTTGAAGCCGGGATGTGCGGGTTGGTACTGTGCAATTCCCTGTTCTTCAGCTACATGATTTTGGAAGTTCTGACTTTGGGTACTTACCTGCTAGTCGGGCTGTGGTTCAATCAGTCTTTGGTGGTGACAGGGGCCCGCGACGCTTTCTTAACAAAGCGGGTGGGAGATTTATTCCTGCTGATGGGAGTAGTCGCAATTCTGCCGCTGGCTGGAACTTGGAATTTTGACGAGTTGGCTGTTTGGGCTCAGACTGCAAAGCTTGACCCTACTGTAGCGACGCTGCTGACTTTAGCTTTGATTGCCGGACCGATGGGTAAGTGCGCTCAGTTTCCCTTGCACCTGTGGCTGGATGAGGCGATGGAAGGCCCGCTGCCGGCGACGATTTTGCGGAACACCGTAGTTGTGGAAACTGGTGCTTGGATATTGATTAAGTTGCAGCCGGTGATTGCTTTGTCGCCGATCGGACTGAAGACAACTATTATTGTAGGCGCTGCGACGGCGGTTGGTGCTTCATTAATTGCGATCGCCCAAATTGACATCAAGCGCACGCTTTCCTATATTGTCAGCTCTTACATGGGCTTAGTATTTATCGCCGTCGGCACCGGACAAGCCCAGACAGCCCTGACATTGATATTTGCCTACACCTTGGCAATGGGTTTGTTGGTGATGAGTATCGGTTCGGTAGTTTGGAACAGCGTCACTCAGGATGTCCGAGCTCTCGGCGGTTTGTGGGGAAAGCGGCCAATATCGGCAATATCGTTTATTGTCGGTAGCGCTGGATTGGTGGGACTACCGCCCTTCGGCTGCTTCTGGGCTTTAGAAGACTTCACATCCGGGCTTTGGCAAACTCACCCTTTCTTGTTAGGAATAGTGCTGTTTGTAAACGGCGTCACTGCTTTTGGATTGGTGCGCGTCTTCGGTTTAGTTTTCGGTGGCAAACCAAAGCAAATGACGGAACGCTCGCCGGAAGTTCACTGGCCTTTTATCTTGCCGATGACTGTTTTAATGGGCTTTACTTTGCACGTTCCGCACTTGCTGGCTGCGTGGCATTTATTGCCTGGGGCAAGTTTGAATTATACCGCAACTGGATTGCTAGTTTTGTCAACCGCGATCGGCATCGGTGCCGGAGCATTTGTTTACATGAACGACAAATGGGAAAAACCAGTACGAATCGGTTCTCAAGCTTTGCAAGACTTTTTTGCTTACGACTTTTACACTGCCCAACTTTACCGGGTAACAGTGATATTTGCAGTCGGTTTAGTTGCTCAAATCATCTCCTGGTTCGATCGCAATATTGTTGACGGATTCGCGAACTTAATCGGTTTTGCAACGGTTTTTGGCGGGCAAAGCCTCAAGTACAACGTTAACGGTCAAACTCAGTTTTACGCCTTGACAATTCTGTTCGGAGTGGCCGTTTTGGGACTGCTGATAAGCTGGCCACTGCTAGCTCGCTTGTCGCTGATTGTAGGCGGGTAAAAAGATATAAAAGTTAAGGTTTTAGGTGACAATTTTAATCTAAAATCTTAAAAACATGAAGTCTTGAACAAAGATTTCAAACTCGATACAACCAGGAAACATCAATGAACCCAAATAACAGACAATTCAATCTTTCCCGACGCAATTCCCTCAAATTTGTCGCAGGTGCTATTGGTACAGGGATACTCGCAGTAGGAGCAGGCGCTGATTTGGCTGCACCCGAACCAGCAATTGCTCAAACTGACTTAACTCCCGATGCAGCTCTGAAAGAGTTAATCGACGGAAACAAACGGTTTGTTGAGAGCAAACGCCAAAATCCCCACCAAGACTTTGGGCGCCTCACCGAAGTTGCCAAATCTCAAAAACCCTTTGCTGCTATTCTAGGCTGTGCAGATTCCCGCTTTCCTTCCGAGATTATCTTCGATCAAGGATTGGGTGATTTATTTGTCTGTCGCGTGGCCGGAAATGTTGCTACCCCAGAAGAAATTGGCAGCCTGGAATTTGGCACGCTGGTACTGGGAGCAAAAGTGCTTGTGGTAATCGGGCATAAACGTTGCGGTGCGGTAGAGGCAACCATTAAAGGAGCTCAAGTTCCCGGTCAGATTGGCAGTTTGCTCGACGCGATTAAGCCTGCTGTAGAAAGCTCGAAAAACCAAGCAGGCGACAAGCTAGAAAATGCCTGCAAAGCCAATGTTGTGCTGCAAGCTAACAAGTTGAAAGCCTCTCCAGTTATCTCTCAGTTAATTGCGGAGAATAAACTGAAAGTTGTGGGTGGGTATTACGATTTAGACACGGGTGCAGTCAATATTTTGGTTGAGTCTTGATGCTATTTTAAATTGATAATTTGGGGAAAAAGTAAGATTTCAATTCTCAAACTATCAAACCAGAAAGAGCTGCCAAATTGATATTTAATATCAAATAAGTTAGCATCGGAATAGTAAATTCTAGTTAACTGTCAACCCTCAACCGTCAACAATCATTCCGGTGCAAGCGGAATTGATATTACTCTTCACTCTTCACACATTATGCTTAGTGCCTTGCTCTGGTTGCCCGCGTTGGGCGCTGCGGTAGTCGGTTTCCTGCCCGGAAATATCAATGGGATGCGTCTGCGTTCAATAGCCTCGGCTTTTGCGGCAGCTATTTTCATTTTGAATATCTGGCTGCTGACTCAATTCGATCCAGCCAATTCGGGATTGCAATTTCAAGAATATTTACCTTGGATTCCGCAATTAGGTTTGAGCTACAACTTGGGCATTGACGGCTTGTCCTTGCCGCTGCTGGTTTTAAGTGCTTTGCTGACGCTATTAGTCATTTACGGCACTGGCGAAAAGATGGAGCGCCCCCAGCTTTACTATGCTTTGATTTTGCTGATCAATGCTGGTATTGCCGGAGCTTTGATGTCTCAAAATTTGCTGCTGTTTGTACTGTTTTACGAAGTAGAATTAATTCCTTTTTACCTGTTGATTGCGATTTGGGGCGGAAAGCAGCGGGAATACGCTGCCATGAAGTTTTTGATCTACACGGCAGTTTCGGGACTTTTAGTGCTGGCAGCATTTTTGGGGGTGGCTTGGCTGAGCGGTTCTTTAAATTTCGATTACAGTGCGATTACCACTCAAGAATTGCCGAGAAATTTGCAGTTAATCCTGCTAACAATTTTGCTAATTGGGTTGGGAATTAAAATTCCCTTGGTGCCGCTGCACACTTGGCTACCGGATGCTTATGTCGAAGCTTCGCCAGCAACAGCAATTCTGCTGGGAGGGATTTTGGCGAAGTTGGGAACTTACGGTTTAGTGCGGTTCGGCTTGCAGTTGTTTCCCGAAACTTGGTCGATTATAGCTCCCGTTTTAGCGATTATCGGGACTGTGAGCGTGATGTACGGGGCTTTGAGCGCGATCGCCCAAAAAGACATCAAGCGCATGGTAGCCTATAGTTCGATCGGGCATATGGGCTACATCCTCGTTGCCTGCGCCGCGGGTACGAAGCTGGCATTAATCGGTGCTGTCGGGCAAATGGTAAGCCACGGCTTAATTTTAGCTTTGCTATTTTATTTGGTAGGTATCATCGAAACCAAAGTTGGCACGCGGGATTTGGACGTGCTTAACGGTTTGATGAACCCGATGCGGGGTTTACCCACGGCCAGTTCCCTGTTAGTTTTGGGCGGTATGGCAAGCGCCGGAATTCCCGGTTTGGTGGGTTTTATTTCCGAATTTTTAGTATTTCAAGGCAGTTTCTCGATCTTTCCAATTCCAACTTTAGTCTGCATTTTAGCTTCGGGTTTAACAGCAGTTTACTTTGTGATTCTGCTCAACCGCACCTGTTTTGGGAAGTTGGACAATGCCACGGCTTACTACCCTCCAGTTACGTTTGCTGAAAATATGCCGGCGCTGGTTTTGGCAGGCATCATTTTTGTGTTGGGAATTCAACCTGCTTGGCTGCTAAAGTGGAGCGAATCCACTACAAATGCGATCGTTGCAACTCTGCCTGCCGACAGAAATGCTCAAGTTGCTATTAGCTATCCCCTGGAAAACTCGGGTATGGAAATCGCATCTACAAAAACGAACTCCATCTCTGCTGACTAAGAGAATTTACTCGTTGCCAGGATCTGCCTGGTAACGCAGATCCGGAGGCTCTGCCTCCAATTTTCCGGCTCTTGCCTGGATATCGGTTCCCAAGCAGAGCCGGAAAACCCGTTAAAGAACCGCAGCTTTTTGCAATAATTCAAAATATTTAGATTCACTCAATCAAAGGAAGAAACAATGGTACAAACTCCTAATAAACCAGCAACTAAACTACCTCCTTCCAAGCACGAATTTGCCGAAATAATTCACAGGCTAGAAGCTGGCGGCGCGATGATTCCAGATACGCCGGAAAATCTGATGCAAATTATCGCTATTTGGAAAGCCTACGCGGTGCCGATGGATTTCTACTGGCGGGATTTGCTTTACATCGCCGAACGAGTATTTTTACACCCGCTTCCTTTCTTTAAATACTTTTTACCGCAAGAGTATTTAGATTTACAAAATCACTATGCAGGCGACGGTGCAGATTTGCGGATTTGGCGCGGGACTGGAAGTGTTCACCCGGAACTTTTGGAGTTCATGGAAAAGGGAGAAACTGGTAAACTCCCTCGATTTGTGCACCATTTGTGGCACGATCGCATTAACATGGAATTTGCGGAAGAGTGCATGAGGTCAATGCTTTGGCACCGCGGCTTGTACGTGCCGACAAATCAATTCGATCCTTATTTGGACAGTGACGAATATAAGGCTAATGCCGATCGCGCAATTAAAGCTTACTTCAAAAAAGACCCGTTTATGCTGGCACTTCACAAAGCATTTCCCGAAATGTTTTTAGAACAGTGCCGCCAAATGTCTTATTACAGCAATCTCGGTTTATTCTGGGAAGTAATGGCACCGGTGTTTTTTGAAGTTTCCGACTTGTACGACGAAGGGAAAGTTACCACAGTCCCCCAAGCTATGGATTTCCTAGTAAATGGCATTTTTGCGATCGCCGGTCGTCCGATTTACCACCACGTTCAAATCGACGGCGAAACCTACGAAATCATCCCCAAATCTAAAGGTTTCACTTGGCTGTATGAAGCAGCGTTACCTTACGTGGAAGCTGTATTTTACCGCACTTCCCCGTTCCGAGGCACCAAATCTTACAACGCTCAAGCTAAGGAAGTTCCTGACGACCAAAAAGACTTTCACTTCGGAGTATTGTATGCAGACAAATTCCCGGTAGGTACGGCGGGAATTCCGCCGACTTTGCTAGCACAAGATATGCTGCATTTCCTGCCGCCTTATTTGATGGATTTCTACAAACAGCGCTGTCGCGGCGAAGATGATATCCTCAATCAAATTGGGGTGACATTTCAGCGCTCGATGTACTGCGTTACTTCGGCGGTGATTCAAGCGTTGCGGACTGCTCTTTTGTATCCTTTAGATGACCCGAATCCAAAGCATTTGAAGGCAAATCGAGCTTTCTTTGAGTCTCAGATCGATCGCTTCTGTCGCCCGGAATACGGCATGAAATATGCGGCGAAGCTCAAGAATATTCAGACTTCGGATTATAGGTAAAAGATGTTGGCGGGAGACATCTTAGCTGAAAAGTCCGCCAGTTCGTTAGTCCGCCAGGGGTTTTAACCCCTGGCTCAAAGCTCAAGTCGCTTGCAACCGACTGGGAAAAATGAGAGCTTTTTTAAGCCGTTTCAAAAGTCCTATAATATTAGATTAGTTGGTATCCGAATTATTCATCTCTCTGTTCTCTTCCTATGCGTTCTCTGCGTTCTCTGCGGTTTAATTATTCCGATTTAAAAAATAACCAATAACTATGGACAGCAAAGAGCTAGCCAAATATATCGAAGCAACCGATGGGATTTCCAAACCTTGGCTGTTGGTGCAACTGCGGCTGAAAAAATTGCAAGAAAGGCGATCGGAGATTTCTGCTGAAGATTATATGACAGAACTTACGGACATTCACAAAGATTTAATGAGTCTGGGGGAATGGTGGCTGGGAATCGAGGATGAAGTGTTCTAGGCGATTTGAAGAATGCTAGGTGCGGGGATGGCTTCACCTTCTTCCTCCCAAGCTTCTAGATACATTTCGATCACTTCTTCGCCATGTCGGATGGCTTCTGAGCGGGTTTTGCCGTGGGTACAGGGCATGACAACGCGCTCGGCAAACTCTGGAATCGTCACGAGGAAAAGTTGATCCTCGTCAGACCATTGGACGATCATACTGTATCGATTCATGAATCTTCCTCCTTTAACTCGTCGAGTTCGGCTAACAATATTGCCAACTGCTTCTCTCTCATAGCGTGGCACATCATCTCCGTCTTTGCCTGGAATTGTTAATGTCTTCCCAATCAAAGGATGCTACCATCTCTCATGGCTGCCTTTTCCGCGTTTTGGCAAATAAATAAAGATAAAGCCCTCACGGGTAATCTGAGCTTTTAACTCGCGAATTTTTCTAGGCATGGTGATTGTCCATTTTCTACCTCCATTTTCTCACTTAGCCATTTATTTTAATTTTTCCTTGGCCCATTCTCGCAGTTGGTTGTCGGGGCGATCGCACTTTAAAATTTCTCCATCAAATCTTTTTCTTGGGCATAGACATCTCGTAGCTGTTGCAGCGCCGCCCCAGAAATTGCCGATTTAACAGTAGCTACCAATTGGCCCCACTCCAGCAAGCTGTCAACTGAAACAGCTTTTTTGAACTTGTGGGTGTAGAATTTCGTCCAAAATGCAGGTGCTTGCTTGCTTTTCCAGCGTTTGTACCATCTGCCAAAATCTTGAAGTGCGATCGGCTTTACTGCTAAAATCGGGGGAAAATCGGCGTAGCTGACAAACCGACTAATGCCTTTGGCGTGAACGTAAACCATGTAGCGACAGCATTCGATGCGGTAAATCTCGTCTGCTGCGATATTGAACAAGAGTGCGACTGTTTCTTCGGTAACGAATCTCGCCAGCGGATGCAGGATGGGAGATTTGTGAATTATTTTGGAGCAGGCGAAAGTGCTTGATTTTAGCTGGGATGATGCTATCATAGTAAGTCAGACAGCTAGTAACTGTCTATTTAAGTTTTGAAAACGATCGCCCTTTAGTTGTCCAGACCGGGGGGCGATCGGCTTTTTAGATAAATTTATTGTAAGGTGTTATAGCACCCATTGTCAAGCATGGGTTTAGTCAGAATTAAAGTCAGAGAACTAGCAGCAGAGAAAGGTTGGACATTCAAGGAAGTTTCAGAACGTTCTGGGGTGGTATACAACACGGTCAAGCATTATGCTCGCTGTCCAGGGCTGACAACGGTTGACTTTACTTTGCTGCTGAAATTAGCTCGGACTTTTGATGTGATGATTGAGGATTTGGTTGAGGTTTTGGAGGAATAGGTCGATCGGCCTTAAGTTGTCTAGACCGGGGGCGATCGCTTTTTTGTATTTTCTAGACTATAGCATGATTAACTGTGAATTGTCAAACATTATCGCAATTAATCTAACCTAGGATGCTAACATCAAGGAAAGTTATTCATAGTTGATTATTCTTCGTGGCAAAAACTAATACTGCGATCGCGGTCAGTTCCGTGATTAAGGAAGTCATTCAAAAACAAGCCCAAGCGACCAGACTAACCCAGAAGGAAGTCGTGTATTTGGGAATGCTGGCAATTGATGCACTCGATAAGGAAAGTCGCCAAGAGTTGGCGGACAAAGTACATCAGATGCAGGTTAATGGGGAAATCTGAAGCTGAGGAAAGCCAGGTGGGTGTCCAGAAACCGGGTTTTTTACGAAAATACTTCGTTGCAACAGACAGATTAGGTAAAAACCCGGTTTCTTTGCTCGAAGTGCGTAACTCCCGTATCTAGAATCTCAAATCGTAGAATTCTCTGGAACTACCAACATCCGCGATTCTATTTCTTCCCAGGTTTTTGCTGATATTCTCACTGCTGCTTCCTTGCATTGGATCATCAAATAATTGGCAAATAAATAATCTCCCAGCGCCTCTGCTTCTTCCTCAGATAATTTGATTATTTCTGGATTGATATGAAGTGCATGACACCAGGTATCTAACAAGCGATCTAAAAATGCTAAGTGTATTTGTTTAGGTTGATCAGCATCAGGCAATTGCTGCTGGAGTTCTTCCAGTTGACTAATGAGTTGAGTAAAGTTCACCTCATGGAAGATTTTAATTTTTTCAAATTCTTGGGCCAACTTGATGGCGTCGGCGATGGTGTCGGCGTTGGTGATGGTGTTGGCGTTGGTGAAGACGATGGCGTTGGCGTTGGCGTTGGCGATTGACTTGGCGTAGAAGATGGTCATGAGGTTGGCCTCGGCGTTGATGTAGATGTCGTCGTAGATGACGGAGATGCCGTTGGCGTATATGTTGGCGATGGCGTGGGCATCGGTGATGGCGATGGCGTTGGCGATCGCCCCAGCACGTTTACCCACAGGCTTCAAATCACCTTCAGATCCCTCAGTCGCTGCATCTGCCCATTGCAATAGCCCTTGCAACTTCGGCCTGTTAATATACTTTTGAGCCTCTTTTTCCATTAACAATAGCAAGTCATCCGCCCCATTTTTTGCACGCACCAACCCCGCTACCAACAAAAATACTTCTCGCCAGCGTCGATCGCCAAAATGACCTGTAACTAACGGCTCAATTAAATTATTATCAGCAATATATTGCGCCGTGAGATATTCCTGAAGCGTCAAATGCGAAAACGAGTACACATCCTCAGCTCGTTCTACCAAAATCCCCTGTTGAACAGCAATAGCTTTCAGAACCGCCTCACCGTCTAAATGCTTCGGTGCATTCAAATTGCCTGCTAAAAAAGTTTTGATTTCCTCAACCACTTCTCGCTGCGAAAAAAACAGCTTATCAGTCTCAAAACCAGTATAAGCAATCTCCGATAACAAACTCTCCTCTAACTCCGTGCTGAGTCCTTGATAAATTTCATCTCGCAGAATCCGCTTTTCCGCCGCCCATTCTTCTAACAATATCCGCAAAGCCTTTTTGTAGAGAACGCTGCGATTATTCGGAAAGTTTTGCGAACGATCGTAATTGAGACAGAGGAAAGTTAGCAATAATGGCGTGTGGGCTAACTCTTTAGCTGCTGCATATTCTGGCTTTTGCAATAACTCCCAACATTTTTGAGCTGTTCCCGCTTGTTTGTCCACCTCAGACTGAAACCAGTTACCAATAAATTGCTCAATTTGACTATTGTCAAAGTCTGCAAGTTTGACATCAGTAAAGCGTTGAAAGTTGTTTCTATAAGCGGCGGTGCGACAAGAGACAATGAAGCGATTTTTGTCATAGCGATCGACAAAATTTTGAATTTTACCGATCACCTCATTTGTGTTGACTGTTGGCACTTCATCCAATCCATCCAGCAAGATTAACAGTTTTCCCTGCTCTAATGCCTTAGCGATAAATTGCTCAGAATGGGGAAAGCCACAAATGCTAAATTCTTCAACAATTAATTTTTCTATGTCTATTTGACTAGATGTAAAGCTTTTAAGTTCGATAAAAACGGGAATACAATTATGTTTGAACTCGCCTTTTTTGCCCTTCAGTGCTTCGAGTCCAGTTTTTCGCAAAAAAGTAGATTTTCCGGCTCCCGGCTGCCCTAAAACCATCAAATACTGCTTCTCATTAGCAATTTTTAGCCCTTCTTGCTTCTGGCAATCTTGCTGCTGAAAATTTCGCTTGTTTGCTTGGCGGTAAGCTTCCTCTAAATTTTGGATGGATTCAAAACTGCGGATTTGTTGCTCATCCAAAAACTGCACCGCAGTATACACCGATTCTAATGGCACTGCCTCGCGCATTCCCAATGCTTTCAGAATGCCGTGACGCTTGAAGTAGCGTTTGCCGTATTCCCCCGATGCCGTGTAAATTAGCTGTTTAGTTTTATCATCTAGCTTTTTCCCCATCAAACCGAGAAACTTGCCACCAGTTTCAAAGACTGACTGGAAAATGGGGAGGGCGATACCGCTAACACAACTTATAGCAAAGGGTTCAATTCCTGTCATGGCAGTATTAATGAGGTTTTGATGATGGGACTTAGGCTCGTGGAGGTCAGAAACCGGGTTTCTTCTATATATCTCTAGTTTGACGCATCAAGCGCAGCTTGTCCTTGCTCAATGCTCCGATACACTAAATCCAGCACAGCAGAGGAGACTGGCTCAGCCTCAGCAATCCGCCGCAACGCAGAGGGTATTAGGACTTACGCATGGGGCGCAGAAACCGGGTTTTTTACGAAAAGACGCATTGCAGTCCCCAGATTTGGTAATAAAACCCGGTTTCTTTAGTCTGAGTGAACAAGCCCTGCCATACAAACTTGCTCCTGTCCTTTGCATTAACCTAAATACAAAAAAATCCCCCGCCAGAAGGCAGGGGATTTGATTTAATTACCTACAAAACCAGACTTCGGAATTACCCGAATTTCCCGGCCGTCGAGGCAATTACAAAGGCCGCGTAAGTGAGGACGTTGCCCACAGTAAAGTGAACTAAGCCAACCAAACGACCTTGGACGATGGACAAAGCAACAGGCTTGTCTTTCCAGCGAACCAAGTTAGCCAAAGGAGTGCGCTCGTGAGCCCAAACCAAAGTCTCGATCAACTCTTGCCAGTAACCTCTCCAAGAGATCAGGAACATGAAACCAGTTGCCCAAACGAGGTGTCCGAATAAGAACATCCAAGCCCAGACTGACAAGTTGTTAGTACCATACGGGTTGTAACCGTTGATCAACTGAGAAGAATACAGCCAGAGGTAATCGCGGAACCAGCCCATCAGGTAGGTAGAAGACTCATTGAACTGAGCCACGTTACCTTGCCAGATGCCCAGGTGCTTCCAGTGCCAGTAGAACGTTACCCAAGCTAGGGTGTTCAACATCCAGAATACAGACAGGTACATGGCGTCCCAAGCAGAGATGTCGCAAGTACCGCCACGGCCGGGGCCGTCGCAAGGGAAAGCATAACCGAAGTCTTTTTTGTCCGGCATCAGCTTAGAACCGCGTGCATCCAGAGCGCCCTTGACCAAGATCAAGGTGGTGGTGTGCAAGCCTAGTGCGATCGCGTGGTGAACCAAGAAATCGCCAGGTCCGATCGCCAAGAAGAGAGAGTTAGTACCGTTGTTAATCGCGTCCAACCAGCCTGGGAGCCATACGTTGCCGTAGTTTGGCCAAGCGGTAGAAGCAATGCTGTCGGGGTTAGACAACAGCACGTCCATGCCGTAGAGAGCTTTTCCGTGAGCAGCTTGGATGAACTGTGCGAACACTGGTTCAATCAAGATTTGCTTTTCAGGAGTTCCGAAAGCAACTACAACGTCATTGTGAACGTACAGGCCGAGAGTGTGGAAGCCCAAGAACAGCGACACCCAGCTCAAGTGAGAGATAATCGCTTCTTTGTGCTGCAACACGCGATCGAGCACGTTGCCTTTGTTTGCTTCAGGATCGTAGTCCCGCACCAAGAAGATAGCTCCGTGGGCGAAAGCGCCGACCATGATGAATCCAGCGATGTACTGGTGGTGCGTGTACAACGCAGCCATCGTTGTGTGATCCTGCGCTATGAAAGCGTAGGGAGGCATCGCGTACATGTGCTGCGCTACCAGGGAGGTAATGACACCCAAAGCAGCCAAGTGCCAGCCTAATTGGAAGTGCAGCGAGTTGTTGTAGGTCTCGTAAATGCCTTGGTGAGGCATATTGAAGGGGCCTTCAACTTTCTTGCCAAAGAAATCTTTGGCATCGCACATTTCTTTGATGCTGTGACCGATACCGAAGTTAGTCCGGTACATATGACCGGCAACGATAAACAGAACTGCGATCGCCAAGTGGTGGTGAGCAATGTCTGTCAGCCACAGGGATTCTGTTTGAGGGTGGAAGCCACCCAAGAAAGTCAGAATTGCGGTTCCAGCGCCTTCGGAAGTACCGAAGACATGGCTCGCTGCATCTGGGTTCTCGGCGTATACGCCCCAGTTACCACTGAAGAACGGAGCCAAACCGGCCGGGTGAGGTGGGGTAGACAGAAAGTTGTCCCAACCTACGTGCTGTCCGCGAGATTCGGGGATAGCAACGTGAACCATGTGACCAGTCCAAGCCAAAGAGCTGACACCGAACAAACCAGCCAAGTGGTGGTTGAGGCGAGATTCAGCATTTTTGAACCAAGACAAGCTGGGGCGGTACTTGGGCTGGAGGTGCAACCAACCTGCGAACAGGAAGACAGCGGCCAGTAGTAGCAAGAAGATAGCTCCTTGATACAGGTCGGCATTTGTCCGAATCCCTTGGGTGAACCACCAATGGTAGACACCAGAGTAAGAGATGTCCACCGGGTTAGAAGCGCCAGCTTGAGTGAAAGCCTCTACTGCTGGAGCCCCAAATTGCGGGTCCCAAATCGCGTGAGCGATCGGGCGGACGTTTAGAGGGTCTTTAATCCACTGTTCAAAGTTACCTTGCCATGCTACGTGGAACAGGCTGCCCGAAGTCCACAAGAAAATGATTGCTAGGTGGCCGAAGTGAGAAGCAAAAATCTTTTGGTAAAGATTTTCTTCGGTCATGCCATCGTGGCTTTCAAAGTCGTGTGCTGTGGCAATCCCGTACCAGATCCGCCGTGTGGTCGGGTCTTGGGCAAGGTCTTGGCTAAATTTTGGAAATTTCGTTGCCATAAGCCTTGATTAATCCTGAATCCTGAACAAAATTGAAGGGATTCGGTTCGGAGTTTGGATTCTCGATTTGAGATTCCTCCCAAATCGAGAATCCAAAACCTAGGGGTAGTTTACCCTACCGAAATGATTCGCGCTAGGAAAAATGCCCACGTAGTGACAATTCCTCCTAGGAGGTAGTGAGCTACACCCACAGCCCGACCCTGAATAATGCTCAGAGCGCGAGGCTGAATCGACGGAGCTACCTTGAGCTTGTTGTGAGCCCAAACAATCGACTCAATCAGTTCTTGCCAGTAGCCGCGGCCGCTGAACAGGAACATCAAGCTGAAGGCGAAGACGAAGTGTCCAGCTAGGAACATCAGACCGTAGGCCGACAGTGCCGAACCGTAGGACTGAATAACCTGAGAAGCTTGCGCCCAAAGGAAGTCCCGCAGCCAGCCGTTAATCGTGATCGCACTTTGTGCGAAGTTGCCACCGGTAATGTGAGAAATTGTGCCGTCTGGCGATACTGTTCCCCACACGTCCGACTGCATTTTCCAGCTAAAGTGGAAAATCACGATCGAGATGCAGTTGTACATCCAGAACAAGCCTAGGAACACGTGATCCCAACCAGAAACTTGGCAGGTGCCGCCACGGCCTGGGCCGTCGCAAGGGAACCGGAAGCCCAAGTTGCCTTTGTCAGGAACCAAGCGAGAACTGCGTGCAAACAACACGCCCTTCAAAAGAATCAGGACTGTAACGTGAATGGTGAAAGCGTGGATGTGGTGGATCAAGAAGTCCGCCGTACCCAACTCGATCGGCATCATCGCTACTTTGCCCGCGACTACTACTGCACCGCCGCCAAAAGCGTGGCTGACGATTTCCGTAGCATTAGGCGCTGTTGTGCCCGGAGCCAAGGCGTGGATGTTTTGCACCCACTGGGCAAATATCGGACGCAACTGAATCCCGGTATCGGAGAACAAATCTTGAGGACGACCGAAAGCCCGCATCGTGTCGTTATGAACGTACAGACCGAAGCTGTGGAAGCCCAAGAATATGCAAACCCAGTTGAGGTGAGAGATGATTGCATCTCTGTGGCGGATTACGCGGTCGAGCAGGTTATTAACGTGCTGGGCCGGATCGTAGTCCCGCACCATGAAGATTGCTGCGTGAGCGGCTGCTCCAACAATCAGGAATCCGCCAATCCACATGTGGTGGGTGAACAGGGATAGCTGAGTTGGGTAGTCGGTCGCGATGTACGGATACGGAGGCATCGCGTACATGTGGTGAGCCACGATGATGCTCAAAGAGCCCATCCAGGCTAAGTTCCACGACAGTTGGCAGTGCCAAGACTGCGTGAAGATTTCGTACATCCCCTTGTGCCCTTCGCCAGTGAAAGGGCCTTTGTGAGCTTCCAGAACTTCTTTGAAGCTGTGGCCGATGCCCCAGTTCGTGCGGTAGAAGTGTCCGGCGACGATGAACAGCACTGCCAAAGCTAAGTGGTGGTGTGCTGTATCGGTCAGCCACAGACCGCCAGTTGTGGGGTTCAGACCGCCTTTGAAGGTCAGGAAGTCTGTGTATGCGCCCCAGTTGAGAGTGAAGAAGGGGGTTAAACCTTTAGCGAAGCTTGGGTAGATGTCTGCCATCAAGCTCGGTGTTAAAATCCACTCGTGTGGCAGAGGGATGTCGGCAACTGTTTTAATCAGCTTGCCACCGACTGTCAGCGGTGCGCCTGCATCGATCGCGTCCATGCAAGCATTGATCGGCAGGGCAACGTGAATTTGCTGTCCTGCGAAGCCCAAGCACCCGCAGCCTAGCAAACCTGCCAAGTGGTGGTTCATCATCGATTCCACGTTCTGGAACCATTCCAGTTTCGGAGCGCGGACGTGATAGTGGAACCAACCGGCAAACAGCATCAAAGCTGCCATTACCAGGGCGCCGATCGCAGTGCAATATAGCTGGTATGAGTTAGTGATGCCGTTGGCGCGCCACAATTGGAATAGACCAGAGGTGATCTGAATTCCGTGAAAGCCGCCGCCTACATCTGCATTTAAAATTTCTTGACCAAAAATCGGCCAGACCACTTGAGCGCTGGGCTTGATGGCTGTAGGATTTGTCAGCCAAGCTTCGTAATTGGAAAATTTAGCGCCGTGGAAATATGCGCCGCTCAACCATACGAAGATTACTGCCAAGTGGCCGAAGTGAGCGCTAAAGATTTTGCGCGAAACGTCTTCTAAGTCACTTGTATGACTGTCAAAGTCGTGAGCGTTAGCGTGGAGGTTCCAAATCCAAGTGGTGGTTTTTGGCCCCTTAGCTAGAGTGCGATCGAAATGACCGGGTTTTGACCACTTCTCGAAAGAAGTTGGAACCGGATTCTTATCGACTACTACCCTAGCTTTTACCTCTCGCTCTGGAGGACTAATGGTCATGAAGACTCTCCTCTCGGTAAGACAAGGAACGAGAACTGAATACTGTACCTGACACTCCCCGCGCTTGATTAGGCGGGGGATTCTCGGGAAAGCCGACACTGCAATGCACTTCACTCTTTGCAGAGTTAGACGCAGGTGCATCGTCTTCCCAAGCATTTTGCTTCTTTGAAGAAGCCAGTTTCCCAGTGTCGCTAACAATGTGCCTGGGTACTGCTAACTCTTCTCTCCAGATGAGCTGCCGATCGAGTTCCTGATTTAGGCTTGATGCGACTGCTCCTTTTGAGGGAGTTTTATGAATTATAAGCTTGCTAGAGGAGTATTAATCGCTTGTTAACAATACTTAAAAAAGGCTCAATTCTTGATGTAATAACGCCTTTAAATCCCACAGTCCCTCGAAAAAGTCAAGGGGTACTGCCATTAACTTTACAAAACTCAAAGATAAGGTAATTTAGGAATACTCATTTGTAGATATATGTTTTGGAAAAAGGCTGCGGCAATTAAGAGTAGGAGAGGATGGGTTGCCCGCTGCCGCCTCAATCCGGGTTCCTACGCGGCTTTGGCATTCCTGGCCGGCAATTCCCCAATACTAAATTCATTTTTGGGCTATAGTTCCCTATGAGAAGGCTTCTAGGAGTATGGTTGCGTGATTGGGATCAATTGGCACAGAACGGTTGCGGGCAGGCTGGTGGCATTGTTCGCAGTAGCAGTATTAATTTTGGGTTTAGCAAGTTGTGGCGCGGGCCATCCCGAATTGCCCAAATCAGGGAACAAGAGCGGCTCAGCTACCGCCCCAGTAAACAGAATTTCAGAGGTTTCTCCCCCAGAAGCCATTCAACAACTGCGTCAGGCTCTAGAAATCTACCAGCCTCAAATTAGTATTTTGAATCCAAAACCTGACGAAGTGCTTCAGGATATAAATGTGTCTGTTCAGTTCCAAGTGAAGGACTTGCCCATTTTCAAAGATGCAAACTTGGGTTTGGGCCCCCATCTGCAAGTTTTATTAGACAACCAACCTTATGCAGCAGTTTACGATATCAACCAACCTTTAACGCTCTCCGACTTAGAACCCGGAACCCATACCCTGCGGGTGTTAGCCGCTCGCCCTTGGGAAGAAAGCTTTAAAAACGAAGGTGCCGCGGCTCAAACAACCTTTCACGTTTTTACCAAAACAGACGACAATAATCCCGATCGAACATTGCCCCTATTAACGTACAACAGCCCCCAAGGCAGCTACGGGGCAGAACCCATCCTGCTCGACTTTTACTTGACAAATGCCCCCCTGCACGAAGTGGCGCAAAAAAATTCCCAAGATGAAATACTCGATTGGAAAATTCGAGCCACAGTCAACGGCCAAAGCTTTGCGATCGATCAGTGGCAACCTATATATCTTAAAGGATTCAAACCAGGGAAAAACTGGGTACAGCTAGAATTAATTGACGAACGGGGAAATATCGTCAAAAACGCCTTTAATAATACAGTCAGACTGATAAATTTCCAACCGCTTGGCCAAGATCCTCTTTCAAAATTAGTGCGGGGCGAACTAACAGCAGCAGAAACTCGCGGTATAGTCGATCGCACCTACCAAGCCCCCGCTCCCACACCAACCCCAACCCCCGAACCGACACTGACACCTGCATTAGAAAAAACACCAGTTGTCCAACCCTCACCAGCGGTTCCAGAAACCCCTGTTACCCAACCGAGCTTAGAGCCAACAGTCGCTCCCGAAGTTGATCCCCTTCCAGTAATA
>NZ_JAUBRC010000009.1:14549-85027 GCF_036701635.1 Microcoleus sp. N9_B4 | reverse complement strand
GAACCGACACCGGCAGCAACCCCCCAACTCGAAGCGCCGAAAATTGTAGAACCAATTCAAACAATAGAACCGACACCGACAGCAACTCCACAGTTAGAAACCCCGAAAATTGTAGAACCAATTCAAACAATAGAACCGACACCGGCAGCAACCCCCCAACTCGAAGCGCCGAAAATTGTAGAACCAATTCAAACAATAGAACCGACACCCACAGCAACTCCACAGTTAGAAACCCCGAAAGTTGTTGCACCCGTTAAAATAATAGAACCGACCCCAACAGCATCTCCCCAAACAAAAAAACAGGAATATAAAGGATACTACAATCGGTTTCGCAACTTCTTGCATCAAGAACCCCAACCTGCTAATCCTTCAGAGCCGCAAACCCTGCCAGAAATAACAGGAAAAGCTCCAGTACCAAAAGTAGTCGCTCCCGCGATACCAGAACAGTCTCCCAATCTTGTACCGCCAACGCCACCAGTTGCCGCTGAAACTCCTAGCCAGCCAACCAGCGAATTAGTCCCTCCCGAAACAACAGTTTCCGAACCCGAAAATCAGCCAAAATCCGAACAAAAAGTCGAATTTGCCACCTAACAAAAACTTTCTGGGCTTCGTGGCATGGGCGTCCCGCCCGTGATCCAGTCGAATTTGCCACCTAACAAAAACTTTCTGGGCTTCGTGGCATGGGCGTCCCGCCCGTGATCCATCTGCGGGCAAAAATCAAAAATTAGGACACTAAAAAATGACCTACCTCGAAACAGCAGCCAAATTCTACAGCGATGTTGCCGAAACACCCCAAATCGGACTTTGCTGCGTCCAAAGCAGTCCCTTGCAATTGCCAGGATTAAAAATTCCCGAACAAATGCAAGAAATGAATTACGGCTGTGGCACAACCGTTCACGCCGCCGAACTTGTCGGCAATCCCTTCGTGCTTTATGTAGGCGTGGGCGGCGGCTTGGAAGCACTACAATTTGCATATTTTTCTAGACACAAAAGAGCGGTTATTGCCGTCGATCCGGTTCCAGCAATGCGAGAAGCGGCTGCACGAAACTTGCAAATAGCCGCCCACGAAAATGATTGGTTTGATCCGAGTTTTGTAGAAATTTGTGAAGGCGATGCTTTTGCGTTGCCGGTGCCGGATGCTTCTGTAGATGTTGTCGCCCAAAACTGCTTGTTTAATATTTTTGAACCAGCGGATTTAGCTAAAGCATTAAAAGAGACTTATCGGGTGTTAAAACCGGGTGGCAGATTGTTGATGAGCGATCCGATCGCAACTCGACCCATTCCGCAGCATTTGAAGGAAGACGAACGTTTGCGGGCCTTGTGTTTATCCGGCGCTTTGACATACGCAGAATACGTTCAACACCTTGTAGACGTTGGTTTTGGGCAAGTCGAAGTGCGGGCGCGCCGTCCTTACCGATTGCTGGACAAACACAATTATCAATTGGATGCGGATTTGCTGTTAGAAAGCCTGGATTCGGTGTCTTTTAAAGTGGATGTACCGGATGACGGAGCTTGCATTTTCACTGGCAAGACGGCGATTTATAGGGGTATGGAAGAGCTATTTGATGACGGGGCGGGTCACGTTTTGCAGCGGGGAGTTCCGGCGGCTGTCTGCGATAAAACTGCTGGGAAGTTGGGCGGATTAATGCCGGATAAGGTGTTAATTACTGATTCGACTTGGCATTATAATGGCGGCGGTTGCTGTTAGATTTTTTGTGGCCGATCGCAAGTGCGATCGGCCACAAAAAAATTAACGGTGTATTGGTTATTTTGGAAAATAATTGCAGGGAACAGCAAGCATAAAATTTAGGAGAAGCAAGAGAGGTCAATTGCTGAAGTTGGTTGACAATAGCCTCCTAATACTATAGTATTCGAGCATGACATATAAGACTATTGACTTATTTTCTGGTGCGGGTGGCTTGACTACAGGATTTCACCTGGCTGGTTTTGAATCTTTATGTGCGATCGAGGTGGATGCGAAAGCTCTAGCGACCTATAAGCATAATTACCCAAACACCAAAATTGTTCATCAGGATATACATGAGGTCAATCCTTTGGATTTGCGATTATGTTTGGGTTTGCAGAGAGAGGAACTAACAGCGTTGATAGGCGGCCCCCCATGCCAAGGATTTTCAAGAAATATTCCTGCTGACTATCGCTACCTCAGCGACTCTCGCAATCAGTTATATCGGACATTTTTAGAATTCGTACAGGAATTTAGACCCCTTTACGTTGTTATGGAAAACGTACCTGAAATCTTGAAAGCTTATGGTGGTGTAGTTAAGAATGAAATTACACAGCAACTTGAGTCGCAAGGTTATAAAGTCACTTATGGCTCACTAAACTCCGCGCATTATGGAGTACCGCAGACCAGATCAAGGGCTTTTTTCCTGGCTAGTTTAGATAAACTACTTCAATTCCCTGAACCTACACACGCTGGCGAGATTAGAAGCGATTACAGAGCTACTAAATCTTGTTATCAACTTAGTCTCCTAGAATCAAACATTTCTTCAGTCGTCACAGTTAGAGATGCGATTGGAGATTTGCCGTCATTGAACGCAGGAGAGGAATATAATGCTGAAGTTTATCCTTTTCCACCCCAAACTGCGTACCAAGCAATGATACGTAATGGAAGTACGAAACTTTTCAATCACGTTGCTCGTGCTTTGAGTCCCATTCAAATGTCAAGAGTGCGTCTTCTTAGTGAAGGGCAAGATGCTAGAGACTTACCACCAGAATTAGCTCCTAAAAAGCACTATAGCGGTGCATATGGAAGGCTTTACTGGGATAAACCAGCAAGAACTATCACAAGGTGGGTTTTCCATCCCGGATCTGGCAGGTTTTTTCATCCAACCCAAAATCGGACAATTACAATCCGTGAAGCTGCAAGATTGCACTCTTACCCAGATAACTTTCACTTTCTGGGAACATACACTGATATGGCTTCTCAAATCGGAGAATCAGTACCCCCACTTCTAGGTAAAGCAATAGCTGCATCTATTCTCCAAGTTCACTGTCAAAAGACGGTGTACTGAGTTGATCTTGCAAAGCTGAGAGAACAGTTTGCACATATCTATCAAGTGTAATACGAGTTCGCTTAACCCTGATGTGAACTGCTTCTGGAGGGATGGTTCTAGCTCTAAAAAGTTGCTTTTGATTTTTGTACCAAACTAACTCTAGCTTACCTCCAACATTGCCTTGTAGGCCTACTCCCGATCTTCCAGTAACTCTATCCACTGTCCAAGCCCAAGAAAAAGCATTTGGGTCAAGTGGATTAAGAGGGAATTCACAGTAAATATATTCATATCCTCTGATGGTTTTCAGCAGTATGCCTTCATAGCTATTGGTAATGCTCTGTGCTGCTTGACTCGATATAATTTTATCGTTCCAATGCTGAACAAGAGCTGCTCCGAGTTCAGCAGGTGAGGATTGTTCCGTCAAACCAGGAAAACCAAGTTGGGCAGCCTTTTTGATAACATCTGCTCTCTGAATAACAAACAAAAATGTATTTACAACAGTAAGACTATTCAGTTGAAGAGATTTGAGTGACCAACCAGTTGCAGTCGTGGTGTCAACAGCATCATAGAGGAGTTTGCTACGTCCTAATGCTGGATCTGATAAAGGAATATGCTTGACATAATGAAAAATAGCTTCCCAAGTATAATCCTCTATGGAGCCTATAACTGGAGATGCAATGGTAGCAATAATGGCTTGCCTCAATCTTTCAATCTCGTTTTCCGTCAGCACTCAAGAGTTCCTCTACAACTCGTAAAAATTCACCCATTGTTATGTCCAGAGCATTTGTAATGTGACTAAGAACTCTAACAGATGGACTTTTCAGCCCTCGCTCAAGCTGGCTGATATAGGTTCTGTGCAGACCTGTGACTTCTGCCAGATATTCTTGTGACCAACGTTTCTCTATGCGACGACGTTGTATTTCTAGTCCTAAAGTTTGGTCTAGTTTGCTAGGCTGCATAGAGAGAAATAGTAAGGTTTTGAATACAAAAGTTCTACAGACTAAAGTATTCAATGTGGCAATATCAGCACTGAACTCACCCACCTCTTGTGCCACAGCCATCTTCGCTGTCTCCAAAAACCCTGGTTTAATCAGCTTTCTTCCCATCCTGCGAAACTTCCCGCTAAATTAAAGAAGTAAAAAAATCATTCACATCCTACCCAGGAGATGCCATGCCCCGCGTCAGAGCACCAGAATTCCCCGGAAACTACCCCTGGCTGAACACCGAAAAACCTTTATCCATTGAATCCTTAAAAGGGCGCGTCGTCCTCCTCGACTTCTGGACGTACTGCTGCATCAACTGCTTGCACGTCCTCCCAGACTTAAAATACCTCGAACAAAAATATAAAGATGCCCTCACGGTTATCGGCGTTCACTCGGCTAAATTTGAAAACGAAAAAGAAGTAGAAAACATCCGCCAAGCTATCCTCCGCTACGATATCGAACATCCTGTAATCGTTGACAGCGGCATGAAAGTTTGGCAAAGCTATGCGGTTCGCGCTTGGCCGACTTTAATGGTGATCGATCCTGAAAGTTATGTCGTTGGCTTTGTTTCCGGCGAAGGCAATAGAGAAGCACTTGACGAGTTAGTTGGCAAGTTAATTGCTGAATACAAAGATAAAAATGCGCTTAATTTTAAAGAACTGCGTTTTACCTTAGAAAAACAGCGCAAACCTGTATCAACACCGCTGGCTTTTCCCGGTAAAGTGCTGGCATTTGCGATCGGTGCAACGGAGGCAAAACATCTTCACCAACAGGTTGCGCTTTTGGGCGAAATGAGTCAGGAAAATGAATCTGTAGATGAAACTGTATTGCCCGGGCCTGCTAATTCAGTTATACAAAACTTAGTCGGTTCTTGCTTATTTATTGCCGATTCCGGCCACAATAGGATTGTTGTCAGCACCCTCGAAGGTGAGGTGCTGCACGTCATCGGTAGTGGCAAACCGGGTTTAACTGATGGGGACTTTGAAGAGGCTGAGTTTTTTGCACCTCAAGGTATGGCTTTTGATGCAGAAAGTCAAATTCTATATGTTGCTGATACGGAAAATCATGCTCTCAGAAAGATTGATTTTACGACTCAACGGGTAGAAACTGTTGCTGGTACCGGCGAACAAAGTCACGAAATTTCACCCCGCAGCGGCAAGGCTTTAGAAACGCAATTGAATTCGCCTTGGGATTTAGAAAGAGTTGGAAATAGACTTTTTATTGCAATGGCGGGTTCCCACCAAATTTGGGAAATGCAGTTAGACACTGGCACGATCGGCACTTATGCAGGTATTGGTCGAGAATCCTGTGTTGACGGGAATCTTGCAGAATCTGCTTTTTCCCAGCCCAGTGGCCTGTCTACCGATCGATCGGAGTTGTTTGTTGCCGACAGCGAAATTAGTTCGATTCGCGCTGTGGGTATAGATGAAGACCCGAAGGTGCGGACTGTTTGCGGTAGCGGTGAATTGTTTGGTTTTGGGGATAAAGATGGTCGCGCTGAGGAGGTAAGGTTGCAGCACTGTTTGGGTGTTGAATACGCTCAAAATTACCTCTGGGTTGCTGATACTTACAATCACAAAATTAAGCGGATCGACCACCGGGGTGGTACGTGCAGAACGATGATTGGAGATGGTACAGCAGGTTTGGTTGATGCTAAAGGTCTCAAGGCTCGATTTTTTGAACCTTCAGGCTTGAGTGCGATCGGGCCTCATTTGTTTGTTGCTGATACGAATAATCATGTAATTCGGAGAGTTGAGTTGGATACGCTGGAAGTCACAACTTTGGATTTCCCCAGTTTGTGTCCTCCTGATGTTTGTCTTCCTGATTGAGTCGATCGACTTTTTTGACTTCAGGCAGGGTTTTCAATTCTCGTGATTGCCAGATTGATTGTGGTAAAGTAGGGTGCTCTTCGGCGCACCTTACCACAATTTTCCAGCCAAGTAAGTTACTCTAATTATTCGCGGTGAGTGTAGTGCCTCACCCGGAATTCACTCTTGGATGCAGAACATCTATATTTAGGGTGTACGACCCAAGAACACCTGATATCATCTCCGATCGAGCGATTAAAAGGGCGGGTTTTTGAGATTGTCAATTATTGGCAGATATTTTCTGTGAACCCGCCCCTACCGTATTAGGGGTAATCGACCGGACATAATATGACCGATATAAGTAGAACGTCAAACCACTTTTTGCGTCCAGGACTGAATTACTAAATGTTGTTAATTCCATCGCTACTAAAACCGCGATCGCCCGTATTAAATAATCGCAAAAAATCCTCGCCCCAATCTAAAATTCCGAATAGCTAAGCAGCCGCACTATTTTTTCGTCATCGTTCAATTCGCCGACAATTCGTCGCACGGGTTTCGGCCAGATTTTAATCAAAGTAGGAGTTGCTGAAATCTGATCTGCCTCAGCTTGGTCTGGATGTTTCAAAACATCAATTACTTTTAAAGTGTAGGGACGATCGAGGCATTTCTCTAAGAACTGGTGTAAAGTTTCGAGGGTGCGTTCGGTGCTGGGGTTGCTGCCGGAAACAAACAAACGCAAAACGTAGCCTTGAGTTTGTGGCGGTGGGGTGAGTGCTGTTGGTTTAGGCAGCCGAGTCTGCTGCGCTTGCGGAAAGCCCAAGGGAGTTACTATGGAACTGCTCCAGTCCGATCGAGCTTCGGGGCTGGCATACTGTACAACTAAGTCGTGATTTTCCCAAAGTTCGGGGAATTGTTCGTGATAAGTAGCAATCGCCATCGGTTCGCACATTTCTTCGCTCCGGGGATGCCACACTAAGTCGCCAGTCCCAAAAATGGCGTTCAGCAGCGTTTGATGTCGCAGCACGGGGGGGTAAGCCTCGGCAGCAACCCGCACCTGCCGATCGCCTGGATCGAGCCAGGAGTCAACGGTTGCCGTGTAGCAAGGTATCAGAAAATGCGGCGGTTCCGACAAACCGAGGATCTCCTGTAGAGCTACGCACAACTGCAAATGCCACCGAGTTTGCTTGCGGGGGTCTATGCAATAGATTAAGTCTCCCCCTGGTGTAAACAGCGCAATGCCTTTGAAAAATTCCGGCAAAATCGGGCGATCGACTTTCAATTAAGTACACCAATAACAGTTAGCAGTTAACAGTTAACACTCGATTTTTACCAGTTGATAATTGACATTGACCTTTATGAGCGGGTTTAACAGTTGATAATTGACATTTGATAATTGTCAACTGTTTAAATCCCCATCCTAAAAACCTCGTTGTCAACTGTCAACTGTCAACTGTCAACTGTCAACTGTCAACTGTCAACTGTCAACTGTCAACTGTCAACTGTCAACTATTTAAACTCTACCTCGCAGCATCTGAGCCATTTCGTTCGGGAACGGCGAGTTCTCCACACAAAGTTCTTCAGTAATCCGACCTTCTTGATAAAGGCCGTAGAGCGACTTATTCATCGTCGTCATGCCTTCATAAGTATCTTTGATCATGATTTGATTGATTTCCTCATTCTGGCCCTTCAGAATGTATTCCTTAACCACGTCGGTATTGATCATAACGTCGTGGAAAGCAGCCCGCTTTCCGTCTGTGGTTTTGCACAGCAGTTGAGCAATAATCGCCACTAGGGATTCGGAAATTGAAACCCGTATGGCCTCCTGTTCTTCCGCCCCGAACATATCCAGAATCCGGTTCAGGGTCTTAACCGCACTGTTCGTGTGCAGGGTTCCTGCAACTAAGTGACCGGTTTGAGAGGCTTTGAGGGCGATTTCCACCGTCTCTCTGTCCCGAATTTCTCCTACTAGCAGCATATCCGGGTCTTGTCGCAGAGCGCCTTTGAGAGCGCTCATAAACTTGAGGGTGTGCCTGCCGACTTCCCGGTGCTTGATCAAGGATTTTTTGCTTTCGTGTACAAATTCTACCGGGTCTTCGATCGTGATGATGTTGTAGGCTTTATTCTTATTGATGTAGTCGATCATCGCGGCCAAGGTGGTAGACTTACCCGAACCTGTCGGGCCTGTCACCAAAATCAGCCCTTTGTGGTAGCCACATATTTTCCTAAATACCTCCGGCAGTTTCAATTCCTCCATTGTCAAGATTTTGGCAGGAATTAGCCGCAGCACCATTGCCGGGCCGGCCAAGGAGTCCATGCAACTGATCCGAATGCGGACGAACCCGAAGTCGAAAGCGCCGTCAAAGTCTAGGGTTTTTTGGAAAATTTCAATTTCTTCATCGCTCATGCACTCCCGCAACCAGCCAAAAAACGTATCTAAATCAGTCGGTGGATAGCCGATGTCGGCAATCTCGCCGCGCGTGCGGAAGCGGGGAACTTCGTTTACTCCGAGGTGAAGGTCGGATACTCCTTCTTCTTTGGCTCGGATTACTAGCTCTTTCAAACTCGGAGATCCGCCGCTGCTAGTGCTCGGGCCTTTAGGTGTGGCGAAGGATTGCGGCGCTGGTGCGGGTGCCGATGCTGGTGCCGGCGGCGGTGCTGGTGGCATTCCTGCTGCTCTGGGGGGCATTCCGGGAGCTGGAGGGCGGGGCATTCCTGGCGGTGGGGGGGCTCCGGGTACGGGCGGGCGAGGAGCGGGCGGATGCTGTTGTGTCATATGCGCTACCTTAAGTTGGTTAGAAGGCTGACTCGAACAGATGATTTGTGGGAGTTCAACAATGCCGATCGCTATTGTGCGTCTCTTGCACAAGAGCTTAACTGTTGTTCTCAGTCTATCCCAAGAGGGGGTCGTAGTGCTGCACTACTAAGGAACTATTCTGCCAATTGGAGGATGCCATCACTCTCGATATATGATCAAATATGGATTTTTGACTTTTTTGGATAAATTTCTTAATGAAAAGAGTTTGCCACAATTTAACAGTATTAAATTATACTTTGCCCAACTATTAAGGAGTTAAACGGATGAATTCTGTCGATCGGGCTTTTACTCCTGCTCTGGAGTTGGCGGAGTCGATCCGCACCCTGGAAGTGTCGCCTTTAGAAATTGTCAATCTGTACTTGGAACGGATCGATCGATTAAACCCTGAGCTTGGCAGTTATTTTACAGTAACGGCCGAGCGGGCGATCGCCCTAGCTAAATCTCAAACCGAAAAACTAGCTGGGTTAAACAAGCCACAGGAATTGCCACCTTTTTTCGGAGTGCCGATCGCTATTAAAGACTTGACACCCGTTACCGGCGTTCCCTGTACTTACGGCGCTCAGGCTTTGCAGGGTAACATCTCTGCCTACGACGAGTCAGTAGTATGGCGGATCAAAGCAGCGGGCTTTAACATTCTGGGCAAAACAGCCACCTCTCAAATTGGCTCATTACCTTACACCGAACCAGAAGGTTTCCCGCCCGCCCGCAATCCCTGGAATTTAGACTATACGCCCGGAGGTTCCAGCGGTGGCTCAGCGGCCGCTGTAGCAGCGGGTTTGTGTGCGATCGCCCAAGGTTCAGACGGCGGCGGTTCGATCCGAGGCCCGGCTTCCTGCTGCGGTTTAGTGGGCATTAAACCATCGCGGGGGCGAGTTTCCTGGGCACCTGTCGGAGATTACCTCAGCGGCATTTCTGCCAACGGCCCACTGGCGCGCACTGTAGCTGACGCCGCCGCACTTTTGGATGTAATGTCAGGCTACACAACAGGCGATCCGTACTGGCTACCAGATTCAAATCCGACGTTTTTAGAGGCTGCCCGTCAACAGCAGGGTAAGCTGCGAATTGCATTTTCTACGACTATTTCCCCTGTGGGCGAGGCTGCGCCTATCTGTCAGCAAGCGGTCCTCGAAACCGTCAAGTTACTGACAGATTTGGGTCATGATGTCGAACCTGGATGCCCAGATTTTACGGGCTTAATCGAACCGTTTATCGCAATTTGGCAGTCGGGGGCGGCTGCAAGTGGTATTCCAGGCCCTGCTTTGGAACCGATGAATCGCTGGCTGTTAGAAAGAACTATTTCGGCTGGGGAATATTTGCGGGCGGTGAATCAAATGCAGGTGATTTCACGGCGGATTGTGGGATTTTTTGAAAAATTTGATGTGTTAGTTTTGCCGACTTATATGCACTCCCCAATCCGGGTTGGAGAGTGGGCGGATTTGAGTTTTGAAGAAACTTTGCAGCGGATCATTAATTGGGTTGCTCCTTGTCCGCCCTTTAATGCTAGCGGTTTGCCTGCGATCGCACTTCCTGCCATTTTAGATAACAACGGTTTGCCCGTGGGAATTCAAATTATCGGGCGGCCGGCGGCGGAAGCAACTTTAATTGCTTTGGCGGCGCAGATGGAAGCGGCGAAACCTTTCCCGGTTTTAGATTTTAAATAGGGAAGTGCAAGGGATAAAAGCACGTTTCCCTTTTTTATGGGTATGCCAAATCAGGACTTGTGCGCGGGGCACTAGAAATCCGGTTTTTGGCAGAATTTTCTATTAACTGTTGACTGTTTGACATTTGAACCATACCGATGCAACGGGAAACGAGAGGATTGAGAAAGGGGACAAATTTCAGGTTGAATTTTTGTAAAACATAAAATACTTCTTAAACTACTTGACTTTTTTGGGAAGTAGGGTAGAATTTTTTCAAATTAATTCCCGCTGGCGGGTGTATCTAAAAAAATAGCTTATGTTTAACACAGCAGGACTGTTTGAAGAAAATCAGATTCCGGGAAATGTTGTGGGTGTTTCAGCGGAAATACTAGACTTATTCAGTAATTTCGATCGCTTAAATCGGATCGGGACAATTGCCATCGGCGATACCAATATTTTATTTGATACCAGCTACGATTTGACTTATAAACCAGATTGGGCGGCGGCTGCGACTGGTAGTGCGATCCTCTACGAGGGCTTCGCTAACGAGCTTTTTGAGCCATTCACCAATTTCGCCCTCCAATCGTCAGGAGGCGACAATCTTAAATTTGATAGTAGTCTAAAATCCCAGACAGATGTCTCCACTCAAGTTCAGAGAGACGAATTGACAGGGATGGATTTTGCTGTTGGTGATAGTGGGGGCGGACCAGAACTCACGCAATCCCAAACTTCTTCCCTATTACCTTCAGAAAAATGGGCTTTTGATTTTGAAAATTATACCATCGACCACCAAGGTTTAAACACCCTAAACATCAAAGTTGGTTACGACTTAAAACCGGGAATTACCCAGAACGAATATCCCGATTTTGTGCCAATTTACCAAAGTATTGATAATTTCCTAGTTAACTACCCGAACGAAACAGATTTTTGGGAAATTGTTAACAAAAATTTGACGGCAAAGGTGCTTAATGAAAATCCGGTACTGACAGATGTTACGATTCAACTGGAAGTTTTGCCAACGGAGATATTGCCCTACGATCGCGCCAGTACAGTTTTCCGCAGTCAATCAGGCAAAATCACAGAAGATTGGAATTTTTCAGTCAAAGACTACGCAATCAATCACCAAGGATTGAACAAGCTCAATCTCGATATAGATTACCAGTACAAGCCGGAAATCGATCCAAATGAATATCCAGATTTTGTGCCAATCTACAAGAGCATTGATAACTTTTTAACCACCTATCCAAACGAAACTGATTTTTGGGAAGTTGTCAATAAAAACTTGACTCAAAATATTCTCAACGAAAATCCTGCCTTGGCGGCAATTAAGATCGATTTTAACGTTTTGCCAAGCCAAAATTTGCCCTACAACCGCAGCAGCAAAGTTACTCGCACTCAACCCAGCAATCCTCAAGGAACTTTCCTAGTTGGCAATACCAGGGGAAATAATGTACTTCGGTTTGACGGCAATACCGGCAATTCTCTAGGCGAATTTATTCCACCGGGAAGCGGCGGTTTGTCCAGTCCAGATACGATCGTTTTTGGGCCAGATGGCAATGGCGATGATCAGTCGGACATTTACGTTACTAGCGGCGACAAGCCCGGAAATTCGGGAGAACCGACAGCATCTGCGGTATTGCGGTATGACGGAATTACTGGCGCATTTATTGACAAGTTTGTCGGCGATAATCCGAACACGGCGGTTGATGAAACTGGCGGATTGTTTCGCCCTTACGGTTTAGCTTTTGGCCCTGACGGTAATTTTTATGTCAGCAGTTTTTTAAGTGACCAAATTCTCCGATATAACGGCAAAACAGGACAGTTTATTGATGTATTTGCTTCAGGAAATCAGCAAGCGGGAGGATTGAATGGGCCGAACGGTTTACTGTTTGCTCCTGACGGCAATTTGTACGTGACAACGCAGGGGAGTGTTGCTCGCAACGGTCAACCAGATTTTAGCGCAAGTTTCCCCAGTCAGGTGCTGCGTTACAACCCGCAAACCCGGCAGTCAAGTATCTTTGCTTCGCCCGATCCTTCGCCTCGGAGTCAGGGATTTACAAGTCTTTTGGGAATGGCAATCGGGCCCGCTGACGGCGACCTTTATGTCAGCGATTTTGCTAACGATATCAGGCGCTACAATTTAACAAGTGGGGAATTAGTCAAGGTTTTATCTACCAATTATACTGATACTTCGCCCAGTAGCAATTATGTAGGTAGTTTGGCTTTTTCGCCGATCGGCAATTTGTTTGCAGTTGGCTTTGACAACCGCGCCAATGCTAACGGTGCCGGCGCTGTTTTGCGGTACAATGGCAAGACTGACGAACCGCTGCCAATATCGGGAAATCCTGGGTCGAGTAACAGTTCTATTTTTGTCCCTCCCGACAGCAAGCTACAGCGTCCCATAGGAATTGCTTTCTTTCCGCCCGATGCTCAACTGACCCAGAAATGGAATTTTACATTGGCAAATTACCCAATTAATCATCAAGGGTTAAACAACCTTAATATTGATGTAAATTATAAGTACAAAGATGGGATTCAAAATTATGAGTATCCTGATTTTGTGCCGATTTACAAGAGTATTGACAATTTTTTAGTCAACTACCCCAACGAAACTGATTTTTGGGAAATTGTTAACAAAAATGTGACCGAAAAAGTGCTTGCTGACAATCCGGCAATTTCTTCTGTGACGGTTAATTTGGATGTTTTACCGACGAATCAATTGCCTTACGAGCGCAGCAGTAACGTTACTCGCACTCAAGATGGTAAATTAGGCGAAGCATGGGATTTCAAGCTTCCTAATTACTCGATCGATCACCAGGGTTTGAATAACCTCAATATAGATGTCAAATATCAGTACAAACCAGGAATTCCGCAGGATGAGTATCCAGACTTTGTGCCGATTTACAAAAGCATCGACAGTTTTTTGACTAATTATCCCAATGAAACGGATTTCTGGGAAATTCTTAATAAGAGTTTGACGCAAAAGCTGCTAGCAGAAAATCCGGCTTTGGATTCGTTGCAAATTAATCTTGAGGTTTTGCCGACTAACAGATTGCCTTACGATCGAGCTAGTATTGTGTCGCTCGCTTAGCCTATCATTGAAAATTAGATGGAAAAATCTTGACAAGAAATACATACTTAGCTACCGTAAGGGTACGGTTAAGTACGTTGCGTATAAACCAGGTTTTTTCGCGTCCAAGACTAACCCATTTAAATTGTCTGTTGTGGTGAAAAACCCGGTTTTTTTAAGAAACCGGGTTTCTGAATTAGACCGAGTTTGCCAAGCTCCATCTTGGGATATAGGTCTATGTCCCCCTGCATTTGATACCTAAATAGTTGTGGACGCAAATAGGATCAAAAACCAGGTTTCGGCGTTAAAGTCGATCGCTCACAACCTGTTATTTTGACTCTTAACCTGCTTTTTGTGCCTCCAGACAAAAATATAGTTTTTTTAATCGGAGTTCGCGATCCACCCAATTTCTACTTATCAAACCTATATTTTACCAATAAACCGAGTTACTCGCGCCCAGTATTACTTATTACCAATTACGCTGTAATATATTGAGAATACCTCTTTAGATTGATAGACATTTTGATTATTTCCTTTTAAATATGGTAGCAGTTCGCTGCCAATATTTAGGGTGAAATTCATGTTAACTTCCGGGCCGATTACCGCCCCCGTTCCCGTTTTCCTGGTTCTTTTAGCAATCATGCTACTCGCGCCGCTGGTATTTGAGCGCTTGCGACTACCGGGAATAGTGGGTTTAATTATTGCTGGCGTAATTGTCGGGCCCAACGGTCTCAATTTGCTGCAACGGGACGCTACTATTGTTTTGTTAGGTACTGTAGGATTGCTGTTTTTGATGTTCCTAGCGGGACTGGAAACTAGCCTTGACGACCTCAAACTCAATGCGGACAAAGCTGTCATATTTGGGCTAGCTACTTTTGCGCTACCCATGATTATGGGGACAGGAGCAATGCTGCTGTTGGGATATAGCTGGCTGGCTGCAATTTTAGTCGCTTCTTGTTTTGCTACGCACACGCTTTTAGCGCTGCCAATTCTCACAAAATTGGGATTGATGCGAACTCAGACTATTACTACGACTTTGGGCGGGACTTTAATTACGAATGTGTTGGGACTGTTGGTGCTGGCAATTGTTGTTAAAGCTTTCAAAGGAAATCTAACTCTCGAATTTTGGCTGTTTCTCATTCCATCTCTTGCTATCTACACTTTTGCTACTTTGTGGGGCGTTCCCAAAATCGGTCGCTGGTTTTTTAAGAAATTCGGACATGACGAGAATGCCGAATTTATATTTGTATTGGCAACCCTCTTTCTAGTTTCTTACGCAGCAGAACTAATTGAAATTGAGGCAATTATTGGTGCATTTTTATCGGGAATTGCCATTACTCAAATTATTCCCAAAATGAGTCCGCTGATGAATCGGATTGAGTTTATTGGCAATACGCTGTTTGTGCCGTTTTTTCTGATTTCTGTGGGGATGTTAATTGACCCGCTAATTTTGGTAAAGCAGCCGCAGTCTTTGTTGGTGGCGGCGGTGATGATTTTAGCAGAGGTGGCGAGCAAGTTTTTGGCAGCTTGGCTACCGGGGAAATTATTTGGCTTTGAGTTTCCGAACATTATGGTAATGTTCGGCCTTTCTGTTGCTCAAGCTGCTTCTACTTTGGCGGCGATTACGGTTGCTTTTGAGATTAAATTGGTCGATCGCGTAACGGTGAACGGCATCATTGCCATGATTTTAGTAACTTGTGTCGCTTCTCCTTGGATTGTATCTCGGTGGGGTCAAGAAATGCAGCCGCCGGGGTCGAGTTTGCCGGTTCCTACTTCGGGAAAGCATTCATGGGGAGAGCGAGTTTTAGTGCCTGTTGCTAATCCGAATACGGAAGATAATTTGCTGCGTTTGGCTTTGATTTTAGCAAAAACATCTCAGGGAACTTTGCTGCCGCTGCATATTTTGTCCGATCGCGGCGAAGCAATTTCACCGGCAGATAAAATGCAGCAAACTCAACTTTTGACGGCTGCGGAAACTGTGGCCCATGCTGCTGCTTGTGCGGTTGAACCGATCGCGAGGATAGATGATGCGATCGATCGCGGAATCCTACGGAGTGCAACCGAACGCGAAGCTAGTTTAATAGTTTGCGGTTGGAAGGGATTTTCCACGACTCGCGACAATTTTTTTGGCAGCATCATTGATACTGTGATCAGGCGATCGCCCGTACCCGTACTGATTGCTCGATTTCCTGATCCTCTCCAAAATACAGCCAGAATTATTTTGGCGGTAACTGACAGCGAGTTGACTCGGTTTGGATTTCAGGAAACCGTGGATATTGCTAAGAGTTTAGCCGAGGAACTCAAGGCTAGTTTGCAAGTGTTGTTGGTGGCGACAAAACGGGAACAAAGCAACAAAAGTGCGGCGGAGGTGGAAATTCTTTCTGAGATACCAGTCAATCGGGTGCGGGGAAATTTTATCAAGCTAGTTTCGCAGAATTTGTTAGAACACGATTTGCTGATTTTAACCACAATTTCTCACCAGAATTTGTGGGAAAAACCGGGAACTCTCAAAGAACCAGAAGCGATCGCCCGGACTCACCAAAATATTTCGATGCTTGTTGTTTATTTTCCTGTATCTTGAGGAAGATTTTAACCGCAGATGAAGTTATGAATCTGCATTTATCTGCGGTTAATATTTTAGGACTAACACCAACTGGCAAATTAAACTATGTATAGCCTTTCTCAGTAACATGAGGTGATCTGGCGGGCATAGGGCATAGGGCATAGGGCATAGGGCATAGGGCATAGGGCATAGGGCATAGGGTTCGCCCCCATACCTCACCACGCTTGAAAACCGCTATAGTTGCGCTTGTGCGCTCTTTCCTAAGCTAAGAAAGAGCGCACAAGCGCAACTACATACCTAAAATTTAAGCTTTATTTGTGACAATTGTGTAAGTCCTATATTTAATCATAATCCAACGGAATTGCTAGCAAAATTTCCGCACCTTTGCGCGGTTCGAGAATACACTCGATCGCTCTTTTCACTCGCGAAGGTTGTATTTTTTGGGCGGTCGATTAAAAAATCCTTCAACTCATCATCATTAGCACCCGCACAAGAAGTGCACTTAGGTACGGAATGTGCGATCTGCAAGTAAATATGCGTAGCGGCTTTGCCGATCGCACTCCGATGGAGGCAATTTCTCGGCATCTAGAACAATATCTCGGTATCTGGGAGAATTTTGAGAATATGGTGATCTACCCCCCTCTAGTTCAATAAGGTAAAAATGAGCATCAGACCAAATTTCAGATGGTTTTCTTCAGTGGCGAGTGTTTTGGGTTCGATTTCGATCGGCCCTTTAAGCGGCGCGACATCCTCTGTAAAAGCAGCAGAAACGGTTGTTGTCCGCAAAGGTATTTTAGAATCGTCAATATCGGTTGCGGATTTGCGCGAACTCGCAGAAACAGGACAAGTCCCCGCCAGACTGCAAGCTTATGCCAATCTCCTGTCTGAGGAACAGCGGAGTAAAATCTTTCGGGCGCTGCAAGCGAAAATTCCCCTAAATGTAGTCGGCCTGAGCAACTTGCTAAATACGGGCATCGGCACTGCCATCCTGACGGATTTGACTACAGTGATACCCAGGCGCGACGGTGGGGGTGTGGAAGCGCTGCGAGCGGCTCTGGTGCAGGGAGCAAAAGCGCCGGAAGGCTTATCGGTATTGAGTTTCATTGAATCTTATCCGAACTCGCGGGTCGTGGTGGATCTCGATCGAGCTTTCGCAGTTTTGGGAAATATGAACGCCAGTTTTTGGCAAACTCAGCGCTTTATGGCGGCGATCGCACCTCAGTTAGCAGCGGTTAAACCCGCGTTTAAGCTGCCTTTCGATCCCACCCAGCCCGGCCCTAATCTCGTGCAGGTACGGGCGCTAGATTTGAACGATAGCGCCCGCAATCGACCTATTCCAGTTGATGTGTATTGGTCGGAAGCTGCGACAGCCGACAAACCGACGATCGTCTTTTCTCACGGGTTGGGTTCCGTCCGCACGGATTTGCGCTACTTAGCCGAGCATTTGGCGTCTCACGGCTATGTGGTAGCAGCTTTAGAACATCCCGGCAGTAACGAGACGAATACCAATGCTGCGATGGCGGGGAAGTGTCCCTTGCTAGCTCCTCAAGAGTTTTTAGACCGTCCCAAAGACATCAGTTTTGTACTCGACGAACTGACAAAATTGAACCAAACTGATGATAACTTGCAGGGGAAAATCGCGATCGACCGATCGATAATAATTGGTTATTCATTTGGCGGCGCTACAGCCTTGTCCGTGGCCGGCGCCGAACTGCAATTGAACGGACTCAAACAAAGGTGTCAGGGGGATTTGATTGGGTTCAGCTTAGGCGAAGGCATTCAGTGCGCGGCAGCCGGATTGCCCGAAGAACGGTATCAATTGCGGGATGAGAGGATTAAAAGGGCGATCGCCATGAATCCCATAACATCATTACTCTTTGGAGAAACTGGCTTAAGTAAAATTAAGATTCCCACCTTAATAGTAGCATCTTCAGCCGACAAAACAACTCCTGCCTTAGCAGAACAAATTGCCGGATTCCCGAAAATTCCATCTCCTAAATGGCTAGTTGGTTTTGTAGGAGGAACCCACTTAAGCGTCAAAGATCCCAGTACAACTTTACACCAAGTTCGTAGGCCGAACACAGTAATTACCGGCGATGAAGTTGTGGGCGACCAAGCTGCTAGCATACGCAATTATATTAAAGCTGTAAGTTTAGCTACCGCCGCTCAACAGACTGCTGAAGCTGACAAATATGCAGTATTTCTAACACCCGAATACGCGCAATTTGCTTCCACATCGGCAATCCCGGTGCGCCTCGTAACAGAAATTTCCCCGGAAATTCATACAGTAGTGCAAACCTTTATTCAAGGGAATAAGTAGTGATTAGTCATTAGTCATTAATCATTAGTCATTAGTCATTAGTCATTAGTGATTAGTCATTAGTGATTAGTGATTAGTCATTAGTGATTAGTGATTAGTCATTAGTGATTAGTCATTAGTCATTAGTCATTAGTCATTAGTCATTAGTCATTAGTCATTAGTCATTAGTCATTAGCTAATAACTAATGATTAAGACTTGTAGTAATATCAAATAAGGTGACATCGAAATTATACTTGAGTGCGTCTTCTCGATCGCTCCTGAGAGTGCGGAGCCACACGAGAAGCTCCCACTGCACTGGGAAAATTATGATTCCGATGTCAGCGGAAACGATATTACGACTAGCAGTTTTCCTTGTGCAGGCGGCGCGCCTTAGCCCCCAGGGGTGTATTTTCTTCTTAAGCTGTTTCTGATATTTTTTGTCCGTGCAAGGGCAAAATATAACAAACTGCTTCCACAAACTCTACTCCCAAACTGCGATGCCTAAAAAAAATCTTATCCCGCTATTGCTTCTGTTGGCAGCCCTGTTTACCCTTTACGGTGACACTTTAACTTTTCTCCCCAAACCTGTAAGAGATACTAGCGTGGCCAGTCGAAAGTTCTTCGTCGGGTTGTGGCCAGATTGGTTGAGGCCGAGAGATTTCAACGAGAAAAGGCAACAGGATATTGATAAATTGCAAAAAAGTCCTAGCCCGAGTCGATAGTTTTGAGCTACCAGCGAGAAACCCGGTTTCTCTAATAATACCTAGCCATTTTCTTGTAGGTTGAGTTAAGCGAAGCCCAACCAAACATGAGGATTTGAGATTGTAGATTTTAGATTTTTCCTCCAATCTCAAATCGATTAAACTTGAGATTTTAGATTTTTCTCAAACCAGTAAGGTGTGCATTGCACACCCTACAGATAGAGGTTCTGCCTCCAGGACTGTTTTAGATTGGTCTTCCCATCTAAAATCTAAAATCTAAAATCTAAAATTGATTAGGCTTGCTTTTTCAACCAGCTAAACATAGCTCGCAAATCTTTACCAACTTCTTCAATAGGATGTTCTGCTTCCTGACGGCGCATGGAGGTAAAACCTGGCTTGCCAGCTTGGTTTTCGAGAACGAATTCGCGGGCAAATTGACCGGATTGAATTTCGCTGAGAATTTTACGCATTTCGGCGCGGGTTTGATCCGTGACGATGCGGGGGCCGCGAGTTAAATCGCCGTATTCTGCGGTATTGGAGATGCTGTCGCGCATTTTGGCGAGGCCTCCTTCTACTATTAAGTCAACGATAAGTTTAACTTCGTGCAAACATTCAAAATAAGCTAATTCCGGTTGGTATCCGGCGTCAACTAAAGTTTCAAATCCAGCTTTAATTAAGGCGCTCAAACCGCCGCACAAAACTACTTGTTCGCCAAAAAGATCCGTTTCTGTTTCTTCGCGGAAAGTGGTTTCCAGGATGCCGGCTCTGGTGCCGCCGATACCTTTAGCATAGGCCATTGCCCGATCGCGCGCTTGACCGGAAGCATCTTGATATACTGCAAACAAACTCGGAACACCTTCCCCTTGTTCGTAAGTCCGCCGCACCAAGTGTCCGGGGCCTTTGGGGGCAACCATTACTACGTCTACATTCGCAGGGGGAACAACTTGGCCGAAGTGAATGTTAAAACCGTGAGCAAATGCTAAAACATTTCCTTCAGAAAGGTTTGGTTCGATTTGTTCTTTGTAAATAGTTTTTTGAACTTCATCGGGCAATAAAATCATGATGAAGTCAGCAGCGGCGGCTGCTTTGTCTACCGGGTGAACTGTTAAACCCGCGTCGGTTGCTTTGGCGGCAGATTTGCTACCGGGATACAAACCGACAACGACATTCATGCCACTGTCTTTGAGGTTAAGGGCGTGGGCGTGTCCTTGGGAACCGTAGCCGATGATAGCAATCGTTTTGTTGGCTAAGAGGTCTAGGTTCGCGTCGGTGTCGTAATACATACGGGCCATAATCATTGTCTCCTGAGATGCAAATTGGGTGATTGACTGCAAAACTCTCATTTTATCAAGGTAGGGTACTTTTTTTGCAGAAATTTTGGGTATTAAGATTTGGGCGGGGGAAAATTCAGGGATCTCGCCCTGAATTTAGCAGGGTTTCTCGCAGAGTCTGCGATCGTCAAATATAATTGTCAATAGCGTGCTGTGCTTTTGGAAAAACCTCACATCTGGCACCATTTTCAAGAACAGACAAGATGCCTGTTCCACAAAGAGTAAATTTTCCTTGTGGAACAGGCATCTTGCCTGTTCATAAAAAGCTTATTGAGAATGGTGCAACATCTCAGAAAAACTCAAATAACTAACTTTTTTCAGATGAAAATAAAAGCAATCCATCATGTGGCGATTATTTGCTCGGATTACGAAGCCTCGAAAAAATTTTATGTAGAAGTATTGGGATGTTCCATTATCAAAGAAACTTTCCGAACCGAGAGGAATTCTTACAAACTAGATTTGCGAGTCGGAAACGGCGACACCATTGAGCTTTTCTCATTTGCCCATCCTCCTGAAAGAATTAACAATCCTGAAGCTTGCGGTTTGAGACATTTAGCTTTTGCAGTTGAGGACATAAAAGCATCAGTTGCTTACTTAAAATCCCAACAAGTAGAAGTAGAAGAAATTCGCCTTGACGAGATTACAGAAAAACGGTTTACATTTTTCAGAGATCCCGACAACTTACCCTTAGAAATATATGAAATTTAAGGAGTATCCCGATTTTGTCAAGTCGCTCTTAAGTCAATAGGTGGGGTGTGCATTGCCCTAAAAACTGCATGATTAATTTCCAATCTAAAATCTAAAATCTAAAATCTAAAATCTAAAATTGTATAATGGACTCTATCATCAGAAACACAATCACGGTCGGATTGCCTGCTTTAATGCTATTTATAGCCATAGCAGCTACAGGGAAAACAGGTGACGCAGCCGTTTGGTCGGGTTTGGTCAAAGTCGGCGGTTCCTTTGGTATGCTGATCGGTTTAGGTGTATTGGTATTTGCAGGATTTGTTGCCAATTATTTTAGTTATTTTGTGGTAGATAGCTTGCTGGTGAGGTTTTATCAAAAGCGGCGAGAGTTGGAACAGCCAGAACAACTGGTAACAGAAATTGATAAATTGCCGATTACCAACGACCTCAAAATTAAGCTCAAATGGGCGGTGATGCACAGAATCACCAACAAAAGCCTTAGCTTGAAGCACGTAATTTTAAAATGGTTTATGCTCGCAGCATTTGTAAATGCACTATTGTCAATAACAGGTTACTTGGGAGAATTTAACCTAGTTTTTGAGTTAACTTCTCATTTTAAACTACAATATCTGTTGGGTGGCATATCAATTTTTATCTTCTTCGCTCTCGTGCGATCAAAAAAAATATGGTTGCTGGTGAGCGCATTTTGCATTATCATTAATTTGGCGGAAATTGTTCCTTGGTATTTTCCAGCTCCCGCCTTTGCAGGAGCAACTCCTGGACAAAACCTGCGGATTTTACATTCAAATGTTTTAACGAATAACCGACGCTATTCTGATGTGATATCGTTGGTAAAAGCAGAGCAACCCGATATCGCGGTTTTTGTGGAAGTTAGCCGAGTTTGGGCGAAGGAGTTAGCCGTCTTAAGCGAGATTTTTCCTTACTCTTCCAACCTACAAGAATCTGAGAGATTTGGCAGTGTAATATACAGTAAGCTGCCTTTAGAAAATGCTTCTATTAAAGCCTTTTCTAAGCAAAGAAAGAGCTTGTTTGCTAATGTAAAATTTCAAGGTAAAATCATTTCTTTGATTCTTGTTCATCCCACTGTGCCAGTCAAACAGCAGAGTTTTATCGATCGCAATCGACAGCTAGCAGCCCTCGGCGAGTATGCAGCCCAAGTCAAAAATCCGCTGATTGTGCTGGGCGATTTCAATACCACAATGTGGTCGCCATTCTACAAAAATATGGTAAAAACCGCAAAACTGCGAAATGCGCGATCGGGCTTTGGCATTTTACCGACTTGGCCGACTTTTATGCCGCTGGCTTATATTCCGATCGATCACTTTCTAGTCAGCAAAGAAATTGGTGTTTTAAAGATTCGTACTGGCCGCAATGTCGGTTCGGATCATTTGCCGTTAATTACAGATTTGGTCATTTGAAGGCAGGATTCGATATTTTCTAACAAATTATTGATTAACTGTATCTGGTATTGTTGAACATTCATATTTAATGGTTCTTTGCTGTCTTGAAAACAGATAACTTTTCCGGCGATTTCCTTGTAGTGTTGCAGCATGGAAAAAGTATCGGTACTGAAGCGAGCAAGATAGTTTTTAGCAGCCTCGCTGCAAATTTCCGTTACTTGATTTAGATAAGCTTCTGACGATTCAGGCGGCTTTTCATTCCCAGTTCTTTTATTCAAAATATAGCTAGCACCGCCGACTACTGCGGCTCCCACGGGCCCGCCCAATAGCCAACCTAAGCCGGTGGCGATCGCCACTGGAGTCACTTCGCCCTCGATCGACTTTTGTGGTGGAGGTGGTGGCGGCTCTGGTAAACTAACTTGCGGGGATGGAGGAAACGAAATCAAAAGTGCGATCGGCTGTTCTTTCTCAAAGAATTCGCAAGCTTTATTTACCCATTCTGCGATGGTTTGCTGCTGATGTAAGACCTCTCGCTGAAATTTTAGCTTCCACGCATCAAAACTTCCTTCCTGGAGCGACAGCGCCATTTCCGATTGATACCGCTGCAAAAGTGTGGGCTGGTAAAGCCAAATCTCGAAGTCGGAAACGCTGGCTTGAAAGCCTTTTGATATCAGTTTTTCGGCTTTTTGTTTAATTTCAATTTTGTCTTTATGCTTTTTTTGAGCTGCGGCTATTTCAGCAGCGACAGTTTCAGCTTTGGCTCGAAGAGATTGGCAAATTTTAGTAGCTATAGCTTCAATTCTGGGCAACTTAACTGCTAGTTGTTCCTGTTGATCTGCCACAATACTTTGCAAAGCCGATTCAAACGTGGCAATTCCTGTAGTTTGGGCGGCCGCCACATCTCCTTTCAGCCTCGCCCTCAAAGCCGGCAAAGCATCGACGCGGTAGATATTGCTGATATTGTTCGGCAAGTTTGAGCGAAAACTTTCGGCAACAAACAACAAGCGATTGTAAACTTGTTTTTGGTCGTCTGGTTCGAGTAGATTGAGAAAATTGGCAACAAAGACGACAGTGTTGATGTGGCGATCGCTCAACCAATCTCTCAAGTTCTCCCGTTCGCCTAAAGTCATCAATTTGCGAGCATCTAAAACCTGCACAACCAAATCAGCCGTTAGCAATTTATCCCGAACCAAATTATCCTGTTCTTCGCGATCGTTGGTTCCCGGCAAATCCAGCAATTCCACACCGGTTTTCAGGAATGGATGGGGGCAGTAAACATTAACAGCCGCCACATCATCCCGCATTTGTCTCGCGTCGTCAAGGATGGCATAACGTTTCAAAACATCAGTCCCCGGTTCGCTAATTTCCGTGCCGTCTTTCAGGGTAATTTTTGCGTGCAATTCCTCGCCGTAGTTGACATAAATGGCAGCACCTGTAGTGGGCACTAAGTCGATCGGCAAAGCACGATTTCCCAGCAAAGCATTCAGCAAAGTTGACTTGCCGTAATTAAACGGGCCAAATACAGCAATTTGAAAAGTTGGTTTGGCGAGATAGTCGCAGATTGAAGTGGTATCTCGATACAGTTGGGAGTTTTTGTCAAGTTCGAGAATACCGAGTGCTGATTTCAAATAGTCGGTGAGGTATTGATAAATTTCGGGTTGTTGCATATTGTTGTTTTATTTCATTTAGCGGCTGCTAGGAAACCTTGATATAGCGATTCTATACTCTGCGACTCGGCAGACACATCAGCCTCCAATTTTTTCAACCGCTGCGATTCAGCCTGACAATTAATCTCGCGAGATTCCTTTTGTTCGAGCAAATTATCTAACTCAGATTTCCGAGAATTAATATCACCATTCATGCGATCGCCCACTTCTCGTCCGTAAACATCAAAACACTCTTTCACAGCATCGTGAATCGGCTGCCACTGCTCTTGAGCCACCTGCGGCAGATATTTCACCAGCTCTTTTTTCGCGGCTTTCACCAACTGTTTATGAGCTCCGTCTGCTTGCAAAACCCCAACACCCATCCCCAACAATGCCAAGTACAGCGGCCCCAAAACAATCCCGGTCAAACTAGCAAGAATCGTACTAACGCTTAACACAGTAATTAAGTTGAGCAGGATATTTTTCCAATCAAAACCCGCTCCTGCCATTGCTACGCCCGCCAGATTTCCGGTCGTTAACGAGAACAATCCCATCGCCCATTTTGCCCAAGCTGGCGAGTTATCTTCGTTTGAGTTGCTGACTGCTGCTGGTATTTTTTGCCCCGTCAGTTTTTCGGTGATTTTTTCAGTCACTTTCGTGTAAGATGCTCCGTAATTTGCCGCACTTTGCGAAAGTTGCGAAAATGCTGAATTCATCTCTTGTTCGGCAGTGAGAGTCCAAGCTGCTAGTTTGTCGTTGATGTACTGCTCGAATGCTCGTTTGAGCGATGCTTCAAAAGCTTCTCGCTTGCCTTGGCTGAAGAAATCCAGAAATCTCAGTTCCGGTTGATACCGCAAGAAATCTGTTTCAAAGGTATTTTCTAAGTTGAGAACGTAGGCACGGAAAGAATCTGCGATCGCCCGCGATTTACTATCTCTAACTTCGATAATTTCTTGTTGAAATTCATCGCGAATTTGAGTCAGCTTTTTAAACTCTGGCTCAACTGAATTAATCTTTTCCTTCAACTCATTGACATCGCGATCGAGTAATGGTAATCGCCGCCCAACAGCTTCGCGGACACGAGCAGAAATTTGACGTGCCAAAGTCCTCGCCGGACGCAATTCCGAAATCGCCCTTTCCTGGGTCAAAAACGTATTTAGTGCCGCCATAAACTCGGGAAAACCAGTTCCTGTCAAATCCGCATCCGGGTTTTTCATCCGCAACCTGAGCGCCTTAATTGAGGTAATGGGAAACACTCGCTCGTCGTAAATATCGTGTCCTTCTGTTAAACAATATTCAGCCAAATTAGCTTGAAAAACCCGCCGCAGTTTCCCTTCTGCTTCTGCTAATTCTTCAGGATCATCCGGGTCAATCAAACTTTCCCGCACTTGATCCCAAGCATTTATCAGGAAGAAAATGCTCAATCCGCGATTTTTGATGTAATTTTCTAGATAGCGTCTTTCACCCATTGTGCAAGGCTGAGTTGCCCTGAGTACAAACAAAATAGCGTGGCAGTTGTTGATGTAACCCAGAGATAATTCATTGCGCGCTTCTGTATCGTTCAGTCCTGGACTGTCTACTATTTCTATGCCTTTTTCTAGCAAAGGTAAGGGATATTCTACTACGGCACAATCGATATCTGGAAATGCTGGTTTCTTTTCTTCTTCTAAACGTTTTGCCTCAGCGGGGTCAATTGTGTAGTTTTGTTTAAAACTTTTAAAATCTAGCTGTTTTGGGCTTTTGCCGTCATTGAAATAAACTGTTACTTTTTTTTCGGAACCATAGCGCAAAATCGTCAGCAAAGCTGTACAGGGATTGACATCGCTGGGCAGTAAGTTTTCGCCGATTAACGCATTGAGAAAAGTGCTTTTTCCGCGTTTCATGTCACCTAGCACTAACAGGCGAAAGACTCCTTGGCGCAAGTTTTTACTGGCGACATCAATGTCAGCGTTGTCTGTTTCTAAACCGAGTTTTCCCGATGCTTCTCCTCCTGCTAATTCTGATTGGTTGATGGCTGTGGCGATGTTGCTGAGGCGAGTGGCAATTTCTCGGCGGACGGCGGCTACTCGCTCTAAATCGTTGAGAAAGTTGCTAGTTTCTACTTTAAGGTTCATGGGTATTTCCTGATAGTTTCCTGCTTGAGCTTTTCAACTTCTGTCTTCTTCAATAAACATTTTGTAAGCTATCAAAGCAATGCCTCCCACTATCAGCGCCGCGGCCAGCCAAGATGCTATGCGAACTGCAACGATAACAGCAATGACAATGCCTGTAAATTGAGCGGCTGCTATAATTTTTCGGCGCCACTGTTTGAGTTTGCCGTTAACTTGGCTGTCTGGTTCTTGGTACTTGCTTGTTAAATGTTCGGGCACTGAGCGGTCAATTTCGGCTTCTAGTTCGCGGAGCCGAATTTCTTGTTCTCGCTTCCGCAGTTCTTGTTCTTTGCGCCGGAGTTCTCGGGATTTGTTGTCAGGAGAATTCATAAATTTTAGCCTGTTTTTCGCGGAAAAAATGTGTTATTTATTGTCTATGTTGCGGATCGATAAGTTCTCTACGACTGTAACTCACCTTTTCCCCCATGTCGAGAAATGTTAAGAAATTTTAAAAATGGCGATCGACCCATTAAGCCGATCGCCCTACGCCCTAGATTAGCCGCTGCAAATCATCAATAGCCTTCGGGGCCGATAGTAGTGCGATCGCACTCAGCTTCCGACAAATCAACCAAGCGCGATCGAAATAAGTTGCAGCCCGCTAATTGAGCTTTGGTTAACTTTGCTTTCTCCAAATTAGCTCGACTCAAATCCGCATATCTCAAATCGGCATTCGTCAAATCTGCATTGTACAAATCCGCACCTTGCAAATTAGCTTTCTGCAAATTAGCACCTTGCAAATTGGCGTGACGCAAATTTGCTCTTGATAAATTTGCTCTTGATAAACTTGCTTCCGACAAGTTAGCTTGATAAAGTTGAATGTCGCCCAATTCAGCCTCTTGCAAATCAGTTTTATAAAGATTGGCTTGCGTCAAATTTCCGTAGGGCAAATAAGCTCGCCTCAGAACGCTACCAGAAAGATTTATTTCTGTCAAATCTGCTTGAAACAAGTTATGTTCACTTAAGTCAACGGCGTTAAAGTTTCGCTGGCCCTCAGCATACTGAGCAAGCAATTCCTCAGCGCTTAGCTTTTGCATTTTCACTCCTCATGACGACAGCTACTGCAGCCAATCCATAACTGTAATTAATGGTTATTACTCTGCGTATTTATACTTAGGTCTCTTATTATGTTAAGCTTGTGTAACAACAGTCGCATTTTTTCTAAGATTTTTTTTATATTTGTAAATTTCTGCCTTGCTCGACCAGTAAGCGGTTAGTAATGTCAAGATCGATCGAGAAACCAAAGCCAATCCTCTACTGAAATATGCCAGAACTTCCTCTCTCCATTGCTCAGCACTACCACGAACGGACAAAATACGACCCTGAAACCATTGCTGCTAAAAGCAAACAGCTCGATTGGACAGAGCAACCTGTGCCTTTCAAAGAATATAAAATTGGAGCGTATTTTGACCTCAAGCCTTATCTAAAAGACCCCTCGGAGGATGCCGATCCCGATGCCGCTTGGTGGCATCGGTTATCTAGCTTGTTGCTGTGCAGCTACGGGTTGACGGCGAAAGTGCAGACGGTAGACGACAGCTACCTGTATTTGCGATCTGCACCGTCGGCGGGTGGACTCTACCCAGCAGAGGTTTATTTAATCTCCCGTGGCACTGCCCAGTTGCCGGCCGGACTCTACAATTATCAGTGCAGAACTCATTCACTTGTTCATTTTTGGGACAGTCAAGTTTGGCCGACATTGCAAGCAGCTTGTTTCCAGTCACCAGCGCTAGAAAATACCCAATTGGCGATCGCCATTACCACTGTTTTTTTCCGTTCTTCTTGGCGTTACGAAGACCGAGCTTATCGGCGAATTTTTCTAGACACCGGTCATTTATTGAGTAATATCGAGTTAGCTTGCGCCGTCAACGATTACCGACCTCACCTGATTGGAGGATTCGCCGACGAAGCTGTCAATGAATTACTGTACATCGACTCGGAGCAAGAAGGAGCTATTTGTGTAGTTGCTTTAGCCGACTTGCTAGATATTGACCAAAACTTGCCTAAATTTAAAACTGCTTTGCCCGGAAACACCACCACAGATTACCCTAAAATTTCCGACGGTCAACTGTTAAAATACCTCCACAAAGCCACGCATTTAGACTCAGACCCTACCGGAGCAGACGGCTGGAAACTTGATGAAAGTGAAGGGGTACTAGAGGATAAATACAACTTTCCATTTTGTACTAAAGTTTCGACGGTCACTCCTTCGATTCCTTGGGGAGTGAACCTGGAAACGTTAGAAAACACTATGCTCAAAAGGCGTTCTACCCGTGCTTATACAGGTGCTTCTTTGAGCTTGGGCGAACTGCTAGCTATGCTGGATTTTACTTACCAGCCGCAGCACTATATCGACCAAGGATTAGACGGTAATCCAGACTATTTCGATCTAAGTTTGATCGAGACTTTTATTGCTGTTTCGGGAGTGCATGGGTTAGAAGAAGGCTGTTACTATTACGCTCCGAAAGCTCAAGAATTGCGGCAAATTCGGTTTAAAAATTTCCGCAGGGAATTGCATTTTTTGTGTTTGGGGCAAGACTTGGGCAGAGATGCCGGGGCGCTGTTGTTTCACACAGCGGATTTGAACAGGGCTGTAGCAAAATATGGCGATCGAGTTTACCGCTATTTGCACATGGACGCGGGTCATTTGGGCCAGCGCTTGAATTTAGCAGCTATGCAACTGCGTTTGGGTGTCAGCGGTATCGGGGGCTTTTTTGACGATCGCGTCAATGACGTTCTGGGTATTCCGGCGGGTGAAGCTGTGCTTTATATTACAAGTCTGGGAAGACCTCGATCGTAAGAATGACTCATCAGTCAGCATTAGTCAGAAGCCAGAAGGTATCCTAAAAAAACCAACTCTGCTCGCGAAGCCGCTGCCACGCTTTGCGAATATGTTGAGGCTTAAATAGTTCGTTCTTGCGAATGTTCCATTCGCGTACAAGTTCGATCGCTCTTTCGGAATCCTCTGCTGCTTCCCTATTTTCCCTAGCAACCCAGTGAACAGTTGCCAACAGTTCCATGCCGTAAGGAGTTTCAAAACCATTAATTAACCCGCTCACACGCTCTAGTCTAACATTAGCATCAGCAGCATTTTGTAAAAAATCCCGCGCGGCTATTTTACCTTCAGACAACACATAGATTTGTGCCTCTCGGCTCCTGTCTCCATAACCTCGAATATAATGGCCTTCCAGCTTCTGCAAAACATGATTGAGATTATTTGCATAAGGCCCGTACTTTTCTTTCACATACTGCAATTTTAGTGGTTCACCTGCTACCTGAAGAAAATAAGCTAGCTTTTGAATTTCCAGCATTGTCAAGCGATAGCCAGGAATTCCGTACAATTCGAGCAAGCTAATAAATAAGGCACGAGCGCGAGTCATTTGGGGTTTTTCGGTAGCAATCCGCATCGAATCAGCTTGCGGAGTAGCCTGCGGTTCAAACAGTAAAACTTGCACGTTTGGCAGTTCCGAAAAAGCTGATTCAATTAGCGGTTTGACTGTCTTCCAAGACAAGCCACCATTTCCGCAGCCTAGCGGAGGAACGGCAATAGAAGTGATGCCTAAAAGCTTTACTTCCTGAATCAAAGCTTTTAGTCCAGTTTGAATATCTTCGATTTTTGATTTTCCTCTCCAGTGACGTTTAGTCGGAAAATTAATAATGTATCGGGGATTAAATAGATTGCCCGAAGATACTACAAACATTCGGCCCGGCTGCACTTCACCGGCGCGACAAGCCTTTTCATACTGGCGGAAGTTTTCGGGATAAGCCTGCTTGAACTGCAAGGCAATTCCTTTTCCCATAATTCCCACACAATTAACTGTGTTCACTAAGGCTTCTGCATTTGCTTCTAAAAGGTTGCCTTCCTTGATTTCAATCACTTTTATTTCCTACTATTTATTTCAATAATACCAATTTTTATGTACTCTTACGGGGGTGTGATCTGTAAAATTTTGTAAAATATTTTCTACTTGTGATTGAATTGTATAATCGATTACGCCGATTTCTGTGATTAACTCCCAAGGCCAAAAGTTTCTAACTAAAAACTCGGCTTGACGCCTGCGTTTTCGGTCGTTGTCTTCATTTGTATCAAACCAATAACGAGAGTCCATAACATCCCAGTCGATCGCACCTAGATAGTTGAGATCGTCAAAAAAATCTGTAATTTGCATGACTGCATGACCGTCAGTAAAAACAAAATCTAAACCTCTGGCATCTATATCTTCTACATCAGAAACTAGGTGAATAAGTGCTGCTTGACCTTGAGTATAGTTTGGTACATTGCCCTGATTAATGGTGTATAACATCGGAGAGCGCGGTGCAAAATAAAAGGGAACATAATCGTGCAGTACGCCACCTGCACCGCAGGGAACGCGGATTCTAGCGCGACGATCTTGGATGTTTTCGTAGGCGATATTAGTGTAGTTAGTTTCTGTCTCAAGCATAACGTTGTAAGCTAACAATCCACCTTCTGACAGGATAGATTCTAGATTGTCAATGGGGGTGATGTGGTAGATAGGTAATGGCACTGCTGTTATCTGTTTGCTGTTTCAGGTTTAACACATAATTATAATATCTGCTTGGCAGTTAAAGATAAATAATCTTTGACCATTGCTATTTCCCAATACAAAACCTGCTAAATATTCTGTCGAGCACTGATTCTGTCACTTCTTCGCCCGTAACTTCTCCCAATGCTTGAATTGCACCGCGCAAATCTATTGTCCAGAAATCTAAAGGCAATTTGTTGCTAATAGTATCCGTGCATTGTTCCAGAGAAATTTTAGCTTTGGTTAACGCCGCTGCTTGTCGCTGGTTGATTGCTAAGTCTGAGTTGGCTGCTTGCAAATTTCCCCCGCTGACGGCATCTAAGATTGCTGTTTCTAAGTCTTCTATGCCTCGATCGATGGCGGCCGCTGTGGTAACTATACGGTGAATTTCAGGGGGAAAAGGTAATTCGGGCGTGGTTTTTACTAGGTCGATTTTGTTGATAATTATAATTAGCTGGCGGTGCTTTACTTGTTCGTAAATTTCTGAATCGCCCTCTGTCCATCCAGATTCCCCATCAATTGTCAACAACACTAAATCGGCTTGTTTTGCTGCGGCGCGCGATCGCTCAACGCCAATTTTTTCTACCTTGTCTTCGGTTTCTCGAATGCCCGCAGTATCGAGCACCTGCACCGGAATTCCGCCCACAACTAGCTGCGATTCTACCACATCCCGCGTCGTACCGGGCAAATCCGTGACGATCGCCCGATCGCTCTTACTCCACGCATTCAACAAACTCGATTTTCCCACATTCGGCCGCCCAACAATCGCCACTTTCAAACCACTTCTCAACAATTCCCCACGATCTGCGGTTGCCAAAATTGTTGACAATTCCTCCAAAACATGATTTATTTCCAAAGATGTTTTAGCTTCATCTAAAGGCGGTAAATCTTCCTCAAAATCAATTCTCGCCTCAATTTCTGCCAGCACATCCAAACAAGTTGTTCTCAATTTGCGAATGGGCTGCGCTAATTTTCCCTGCAAACCCGCCAAAGCACTTTGTGCAGCAGCAGGGGATTTTGCTCCCACCAAATCTGCAATACTTTCAGCTTGAGTTAAATCAAGCCTCCCGTTCAAAAAAGCCCGCAGCGAAAACTCTCCCGGTTGCGCCAATCTCGCCCCATGTTCCAAACACAATTGCAAGACTTGCTGCACTGCCATAATGCCGCCGTGACAGTGAAATTCCACCACATCTTCGCGAGTAAAAGAACGCGGTGCTTTCATGATTAGCAGCAAAGCTTCATCGACTAATTCTTGAGTTTTGGGGCGGCGGATGTGGCCGTAAAGAATGCGGTGAGACTCCCAAATTTGCCGTCCTGGGGCGCGAAACAGAGTTTCGGCAATTTTTAAGGCTGCGGAACCGGAAACTCGCACAATGCCGACGCTGCCTTGTTGGGGAACTATGGCAGTGGCGATCGCTGCGATCGTTCCTCCTTTTGTTAATGATTCAGACATTTTTATTGTTCACACATTTAAAAGTTCTGTCAATCTCCTGTTTTTGAGTATCAGGCAATTGCTTCTCGGTCTTGGAGAGTATAAATCTCTAGTTCGTCATTCAAAAAATTAAAATAGCCGCCCTTTTGGGCAAGCTGCACGAGTTTCTGAGTCAAAGGGCAAGGGAGATTTTTTAATCTTTTTCCTGCGATCGCTAATTGCTCGTCGGCTTCGAGAGACAGGATAACTTGAATTAGGGATTCAACCAGTTGTACGTTCCTTTGAGTCACCTCCGCCCCGGTTGTTAAATTATACAGTTTTCATTGAGAGGATAAACAATTTCAGCACTTTTTTTCTAAGATATTAGAAGATCGTGGCAACAGCGCTGGACTTGGGGAGCCAATCCCATCGCCCGTTTGTCCAGTCAGTCGATTTGAGATTTTAGATTTTAGATTGACTCCACAAATGAATCGGGTAGCTTCAACTCTGGTCTAAAATTTTGGGAGGCTAACGACTCCTATCGGAAATCAAGTATCCGTTTTTGGGTGGGAGTCACGGCTCGATCGAAATTAAATTACTCAGCCAAATATTTTGGCTATTCTGATTTTATGCGATAATGGAACATTGACAGGGTAGAGGGCAAAGCATGATTGGTCAACTTCTAGACAGACGTTACCGCATCATTAAAGTCACAGACTCAAGTGAGGTGGGAAAAACTTATTTAGCAGCAGATACTCACCGTCCCGGGTATCCGCAATGCACGGTTAGAGAAATGCGACTCCCCGGCACAAGTTCGCAAACTCCAGAATTAGTCAAAGTTATATTTCAAAGAAACGCAGAAATAATTGAAAAATTGGGAAAACACGACAAAATCCCCGAATTATTGGCGTATTTTGAGGAAAATCAAAGTTTATACTTAATTGAAGAATATATTGCCGGATTACCTTTAAGTCAAGAACTAATACCCGGTCAACCTTGGGATGAAGACCAAGTAATTGGTCTGCTATCAGAAATATTAGAAATTTTGGTGTTTATACACGAGAAGGGTTTTATTCACCGCAGAATTCAACCAGACATAGCGATCCGGCGCGAGTCAGACGGCAAATTTGTATTGGTAGACTTTAGCTTAGACAAAGAAATTAACCCGGAACTTGCTAACTGTCATTTGTTGTCGCAAACTTCCCCGAACTCTGTTAAACGGCATGAGGCAAAAAAACAGGATTTGGCGGCCCAGGAGTTATACGTGCCGATCGAACAATTGAGCGGCAACCCCCGTTACAATAGCGACATCTACGCTCTAGGTACGATCGCCCAGCTTGCGGTCACGGGGCTCTCACCCAACGAACTGAGTGCCTTAAAAAACAACAAAAGCCAAGTTCCCTGGCAAAACCGGGCAACTTGTTCGGCAGCCCTAGCAGATATTATCGATCGAATGGTGCGCCCCGACTGCGAGGAACGTTATCAGGAGGCCGCCGAAGTTTTAGCAGACCTCAAACAAATCGCCGTAAAATTGGAGGTTGAGCCGCCGCCAGCCACAATCATCACGCACGCTATGAGTCAACCGCGAAGACAAAGCCAAACCAAACTGCTGCTGTTGGCTGCAACAGCGGCAGCTTTAATCTTGACGGCACTGATAATTTACTTTTGGCAGAGTCAAAGTCCGGCGAGGTCAAAAGAATTGTTAGCCCGCGGCGTTACCAAGGCGCAGCAAGGTGACACAACAGGCGCGATCGCCGATTATACTCAAGCGCTCGCCCTGAATGCCAGCGATGCGGAAACTTACTACAAGCGGGCAAACGCTCGCTACGACATGGGCGCAACCGAGCAAGCAATACAGGATTACACGCAAGCAATTAAAGTCAATCCTAGCCACACCAAAGCTCTGTACAATCGAGGTATGGCCCGCCTCGACATCGGGGACAAGCGGGGGGCCGTGGAAGATTTCACCCAAGTAGTGCGACTGAATCCCAGCGACGGTGAGGCATACTCTCAGCGGGGTTTAGCCTACTACGATTTGGGCGACTACCGCACGGCAATTGAAGACTACACTCAGGCAATTCGGCTCAGTCCCAACGATGCTACAGCTTACAGCAATCGCGGTTTAGCTCGATCGGCAGCAGGCGACAAAACAGGAGCAATGGCAGATTTTACTCAAGCCCTTCAAATTAGCCCCAAACAAGCTGGCGTATACTACAGTCGTGGTCGATCGCGGTTTAATCTGGCAGATTATCAAGGAGCGATGGAAGATTATACTAAGGCGATCGAATTGCAACCAGATCTCGCTGATGCCTATACCAATCGGTGCAGCGCTTACTTGAATTTGGCCACCTACGACAAAGCGATTGCCGATTGCACCGAAGGAATTCGCCTCGATCCAAAAGATGAAGCAGCTTACAACAACCGCTGCATTGCTTATCTGAATTTAAAACAATTTCAAAAGGCCAGCGAAGATTGCAGTTTGACGATCGGACTCAACGGCAACAATCCCAAAGCATACAGCAATCGAGGATTAGCTCGATCGGCTTCGGGAGACAAGCAGGGGGCTGTGGAAGATTTTACTCAAGCAATTCGACTCAATCCTAGCGATGCAGTAGCTTACAGCAATCGCGGTACTATTTACTCAGAACTAAAAAATTACCCTTTAGCGGTTGAGGATTTCGCTCACTCACTGCGGCTCAACCCCAACAATGCTAGCGCTTTTTACAGCCGAGGCCTCGTCCGCCGCCAACTCAAAGACCGTGCTGGGGCGATCGAAGATTTTCAGAAAGCTGCAACCTTGTTTCTAGAACAAGGAAGAGCCGATGGTTTCCAAAACGCACAATCACAAATCAACGACCCTAAATAAACTATTCGTCACCATTTAGATGTTAAAAAAAGAAGAAAAAAGGCAGAAGGAAGAAGGAAAAAGGAAGAAAGAAGAAGACCCAATTACCAATTCCCAATTACCAACTTCCCGTTACCAACTCCCCGTTACCAATTCCCCGTTACCACCTCCCCGTTACCAATTCTCAATTATAGATATGAACATGGTTGGTCAACTTTTAGATAGGCGTTATCGCGTAGTACAAATTCTCAGTTCAGGAGCTTTTGGACAAACTTATTTAGCTGTCGATACTCGCCGGCCGGGCCATCCTCAATGTGTAGTCAAACAACTGCGCCCTCCCAGCAACACTTCCACAGTTCTCAAAACAGCTTATCGCTTATTTAAACAAGAAGCAGAAATATTAGAAAAGCTGGGAAAACACGATCAAATTCCATTTTTACTAGCTTATTTTGAAGAAGCCAATCAATTCTACCTCGTCGAAGAGTTTGTGCCAGGACACGCTCTAAATAGGGAAATTGTGGCCGGTCAACCTTGGCGAGAAGAACGAGTGCTGGATCTGTTGGAAGAAGTGTTACAAGTTCTCGCCTTCGTACACTCTCAGGGAGTGATTCACCGCGATGTTAATCCCTCCAACTTAATCCGCCGCAAACCAGACGGCAAATTAGTTTTAATTGACTTTGGTTCGGTTAAAGAAGTTGCGAGTCACGTCAGCGAGTACGATACAGAATTTCCGCGCACCATTGCTACTGGAACTCCGGCTTATATGCCGATCGAACAATTTCAAGGCAACCCGCAATTTAGCAGTGACCTTTATGCAGTCGGGATGATGGCAGTCCAAGCTATCACTGGTTTACCCGGTACGGATTTGCCAAAATTGCAAGATCCGAGTCCTTCTCATACGGGGGAAATTGTTTGGCGAAACCGAGCTCAATGTTCTGTGGGATTAGCCAATATAATTGACAAAATGGTCTGTCACCAATTTGCCAAGCGCTATCAATCTGCGGATGAAGTTTTGCTAGCTCTCGGCAAGTTGAGACACCGCCAAGATCCTGTGAATACGGTTCACAAGAAAAGTGTTGCTCCCAGCTTAATGTCTTCTGATCGTTTTTCGTCACGTTTGGGAAGTCGATTGGGGTTGCTGATTTTGGCGGGCGTCGGGGCGGCAATAGTTCTGATATTTCTGTTTAGTTATTGGAGCCGCCCGAATCCGATTAAAGCTAAGGAATATTACGAACAGGGAGTGGAAAAGTCTCGCAATCAAGATGCGGATGCAGCTTTGCAGGCTTTTAATAAGTCAATTCAATTGAATCCTAAAAATGCTGAGAGTTTTTACCAGCGCGGTAATGCTAATTATGATTTAAAAAAGTATCAAGAAGCAATTGCGGATTATTCTCAGGCGATCTCTCTCAATCCTAAATATGTTCAGGCTTATTTTAACCGCGGCCTAGCCCGTCACGATTTTAACGATACGCGGGGAGCGATTGAGGATTACACTCAAGCTTTGAATCTCCAGCCAAACGATGTTGATACATATTATGAAAGAGGAGTTGCTTATTTAGAACTGCAAGATTACAAGGCCGCCATTCAGGATTTTACCGCAGTAATTCGGCGGCAGCCGAACCTTGTTAAAGCTTATCATTCGCGGGGGTTGGCTCGTGCTGGGAGTGGCGATTTGCAGGGGGGAATTGGAGATTATACTGAGGCAATTAAACTTGATGCTAAGAATGTTGATGCTTTTTACAGTCGCGGGAGAGCTCGCTTTCACCTAGGAGATTATCAGGGAGCTTTGGCGGATTATTCTCAGGTAATTGCGATCGATCCCAAGAGTGCAGATGCTTACGCTAATCGTTGTAGCACGCAGTTGAATTTGGGAGCGCATCAAGCGGCAATTGACGATTGCACTCAGGCAATTTCGCTGAGCGAGGAGGATGGGGTTCCTTACAACAATCGCTGCATTGCTTATTTAAATTTGAAGGATTATCCGAAAGCAATTGCCGATTGCACTCAAGCGCTGACAGTGAATCCGAATGATTTCAATGCTTTTAACAATCGTGGTTTAGCTCGCAGCGCCGGGGGTGACGCCCAGGGGGCGATCGCAGATTTTACAGCAGCAATCGGGTTCAATCCCAACAATGCTGAAGCTTACGCCAATCGGGCTAAGATTTATCAGGAGTTAAAGAATTACAATAGTGCGATCGCAGATTACGTGCAAGCTATTCGGATCAGTCCGAATTATGCTGCTGCTTACTACGGTAGAGGCATGGTTCGCCGCTCATTGGGAGACAAAGCAGGAGCAATTAGTGATTTAGAAAAAGCCGGCAAAATGTTTCTCGATCAAGGACTTACCGGCGGTTACAAAGATGCACAATTTGAGATTGAAAAGCTCAAGTAGTCAGTTGTCAGTTTTCAGTTGTCAGTTGTTAGTCATCGGTCAACAGTTAACAGTTAACAGTTAACAGTTAACAGTTAACAGTCAACAGTCAACAGTTAACAGTCAACAGTCAACAGTCAACAGTCAACAGTCAACAATGCCCCATGCCCAATTCCCTTTAAGAATTTTGAAGTCTCTTCACCAATTCATAAAACGGTTCCCAATTATCCTCAATAGCTATGGGTTCCCAAACAGCCTCAATTGTCGGTCTCAACAGCGATTGTTCGGGATTGTGCTTCCGCAACCTGTCCGCCATTTTGTCCATATCATCCGCAGACAAACTTTGCAAAACGTGACAATAAAAATGCCGCCAAGGTGCTATCAAATCCGTCGGTTCCGCCTCAGCAAAAATTTGACTAGCATCATCTCGCCAAGTGCCAGAGAACTGTCTTCGCAGTTCAAAAAAGAAATCGTGATAGGCTACTTGAGACTCCGCCAGCATTTTAATTGTCACCTTCAACAACTCATCTCCCTCCGCCTCTGGCAAATCCTCAAATCCCAATCTATTGAGCATCAACTTCCGATAAGCTGCATTATAATAATCGCCAAACTTTGCCAAACCCGCATCCATATCAGCTTGAGGAATCGCCGCTGCTAGCGGTTGCTGAAGCTTCTCTAAATTGTCCCTACAAATCAACGGTTGATTGCCGTAACAATACAGACCAGAATGGTCAAAATAAGCTGCTGTAAATTCCGGCTTGTAAGTTGGGATAAAAGCGAAAGGCCCGTAATCGAAACTTTCTCCAGTAATCGACATATTATCAGTATTCAGCACGGCCTGGCAAAATCCTGCTGCCATCCACTGAGCGACTAATTCAGCTACTCGCTTGACTAAATCTGCATAAAATAGCGCATATTTTTCGGCAGGCGAAACACCCGCATTACTTGCTTCTAAATGCAGTTTTGGATAGTAATATTCAATAACAAAATCTAAAAGTTTTTTAGTTAAATCCGGCCTGCGGATATAGTGCAACCTTTCAAAAGTTCCAAACCGGATGTGAGAATGACTGAAACGCACCATTACGGACGATCGCGTGGGTGATGGTTCGTCGCCCCGCCACAAAGCCTCACCCGTTTCAACTAAACTAAAACACCGAGATGTCCGAACTCCCAACCTGTGCAAAGCTTCGGCGGCTAAAACTTCGCGAATTCCCCCTTTGAGAGTGAGTCTACCATCAGCGTGCCGCGAGTAGGGCGTGCGGCCGGAACCTTTAGTGCCGAAGTCGTAAAGTCTGCTGTCAGTGCCGCGAACTTGGCCGTACAAAAAGCCTCTACCGTCGCCTAAATTCGGGTTGTATTCGTTGAATTGATAGCCGTGGTAACGGAGTGCGAGAAAGGGACGGACACAGTGAAATTCGCCGAACGCTTCGATGAAATGTTGGTCGGTTACTTGTGCGGGGTCTAAACCCAGTATCGGCAATAATTGGTCGTTGCGGAAGCGGAGAATGTGTTGCGGAAAATCAGCCGCAGGGACTTCATCAAAATAGTCGCCACCGAGGGATTCGATGGCGGGTTCGTAGTTGAGGGAAAGTAAGGGATTTGACATTTTTCTATTATATGCTGAAATTGGCGATCGCTCCAAATTATATACAAGTAAGGTGCAGACTGCATTGGTGTAAACAATTGCCTCAAACCCTTTGTATCTATCGTTTATAGCCGAGCCTGGCTCCTCCTTCCATCCCTGTGCTGTTTCATGCTCAAATTTTAGCATAGGTAAAGTTTGAGCATGAAACATTAATGTCTTCCTCGAAGGCGGAAAATTTAAACTGTCAATAAAATTGATAGTTTAATTAACCCTTTGCCTTGCTAAAAATGGGGTTGAAGGCGTAATTTGTTTCAATTTTAGTGGGATTAACCAGCTAATATACCAATTCCCTATTTAAAATTAGTCAACACCCCGTAAATCGCCCAAATCGCCATCGCCCGCAAATAGTGACTCGCCCGAAAAGTTCCCCCCGCCGTAATCGCTTCCGGCGTCCGAAACTGCAACCCATTTTCATAAATCTGCTTTACCACCGCATCCGTCAATTTAAAAGCTTTCTCCTCCATCCCCATCTGTACCAAAAAAGCCGCCAACCCAAAATTAATCCCCGTCCAAACTTCCAAAGGATGAGTCGCATTCGGATTTTCCGGCGAACCGTTCAGCATCACCCCATTTGCCGCACCGAACTCGCCATCGTTGAACTTCAAAAAGCAAGAATCATACACAGTTTCTAGAGCACTGGCTGCACATTCCGGCGGCACAATATCCGGTAATCCTAACAGTTTCGCGTAAAATTGACCGCACAATTGGTCTGCCATCACCACTTCCGATTTACTCTCGCTGTCCAAACGGTAATATTGACCGTTCCACAGTTTTTCTTGATAGCTCGGTCTTGCTTGTAGCAGCCAACTGTGATATAATGCTATCTTTGCTTGAGGGTTAGGAATTATCTCCGGTGCTGCATCTTCCAAGATTTCGCCGATCGCGATCGCAGCCTCCAGCGCCGCCAACCACAAACCGCCGCAATACGCACTTATCCCCCGCATTTGCCAGTCATCAAACGTCTGATCCGGTGCTCCCGAATTCTCAGGAATTCCGTCCCCATCCTCATCAAAAGTTTTCAGATAAGCCAAAGCCTCAACAATTGCCGGCCAACACTCTTGCAAAAACTCGCAATCTGTGCCGCCAGTCAACAGGAAATCCCGATAAACCTGCAACACAAAATCGCAAGGCAAATCCTTCCACAAATTGCAATCTTGATAGCTAGTATAATTCGTTTTCTCCCAAGGATGTTCGTTGGGAGCACCCAAATCGTGGGGCGTCGCACCGACAGCTTTTCTAATAGCCGAAGCTTGATTCCAGCCAATAATTCTCGGCGTATCGTCTCCGGCAGAAATTGCCCTAGCAAACGCTAAAACTACCGACTTTTCTAAATCCGGCCAAAGCATCAACAAAGCAAAAGAACCGTAAAGCCGCACATCCAAACTTTCGTACCAGCGGTAATCAATGCACTCCAAAACAGCAAATTGACCCTTCGGATCGCGTTCGTCAGCCGCACTCCAAAGAGTACCGCCGTCTGTCAGGGCGTATAACTCATTAAACAGCGCCATTTTAAAACTATCTGACAAATCTTTCCGTTCTAAAATCGGTTTTTGCCAAGCTTCAATATTTTCGCGCCAAGTATCCGAATGCTTCATTGCAGTGCGAATAATCGGCCAAGCATTTTTGCCGTTGCGGCCGAAGAAATCTGTGTAGCGACGGTAGTACCAAACTCCCGATGCAAACTCAGTAACGGGCAAATCCCAAGCTATAATAAAGGGAATTTTGCGAGTTTTTCCCGGTCGAAGAGTAAAGCGAACTGCGATCGCACAAGCCAACTGTTCTCCGGCGGCTGCGGCTGTCTCGTCTTTGTCATCCAACAAGAAACCTTCTGCAGAAAAGTTGCGCCAAACATCCTCGCCATTCCCCGCCGGGTTCCAGCGAGTTTGATAGAATACTTCTACCGCCGGATTAGTAATAGTTGCGATCGCCCATTGTCCATCCCCCTCTTGCGGTTCGTCCTCAGCAGTCAACCGCGTCATCACGCAACCGATTCGGTGAAAATCTTCCACCAACAAATTCAAATTTCCGGCACTTTCTCCCCACCGGGATTGATAATCATAAAATGGACTGCCATCATCTCGCACCATCACTTCCGGCGACTTGTTGGCATTAGTAAACCAACCGACAATATTCTCCCAAGTCAGCATGATGCTGAGAGTTATCGGCGTATCTGTAGGATTGTGTGCCACCCATTCAAACATGGCAACTGGGTAACTGCTTTCCTGATAGTTATCAGGCAAAATCGGCGAAAATTGCTCGCAGCTTAATTGAGCCTGAAACACATTTTCATAAACAAACCAACTCCGCGGATACAAAGCATGATAAGTCCCCGAAGATTGAAATTTTTCCTTCTCTTCCCTTCTTGCGTCTGCGTTCAGAATTCCATCCGTTACATCCGTTACATAATCCGTTGCCGAACTTCCTTCCGATGGATACCATTTCCAACTCGATAAACTGCCATCGGTAGGCGGTTCAGTGGACAGTGCAAAAGCTTGTTTCTTGCCTTGAGTTTCTTCAAAAACGCTGAACTGACAAGCGGGCAAACTGCGAAAAATGTGCTCGCCGCCGTCAATATGCCAGAGGTTGAAGTCGCCGCGGGACGATCGCCCGATGCAGCCGGCACCGAACCCGCCCAGAGGCATTCCGTGCCACGGCCCGTCGTCAAGATTGCTTGCGTAGCGGACTGTATAAGGATTTTCCCAGCCCAGACCGATCGGGCGTTTCCAGGTTTGTGGGGGGATGTTTGGATTGGATGTGCGATCGTTCATGATAGGTGTTAGTGGCAAAGGCGATCGGTGCGATTCCGGCAGAGCTTTAATAGTATATATAGGACTTACACAAAAAACCCAGTTTCTGATTTAGATTTTAGATTTTAGATTGCAGCAAGCCACTTGATCGGGGCAGAATATAATCAGCGATCGACATCTTGGAAAAATAAGATATTGCGCCCCGATCACCTCTGCCTACGCCCTAGGTCTATAAAAAGCTTGAGATTATTTATTGGAGAGGTCTATTGGCAAAACCTTGATTTCTATAAACCAGCCCTTAGTTCTTATTGCAACTGTTCCAGGGCATCTCGCACGTCAACCAGATGGTTGTTAAATACTTCTAACGCGGCATCCAAAATCTTGAAAATAGCCCGGTCACGAATGGAATAGAACACAAAGTTGCCCTGTTTGCGACTTGTCACCAAATTCCTGCTTCGTAACACGGCTAATTGCTGAGAGATAGACGAAGGCTCTATTTCCAGCCAGTCAGCGATATCGTTGACGCTGCGCTCTTGTGTTCGCAGGGTATCTAGAATCTGAATCCGCACTGGATTAGACAACACCTTGAACAAGTCTGCTTTAAAATCGCTCGGTTTCAATGCCATTCTATTACCTAAGTATTCTTAAAGCTTTTTGGGTCATCTTAACATTCTGATGTTCTGTCATACAAGTGACCGTCTGGAGTAATCCGGGGGGCGTTAAGGTATCGATTTCTATTGATTCTTATAGAATAGACTTAGTGCTTTTGAGTAATTACCTGTATTGATTCACTTGGCGGTCGATCGATCGTGATGGTTCTGGCATCGCCGGTGGTTAACACTCGTTGCTTACCGAAGGTTGTCCACAAACCCCTGGCATGACGTTCATACTGACGGATGCGGTCGGCCCCAAGCGGTTGATGAACGTGGTTAGGGATGATAATCAGATCGGGGCTGCAATAGTTGAATACTTCTGGGAAGTAACCATCTTCTTGCCCGTGATTGGAAGCGACAAATAGGTTGACTTGGCGAAGTCGATCGCGAAATTTAGGATTTCGGAATAAACCGCGCTACCCTTGTGTCTTCAAATTACCGGGAAAGATCGTATTGAGATCCCGAGCAGATAGGAAGGTAACTAGGCTGAGATTATGAACGTCCAGAAACTCTGAATACTGGTTGCAGAAAAAAGCAATAGTCACATCCCCTAGATGAATCCTTTGATCTACATTTGTCTGCCCATTATAAACTTTGTTTAACAGTCTTAGCTCTTTCCCCGTGCCGGGATTCCGAACGGCTAACTCAGGAACACTATTTGCATCAATTGATGGATTAGCAATCAAATAATCAATCGAAAAATTATGTTCCAATAAATGACTCACTCGTTAAATCAGAGAAGCCTTTTAAATGCTCTTCGGTGTAAGCTGGTACGATTAAGTAATCGAGGTGACGGGTTCGATGATTTAGAAAATACCAGCTCGGTCGAAAATTATTGCGAAAACTGTAGCCACAGTCAATCATGGCTGTACGATAGTCATCGGCTTCAATGGCAGAGCAAAAGCCAATATCGACATCAAAAATTTTAATTTTCATTGTCTTTGCTACTCTACAAAAAACAAGCTGCTGTGCCGCTCGATCGCACTTTAATTAGGAATAAAATCGAATATGACAGCATAAAATGCCGTCGGTCGCGATCGCCTCAGAAAGTGCAGATGGGCGCTCGCATCTGTACGAGAAAAATATCGAGCAAGAACAATGTTTTGGAAATTAGGGAGAAGGCGGACAACGCACCAACGCCGACATGAATCTTCAGTTCCATTTAGAAAAGGTCGTTCAATGTAACCCATCTCGGTGTATATGTTTGATCCAGTTTTAACTATCTACGAGTACCAACCGCAGAGGGTTAATCCTCGTAGATGATGGCTATTGCAGCAGCGAGGTAAAAATTCCCTGGTGGATTGCTGGTTGCCACAATCTAGCACGAGTGTTAATCTATATGCAAGACTTTGAATATAGCAAGATATGAAAGTTTACACACCTAGCGAGATTTTAAAACTCAATGACAGTAGTAAACGGTTTCATGGGTGGTCTGCGGTTTTGGTTCGATCGCACCTTTGCTCATTGGCGAGGTGATTTGACTGGTGGGCTGACTGCTGCCGTGGTTGCCCTTCCTCTGGCCTTGGCGTTTGCTGTGGCTAGTGGCGTCGAACCTAAAGCCGGACTCTACACGGCAATTGTGGCGGGCATCGTGGCGGCGGTATTTGGTGGTTCCCCGGTGCAGATTACAGGGCCGACGGGAGCGATGGCGGTAGTCCTGATTGGGATTGTCACCCAATATGGTATCGAGAAGGTGTGGATTGCCGGGGTAATGGCAGGAATTATTCAAGTTGCCCTGGGCGTCGCCAAACTAGGTAGACTGGTCAAGTTTATTCCCTATCCAGTCACAGCAGGTTTTACCAACGGCATCGCTGTGATTATTTTTTGCGGACAGTTGAATAATTTCTTTGGGTTGCAGTTGCCCCGTAGTGAACATTTTTTACCGGGCATCTGGCAAACCCTTACCCATTGGGAAGGATTAAACCTTGAGGCAGTCGGGTTGGCAACTGTGGTGATTCTAACCAAGCTATTTTGGACAAGGATTACGACTGCCATACCGGGTTCATTGGTAGGGTTGGTGCTGGCAACGGCGATCGCCTCCTTCTTTCACCTCGATGTTCCCACCATTGGTTCTATCCCACAATCGTTGCCGATGCCCCAAGGGATTCCCCACGCTAATGATTTTAGGGTGATCCGAGAATTGATTAATCCGGCATTAGCTTTAGCCGCATTGGGCAGTATTGAATCGCTGCTATCTGCTGTGGTTGCCGATGGTATGACTGTTAGCGAGAAACACAACAGCGATCGCGAACTGATTGGTCAGGGCTTAGCAAACATTGTGGTTCCATTCTTTGGCGGTATTCCAGCAACGGGAGCGATCGCCCGTACAGCGGTGAATGTGCGATCGGGTGGCAAAACCCGGTTGTCTGGAGTCATTCACGGGGTTGCACTGGCAATCATCGTTTTGACATTAGCACCTTTAGCCGCTCAAGTTCCCCTGGCAGCATTGGCAGGAATTTTGATGGTGACGAGTGTGCGGATGATTGAGTGGGAAGCGATCGGCTTACTGATGCGGGCAACCTACTCCGACTTCGCCGTCATGATGCTTACTTGGATGGTCACCATTCTGTTTGATTTGGTGCTGGCGGTGGAGGTCGGGCTAATTGCTGCTGGGGCGTTATTCATTAAGCGGATGAGCGAGCTCAATTTGGCGAAAATCCCCGAAACAGAAGCCTTTCCGCCCGGTGTACCCCTTGAATTGAGCAAACAAATTGCCGTTTATCGGGTTGATGGGCCTGTATTTTTTGGGGCAGCAGAGCGGTTTGTTACCTTCCTGCGGGATGAACCTGAAGTGAAGTATCTAATTTTGCGGATGCGGTTCGTACCCAATATGGACACTACTGGAATCGTGGCCTTGGAAGACATCTATCGTGATTTGAAACGACATAACTGTCGCCTTCTTTTGACTGGATTACAGCCTGAAGTTCAAAACTTGTTAGAACGCAGCGGATTGCTGGACAAAATTGGTAAAGAAAACTGTTTCGAGACCACCGATGCAGCAGTTTGCGCCTTAACTCCAACGGCAATCAGTTGTCCTCTTTCTCCTCCATCAGTTAGTCAGTCTGAAGAACTGATTAAACGCTGAAAATGCCACTGCTCCTAGTTTCATCTTTTGTATCTACCGTCAAAGGGAACTCTTCACCAACCGTTCAACCGATGAAAATAGGAGCAACAATTCAGCAACTATTGTCATCGTTAAATTGCGATGATCAACTTCCGCCATGTCTGTTTGGAGAAACTTACTAATGCATACATTTGACATTGAAATTATTGGCACTCATCACGAAAATTGTCATTTTCTAGAAGACAATGTTTTAACGGCGATCGCTAAACTGGGCATCACCGCAAAAGTTAACTGCATTGCAGATATTGAAGAAGTGAAACGACGAAGACTGCGCTCTACTCCAGCCTTAGTGATTGATGGCAAGGTTGTGAGTCAAGGGCGGCAGGTTTCATCAAAAAAAATCCAATCTTTCCTTCTGGAATTGACTCATTTGTCCGATGGTGGAGATTTTATGAGTCGAATGTTTTAGGAGAGGAAGTATCTGATACGTGAAAAAGTGCTACAATTTTTTCCATACCCTTACCAATCGCTTAAAACCAGCGCTTTTTCAGCGCGGAAGTTGTCACAATATCGATCGAGGAATGTTTCAAAAGTTAAGATTTTTGGCGCGGTGTAAGCCATTGGAAACTAATAGTTTTTTGCTGAAATTCTTATTCTATCAACTAACCAAATCCCAAATCAGAACCTTTCCCCGCGTGAACCAGAGCCAACTTTTCGTAACGCTTAGCGTGTTCCACCAACTCCGCAGCTTCTTCCTCAGAGACATCCCGCAGGCGCTTGGCAGGCACTCCCGCAACTAGCGTGTGAGGGGGAACGTCCTTGGTGACAACCGCCCCTGCACCGACGATAGAGCCTGTTCCCACCCTGACTCCATCGAGGACGATCGCCCCAATCCCGATCAGGCAGCCCCGTTCAATGTAAGCTGAGTGAATCACGGCTCGGTGTCCGACTGTCACGAAATCTTCCAAAACAGTCGGTTTTCCCGGATCGCCGTGCAGAATTGCTCCATCTTGGATATTGGTAGTTGAGCCGATCGCAATTCGCTCTACATCCCCCCGCACTACCGCCCCGTACCAGATACTAGCGCCCGCTGCCACCTCAACCCTGCCGATGACCACAGCACCTTCAGCGACAAAAGCCGCTTGGGATAGATCGGGCCTGGGCCAATAGGAAGGAAGTGCAGGCAGAGGTTCGTTGAGATTGCTCATTTGTTGGTCGATCGTTATAGCTGGTAAAAGTATAGTCATTTATAGACATGGGAGGCTTCCAGTCCCTCCCCTTTCACTTTTACTTTGAGCGGATTAACCCGCCTCGGCCCAAGTACGCAGCTCTCTATCCCATCGCTGAACGCATTTGGGATTGCTTTTCTGAGAATGTTATACGAAGCATTCACATCGGAATTAATTAACTGACCCGTCGATGTTTTGTACAAACCTCGCTTGATCCGTTTACCAGTGAACACAGGCTCTTTTTCTGTTTTTCCGTAAACAGGAATTGGGTCTAAACCTAAAAAACTGGATCGGGATGTGTAGGATTCTTCCTGCACAATTACTGTGATTCCCACCAAGCGAGCTTTGTATTCTAACATCTCAATTAATCGAGAGTGAGGAAGATTGACAAAGTTTTGATTGGTTTGCTTCCCTAACTCGATTTCTGTTTTCCACTGCGCGTTCTTGCCAATTACTAGCGTCCCAATCTGCTTGGCGAGCAAAAGGTTAATAATTAGACGGCTAGCATGATGTAAGTAATTGTCAACTTTTTGATTGCGACAGCGAGTTAAGCGCTGAATCCGGGGTGATGTTTTGCGATTCCCTTTGAACTGGGATTGCAATCTTGAAGAGCGCTTGTTGTAGAACTGGTTAATTGATTTCAATGGTCGCCCGTTAATCAACAAAGGGGTAAAACCCGGTTGATTTGAAGTTAACGCCACTAAATTGTCCAGCCCTAAATCAATACTAGCTACAGAGTTTGCGTTGCTGACAGTGGACTCCGGTTCATCATAAATCACCTCAATCACATAGGAATCACATTTCGGAACCAGCCTGACTTGGCAAACCTGGTCGGGATTGACTTTGGTTTTAATTGAAAGTTCAGTGCCGGAAAGTTTAATGATTCCTTTCTTCAACTGTTTACTACTAATCGCTTGAATCGTGTATACGAGAAGATTTCGCCCTTTGACCTTATCTTTGTACTTTGGAAATTTCGGGCGACCAGTGAACTTAGAGGAATCAACTTTGTAAGCTTTAACTGCTTCAAAAAACGATTTCCAATTCTTGTCTAGCACCATCAATATTTGCTGACTAACCTTGGCAGGCAAAGCCTTGTATGCCTCATGAGACTTCATCAATCGGTTCATTTCGTTGTAATTGACATAACCCCATCCATAAATAAAACTCTGACGAATGACGTAATTGGTGGCATTGTAGAGGTTTTTGGACTTGAAAGCTAGTTCGTCAATTTGGGCGAAACGGTGTTCCGTCGATTTAATGATGTGCCTCTCTGTTAGCGGCATTTGAGACTTCCGTTCTTTGGGCTGTGCGTATTCCTTGTTCAACACTCATAGCGATATGATACCATTATTGTTTATAATTGCTTATAAACTCAACGAAGTTTTACAATAGGGGATATAATAAGAGTATTTGGCACTTTTGCAGAGAAAATATGCTGGGACGCAAATAAATGATTGAAGTTGCCTTGCAATACCCGATGTTTGGCCCGGAAATTCAGTGTCCCCACTGTCGCCAAACAATTCCGGCTCTAACGCTCACGGATACCTATTTGTGTCCGCGTCACGGGGCATTTGAGGCAGATCCAAAAACGGGGGAACTGGTTCACCTTCAGTCTGGGCGGCACTGGCGCCGCTGGGAGAGTGAATGGTATCGCCAGCACACGCACCCGGACGGGATTCGGTTTGAAATTCACGAAGCGCTCGATCGACTCTATACTCAAGGCTACCGAGCAACTCGCGTGATCGTTGCTCAACGCTATCGAGACTTAATCAGCGCTTATTTGGAACGCAGCACGCCTTGGCGAGGCCAGTCGGAATCGCCCCGGCCGAGACTGTACGGTTTGCCTGTGGATTTTAGCCCCGATCCCCAAGAAGACCCTTGTTGGGAAGTGATTAATTTTGATTTGGAAAAAGAGCCGGGAGTTCCGATTAGATATCCCTATTTTCGGTTGTTTGAATAGTTATTAGTCATTAGTCCTTAGTCATTAGTCATTAGGCAGTGGTTATTGGTTATTGGTTATTAGTTATTAGTTTATTAGTAATACCAATTTTAAAAAAGAATGCAACAGTATTCTTGTTCCCCCCCGCAATGCAGCGGGGGGGCTAGGGGGGGTAGAAGAGTGTTGCACGATTTTAGAGAAATGGTATAAGTATTAGGTAACAAATAACAACTGACAACTGCCAACTGCCAACTGCCAACTGACAACTGTCAACTGACAAAATCAAATGCACCACGCCTCGATTCGCACTGCTAACATTCACCGGGCGATCGCCTTTTACGAACAGTTGGGATTTACTGTGAGCGATCGCTTTACCACAGGTTACACTCTAGCCTGTTGGATGGAAGGTCTCAACGGACGCATCGAACTAATTCAAATCCCCGAACCAAAACCCGCACCGGATGCTTTCGGAGACGAGCATTATGTTGGATATTATCATTTATCTTTCGATTTAACTGAGGCGACAAGTGACTTGCCTAGCTGGTTGCAGTCTCTGAAAGAACGGTTTGAGGAAGCTGCGAAAGACCAACCAAACCAGTTTCAAGCTTTAAAAGTTTTATTAGAACCGACTCAACAGGCGATCGGGCAAAATGTTTACGAAGTAGCTTTTATTGCCGATACAGACGGTTTGCCTTTAGAGTTTATCCGGCGGCTTAATTAGTTAATTACTAACGAATAGGGATAATCATTCTCTCTCTCAATCTGAAACTGAGAATAGTTATTACTCTTAATCCCTAATAACGTTCTCTATCAACTTAGCAATATTTTTCTAAAATATACTAGATTTTTCACTCAAAATCTAGTATATTTTATTTTTCACTATATAATATGAATATCTATTCATACTATCATGTGTTAGAATAAACCCAGGAAAAACCATGCAAAAAGCCAAATCGAGCGATTCCGGCTGCTGTAGTCACGACGACCACCAGGAACACAGCCCTGAGAATCATAACCACAACGACCACGGCCACGACCACGACCACGACCACGGGAACGGAGATTTTAACCTCAAGCAAGAATTGATTCCTGTGATACTGGTTGTTGTACTATTTGTCGGCGGTTTAATTTTTGAAGAAAAACTCCACAACACGCCCTATTCTATAGGTGAATATCTGGTTTTCATCCCAGCCTATCTTTTAAGCGGATGGAATGTTTTAACCAGTGCGGGTCGCAATATTCTGCGAGGTCGATTTTTTGATGAAAATTTCTTAATGACTGTAGCAACACTCGGCGCTGTCGCTATTCACAAACTCCCTGAAGCAGTTGGGGTGATGTTGTTTTTCAAAATCGGAGAACTTTTTCAAGAATTTGCGATCGGGCGATCGCGTCAATCAATTCGATCGCTTTTAGAAATTCGCCCAGACAGCGCCAACCTCAAAGCAAATGGCGACATCAAAAAAGTTTCGCCAGAAACCGTAGCCGTCGGCGATATCATCCTTGTCAAACCGGGAGAAAAAATCCCATTAGACGGGGAAATTATCGACGGCAATTCTCAGATTGACACATCTGCACTCACTGGAGAATCAGTACCTCGAACCGTGAAAGTTGGAGAAACAGTTCTAGCAGGAACAATTAACCAGACAGGAGTTCTCACCGTCAAAGTTAACAAACTATTCGGCGAATCTTCAATCTCCCGAATTCTGGAATTAGTAGAAAATGCCCGAAGCAAAAAAGCTGAAACTGAGAAATTTATCAGCAAATTTGCCAGTTACTACACGCCTTTTGTCGTATTTGCATCGCTAGCAGTGGCTTTAATTCCGCCTTTGTTCATTTCAGAAGCAACTAATGCCGATCGCTTTTTATGGGTTTACCGCGCCCTTGTCTTGTTAGTTATTTCCTGTCCTTGCGGATTGGTTATTAGCATTCCTCTGGGATACTTTGGGGGAATTGGCGGTGCAGCCAAGCGCGGTATTTTGGTTAAAGGAGCGACTTTTTTAGATACCCTGACAGCAGTCAAGACAGTTGTTTTGGACAAAACAGGAACTTTGACAAAAGGAGTTTTTAAAGTAGCACAAATTGTGCCTGCAAATGGTTTTCTCCAAACAGAGTTAATGGCAATAGCGGCTAAAGTAGAATCTCACTCCAATCACCCTGTCGCGAAATCTATTCTGGAAGCTTACGGTGGAAAAATAGATTCATCGGATGTGAAAGATTACAAAGAAATAGCGGGACACGGCATCCGAGCAAAAGTAAATAATCAAATTGTGCTGGCGGGAAATGACCGTTTGCTGCACCGAGAAAATATTGCTCACGATGTCTGCAATGCTGAAGGTACGATCGTGCATTTAGCGGTAGACAACCGCTACGCTGGGTATATTTTGATTGCTGACGAGCTTAAGGAAGACGCAGTACAGGCTATTCGCGACCTCAAGAAACTGGGTGTTGAGCGAATCGTGATGCTCACAGGAGATAATCAAGCTGTAGCCGATAGTGTTGCGAAAAAGCTCGGTTTAGATTCCTACTTAGCCGAGTTATTACCCGAAGGAAAAGTAGAGGCGATCGAAAAATTGATCGGTCAATCTAAAAAAAACGATAAAATTGTCTTTGTTGGAGATGGAATTAATGATGCACCAGTGCTTGCTAGGGCTGATGTGGGCATAGCGATGGGGGGTTTGGGCTCCGATGCGGCGATCGAAACTGCCGATGTTGTAATTATGTCAGATGCACCGTCAAAGGTGGCTGAAGCCATCAAAATTGCCCGAAAAACTCACAATATAGTTTGGCAAAATATCATTTTTGCCATGTCAGTCAAAGGCATATTTATTGCTTTGGGTGCTTTTGGGTTAGCTACCATGTGGGAGGCAGTTTTTGCTGATGTTGGGGTGGCTTTAGCAGCTATTTTTAATGCGACTAGAGTTTTGAAATAGAGTGTTCGCAGGGCGGGCATTGCCCACCTTACGCCACAATTGAAACATACATTTTGAGGTCAAAAATACTATGCGTCGTCAACGTTCTCAGCCCTGGATTCACCGCTATTCTCGTCCCATCACGGCAGGAATTGCCTCGATAGGGGCTGCGATCACTGCTTATCTAACAGTGGTCAAGTTATCCAACGGAACGGCAGTTTGTCCGATCGAAGGCTGCGATATCGTGCTTTCGAGTCCCTATGCCTATGTCTTTGGTTTTCCTCTTTCTTTGTTCGGTTTTTTGGGTTATTTGAGCATGATAGTTTTTGCCGTAGCTCCCCTACTTGTTAATCCCGCAGAACAGAAGAGTCTCCGCTCTAAGTTAGAGTCTTGGACGGGAATATTTCTGTTTGCTGGTAGCACAGCTATGACGATTTTCAGCGGCTATCTGATGTATGTACTGGCTGTTGATATCAAAGCAGCTTGTATTTACTGTATTGCGTCTGCTTTGTTTGCAACTAGCTTGTTTGTCTTAGCATTAATCGGTCGCGAATGGGATGATATCGGGCAACTATTTTTTATAGGAATTCTGGTGTCTATGTTAGTGCTGATTTCCTCTCTGGCTCTTTATGCCGATGTCAATAATCTCGGTACAGCTAAGGAAACAAGTATGAATACCACAACATCTTCTGGTACTTCAGAGATTGCTTTAGCCCGACATTTAAAAAGAGTGGGAGCTAAAATGTACGGCTCCTTTACCTGCGATCACTGTCAGATGCAGAAGGAAAGTTTTGGCAAAGAAGCGGCTCGCATTATCAATTATATCGAGTGCAATCCACAAGGGAAAAATGCTCGTCGCGATCTTTGCGAAGCTGCCAAGATTCAGGGTACTCCTACTTGGGAAATTAATGGTAAGTTTTACCCAGGGCAAAAATCTTTGCAGGAGTTAGCTGATTTATCTGGCTATCAGGGAACTCGCGAATTTAAAGAGATCTCAAATCAGGAACGTTGACAAGAGTGATTTCTGGCGATCGACCTAATCTTAGTCGATCGCACGCACCTCGGTTCAAGCTCAAAATATACACAACTTAATATATACGGTGACTCTGCCGGATTTCGATCTGACCGATCGCATTCCGCTACCTTTGTGAGATTATGAAAAGAATATGAAAATCATTTAACCGTAAAACAAATGACTCATTCGGAGAACAAACCCAGCCTTCCAGAGGTTCACCGCAGCATTCCCGTTCCCAACAGCAAAGGTTTCTGGCGTAAAATGCTGGCCTACGCAGGGCCTGGATATTTGGTTTCAGTCGGTTACATGGACCCCGGAAACTGGGCGACTGATTTAGCGGGGGGAGCACAGTTTGGCTATGCGCTATTAAGTGTGATTTTGCTATCTAATTTGATGGCAATTTTGCTGCAATCACTGTGCGTGCGTTTAGGAGTGTCAACGGGACGAGATTTGGCACAAGCTTGTCGAGATTATTTCAGTCCGCGAGTCAATTTTGTGCTGTGGATACTTTGTGAAATTGCTATTTCGGCTTGCGATTTAGCTGAACTTGTTGGTAGTGCGATCGGACTGCAATTGCTATTTGGCATACCCTTAGTTTGGGGAGTGTGCATCACTGCGCTAGATGTGATGATGGTGTTATTTTTACAAGGTAAAGGCTTTCGTTATATCGAAGCTTTGGTAATTACGATTATAACAATTATTGGCTGTTGTTTTATTGCCGAAATAATTTTTGCCAAACCCGATGCCGGAGGAGTTTTACTCGGTTATGTTCCCAAGCTAGAGATTTTGCAAAATCAGGGAATGCTTTATATTGCGGTTGGTATTTTAGGGGCAACTGTGATGCCGCACAATCTCTACCTGCATTCATCGATCGTGCAAACTCGTGCTTGGCAAGAAACTGCTGATAAAAAATGGGAAGCAATTAAATTTGGCACAATTGATTCTACGGTAGCGCTGTCAATAGCTTTGTTTATTAATTCAGCTATTCTGATTTTGTCTGCTGCCAGCTTTCACTTTTCCGGCTATCAAGAAGTAGCAGAAATTCAAGATGCTTATAAACTGCTTTCTCCAGTGCTGGGTGTGGGTTCTGCTAGTGCAATTTTTGCCTTTGCTTTATTGGCTTCGGGGCAGAATTCAACCTTGACTGCAACTCTAGCAGGACAGATTGTGATGGAAGGGTTTCTAAATTTTAAACTGCGACCTTGGTTGCGGCGCTTGCTGACTCGATTGATTGCAATTGTGCCGGCTTTGATCGTAATTATCTTGTTTGGGGAAGGCAGTACAACTACTTTACTAATTTTCAGTCAAGTGATTCTCAGTTTGCAATTACCCTTTGCAGTAATTCCCTTGGTAATGTTTACCTCAAACCGCAACTTAATGGGAGAGTTTGTGAATCCATTTTGGCTGAAAGCCTTAGCTTGGTTAGTAGCTAGTATTATAGTAGGATTAAATAGTTGGCTGTTATTACAAACTCTTTTCTAGCAATCTGAAGCTAAATAAAACTACAAAAACAAAACCCGCCGGCGCGGGTTTTAACTTAAAGCTAATTGTGAATGAGTGCCAATTTGAACTATTTTTTGACAGGAACAAGTTCGTTAGCAACAACCGGACGGGCAGAAGAAGCGGTAGTTTTCAAAAGTGCGATCGCCTGCGCGTAGCAAGGATCATCCTTAGTCGCAACCAACATCGGTTTGTTAGCTAATTTCAGCTTTTGTTCGTCGGTGATTTCCACCTTAACATCGGGAGTAACGCCCTTGTGGCTGATATCCGTACCGTTGGGAGTATAGTAGTGAGCGATCGTCACCGCCAATCCCGAACCGTCAGCCAAAGAATGCACCGACTGCACCAAAGCTTTGCCAAAAGTTTGGCCGCCCATCACAGTTGCGCGCTTGTTATCCTTCAGAGCACCGGCCAAAATCTCGCTGGCGCTGGCCGAGTTATCGTCCACGAGCACCACCAAAGGCTTGTCAGTGAGCGCAGTGCGATTTGCCTTCATTTCCTGAGAATCGCCCGCGCGATCGACTGTGCGGACGATCGCCCCTGTATCCATCCACATCCGAGCGATATCAATACTCACTCGCAGCAACCCGCCAGGATTCCCCCGTAAATCCAACACAAAAGCGTCTGCTTTCTGATCCGAGAGCTTTTTAATCGCTGCCTGCATTTGTTCGCCCGCGTGGGAGCTAAACTCTTGCAAACGGATGTAACCCACATTCTGACCACCTTCATTCTTGAGGCTGTAGCGAACCGCTGCTACCTCAATTCTCGCCCTAGTCAGAGTGATGTCAAATTCACTTTTGCCCTCACGAGCAATCCGCAGCGTGACTTTCGTCCCTTCGTCGCCCCGAATTATCTGAGCCGCATCCGAGACAGTCATGCCTTTGGTAGTTTTGCCGTCAATCACCAAAATCGTATCGCCCGCTAGAATCCCTGCCTTCAGGGCCGGGGAATTTTCCATCGGCTCGACTACGGTAATCGCTTTGGTTTTCTCGTTTTCTTCCAGCCTCATCCCCACCCCTGTCAGTTCCCCAGAGGTTTGATTTGTCAGCGCTTCGTACTGCTTCGGGTCCATGAAGCGGGTGTAGGGGTCGTTTAATTTCTCTAGGGCTTTGCGGAGGGCGGTGTAGGCAGCTTCGCGAGAGGTATAATTTTTGCTCAGCAGTTCTTGGCGGGTTACTTGCCAGTCAGTCTTGTTAAAGCTGCCATCAACATAGTCTCGGTTCACAATTTGCCAAGCTTCATCTAAGACAGCTTTGGGGCTATCTTGAAGCTCAGCGCGGACTGATTGGCTCAGGCCGGGAACGAGTAAAGATATCGAAGCGGTTGTTGCCATCGCCCCACTGAACAGGGCTGCCTGTAATTTAGAAAAGCGTCTGCGGGCTTGATTCATTGAATTTGGCTCAATTCGATTTTAGATTTTTGATTTGAGATTTTATATTGCTAAAAAATCTCACACTACTACTTAAACTATTGTGTGGAGGCTCCACCATCCCTTTGGACAGTTTAACGAGATTCATAGTCGATCGCCAACCAATTCTTACTCTCTTTCAATAAACTTAATTTAAAACTTGGATTTATAAAGTGCCGTGGAAGCTAAAATCGAACAATTTTCGCGTAAGTGGTTGAGCCTGCTCGTTAATGGAGCTATCGGTCTAGCAGCGCTGGCGGGGGTCGTCGCCATGCAGTCTAGCCGGGAGTTGGGCGGAATGTCCCCAGTTGGCGTTCAGGGGCAAAAGCCGCTCTCTGCAATGTCTGCTGCCAGTTTCAAGCAAGCCGCACAGCAAGAAGCGCAGCAAGAAGCCCTGCGGCTGAAAATGCTCAAAACTATCCCTAGTTTTGGGTTTGACAATTTAATTGCAGATTGGACATTTCTCAAATTTTTGCAGTATTTTGGCGACGACGAAGCCAGAGAGGTGACGGGCTACGATCTGAGCCAAGATTATTTTGACATAGTTACGCAGCGCGACCCACGGTGGGCTGACATCTACCTGTTTCTTTCCACAGCTATTTCTTTTTACCAAGGAAAGCCTGAAACTGCTGTTAACTTTATAGAGCGTGGTACTAGGGCCCTTGCCCTTTCGCCGCAACTTCATTCCCAATCATGGATAGTGTGGCGCACTAAAGGTCTTGATGAGTTGCTGCTGTTGGGGGATATTCCCGACTCAATTCGCTCTCACGAAATGGCCGCTGATTGGGTGGAAGGAAGCCCGGAATGGTCGAAATTGGCGCCGTTGTTTCGAGCAACTGCAGAGTATTTGCGCCGAGATCCCGATAGCGTGCCGGTGCGGTTTACTGCTTGGAGCACAGTTTATGCTCAAACAACTGATAAGTTGGTGCGTCAAAGGGCGAAACAAGCTCTTGTCAAGTTGGGAGCTCAGGTGCAAAAAGATCAGGATGGAAAGGAGAGTTTTATTTTGCCGCCTCGAAAGTAGTTGACTGTTGACGGTTGACTGTTGACTGTTGACGGTAATTCCCCAATCTAAAATCTAAAATCTAAAATCTAAAATCGGCTTGAGTTAGTTCGCGCCATTCACCGGGTTTGAGGCCTTCGAGACGCAAATGCCCGATCGCACATCTGACTAGCCGCAGCGTCGGAAACCCTACTGCTGCGGTCATCCTGCGGACTTGGCGGTTGCGGCCTTCGGTGAGAGTCATTTCCAGCCAAGCTGTGGGCACGTTTTTACGAAATCTAATCGGCGGTTCGCGGGGCGGCAAAGGTGGTTCTTCTAACAATAATTGCACTTTTGCCGATCGAGTCCGATAATCTTGAATTGTGACACCTGTCTGCAAAGCGGCGATCGCACTTGCATCAGGAATTCGTTCCACTTGTACCCAGTAAGTACGGGGATGAGCGAATTTCGGGTCACTGAGGCGGTGCTGCATTTGTCCGTCATCGGTTAGCAGCAACAAACCTTCACTATCGCGATCGAGCCTTCCTACTGCATAAATGTTAGGAATAGGAATATAGTCTTTGAGAGTGCTGCGTTTAGTTTCGCTGGAGTTGTCAGTGAATTGAGTTAAAACATCATAAGGTTTGTAAAATAGAATGTAACGATAGGGCATGACAAATTAAAAAATAAAAATGTACTAATGTCAATAAATTTGTAGGGGCGGGTTTCACCAACAATAATTGCCTAAAACTCACAATCTCAAAAACCCGCCCCCACCCAACGTCAAACCACTTTCTATCTCTTTTCTCCCTCCTCTGCGCCCTCTGCGCCCTCTGCGGTTCATAAAAAAATAAATTTTGTTAACCAACGATTCAAACCTGCTCTAAAATTTTCAGCCTTTAAGAGCCTCGCAAATCTCAACTACCCAATTTTACCATGCCCGTAGCCACACACCGCGTTTGCATCGTCTTAGGAACTCGCCCGGAAGCAATTAAACTAGCCCCAGTAATTCAACAGTTCAAAAGTTCTCCAACCTTTGACACCCAAGTAATTTTAACCGGTCAGCACCGAGAAATGGTCGAGCAAGTAATGCGAATGTTCGATCTAAAAGCCGATCGGGATTTAGCAATTATGCAGCACCAGCAAACCTTGACAGATATTACTTCCCGGAGTTTGCAGGGTTTGGAAGCATTGTTTAAAGAATTACAGCCCCACATCGTCTTAGTTCAGGGCGATACAACGACAGCGTTTGCCGCTGCTTTGGCTGCATTTTACCAGAAAATACCCGTAGGTCACGTAGAAGCCGGATTGCGAACAGACGACGTGTTCAATCCTTACCCCGAAGAGGCTAACCGACGGTTGATATCTCAGCTCACACGGCTGCATTTTGCCCCGACAGCGCTGGCTGCGGAGAATTTAGGGCGATCGGGCGTTTTGGGAGAAATTCACCGTACAGGCAACACAGTAATCGATGCCTTGCTTTCTGTCGCCAAACGCGAACCAGAATGCAACATTCCCAATTTAGATTGGAGCAAATATCGCACTATCTTAGCAACTGTTCACCGTCGCGAAAATTGGGGCGAACCCTTACAAGGAATTGCTCACGCATTTCTCCAAATCTTAGATAAATTTCCCGACACAGCTTTACTGCTACCCCTGCACCGAAATCCCACTGTTAGAGAACCTTTGCAAGCTCTTTTGGGCGACCACCCACGAGTATTTTTAACTGAACCTTTAGATTACGCCGAATTAGTAGGAGCGATTCAGAGATGTCATTTAATTTTAACAGATTCCGGTGGCTTGCAAGAGGAAGCACCTAGTTTGGGCAAGCCAGTTTTAGTATTACGAGAAACCACAGAAAGACCAGAAGCAATTTCTGCCGGTACTGCTAAACTGGTTGGTACTAATTCTGATATAATTACAGCAGCCGCGGCAGAATTGCTCAGCAATTCCGAAGCATACAACGCAATGGCAATGGCAATTAATCCCTTTGGGGACGGTTTGGCAGCGTCGCGGATTTTGAAAATTGTTGAAGAGTATTTTAGTGAGAAGAAAATTGACAATTGACGGTTGACGGTTGAGAGTGAGTCGAACAACTGAAAACCCATTCTCAAGTATTTGTTGGCTGAGTCCGATCTATGGGAATCTCAATCACAAACTTCGTGCCTTCGCCCAGGGTGGAATCACACCACAGTTTTCCTCCATGCTTTTCATTCACCACCTGATAGCTAATGGATAAGCCTAATCCTGTCCCCTTGCCTACGGGTTTAGTAGTGAAGAAGGGATCGAATAGGCGCGATCGCGCTTTATAGGGAATGCCCGTACCGTTATCGGCGATCGTAATCTGCACCCACTCTTGTTTTGTTTTGGTAGTCTTAATCCAAATCCGATTCGGTTTGTCAGCAATATCCGTAAAACTACGTCCTTCATTGCTCTCTTCCAAAGCATCGATCGCATTTGATAGCAAGTTCATAAACACCTGATTAAGTTGACCTGCATAGCATTCTACCAACGGTAACTCGCCATATTGTCTGACTACTTCAATGGTTGGGCGTTCTGGCTGGGCTTGAAGGCGATGTTCTAAAATCATCAAGGTGTTATCAATGCCTTCATGGATATCGACAGCCTTGAATTCCGAGTGATCCAGACGAGAAAAGCTACGCAACGAAACCACAATGTCCCGAATGCGACCGGTGCCTATTTTCATCGACTTAAGAATCTTAGTGAGATCCTCTTGTAGGAAGTTTAGATCCACATCGTCTAGCTCATCTTGAAGTGATGGGGACGAATTGGGATAATGCTTTTGATAGGCATCTAGTAATCGCAGTAAGTCATGGATATGCTGGTTGAGGTGAGACAGGTTGCCGTAGATAAAGCTGACCGGGTTGTTAATTTCGTGGGCTATCCCTGCCACCATTTGCCCCAGGGCAGACATTTTTTCGTTATGCACCATCTGGCTCTGGGTGCGGTGCAATTCTTCAAGGGTACTCTCTAGTTGTTGCACATGTTGGTTCAGTTGCCGATCGCGAGCCCTAAGTTGCTCTGCCATACTATTAAATCCCTGAGCTAAAAGCCCCACTTCATCCTGACTGTCAACCCGAATACCACACGCTAAATTGCCTCTGGCCAATTCCTGGGTTGCCTTAGTCAGTCTTTGAATGCGATGGCTCAGAGTTTGGGTCAGACGGAAACCTCCGATCGTCACAACTGCGATCAGGACACTTCCCAATAGCCCAAAGCTAGCCACCAAAAACCACAACCGCTGTTGTGCTTGCTCCATTTCCTTGGCAGAATGCAGTACAGCAATTTTGAGAGTTGCCCCATCAAAACCTTGTAGCTTAATTGTTTTGATCAGGTATGCTTCACCAGCAATCCCGATCTTAGTGGGCAACCCGTCTGGCTGGGGAAATTGCCAAGACCGATCGCGGTTAAGTGGCAAAGTAGCAGCCGTTACCTTCTCGCCGTCAAAAGCCACCAAATGTATGGATGTGTCGCCGCGAAGCGACAGGAGCGCTTTGTCGTCCATGGCTAATCCCGCAACCAAACCAGCTAGGATCTTTTGAGATGATTTGATTGATATTAACCCAATCATGGAAGCCGGAGCCCAGTTTTCTGCCAGGATAACTCCCGGTAACTCTAGTCCGGTTCGGGCGGCACGGTTCACAGAGGCATCCTGCAATCTCGCCTGTCTTATTGTTCCCAACTGTGAAGACACTAAGACTTGACCATCAGTGTCAACTATTCTGATCAAATCCAGTTTAAAACCCGCTTGGATTGGTAATACTGTCCGCAGTAATAAAGGGCGATCGCCCTTTATTACTGCTGTGATGACATCATTATTTTCACTCACCGAACGGGCTTTCACACGGAGTGATTCTTGCCTTTGCTTTAGAGTTTCCTGTAGCATACTAGCCAGATCCACGATCTCCTTTCGCCCCATTTGTTCTAAGTTGTTTCTAGCAAAATAACCAAAACTCAAGGTTCCGACAGTCCATAGACTCAGAAATGCCAACAACAGAGGTGATAACAACTTGACGGAAACGGGTAACCGCGAGTATCTGGATTGGATGGTCACAGCTCTTAATTCTTGGCGGATTGGGTCACGGAAATAAAGCCAGACTGCTCCATCGCGTTGATTCCTGGCGGACTAGAGATATATTGAAGTAGCGCTTGGGTAGCCTCTGAAGGTTTTTTGTGCCAGACCAGGGAAATTGTCCGAACCATCGGATACTTGCCGGCTTTGACATTTTCTCGTGTTGGTTCAACCCCGTTGAGGCTGAGGCGGTTGACCGATAGTTTATTGGAAATGGCTTGAGCAAGGGAAAAGGTACCGATACTGTAAGGAGTGCTTTGAATTGCCTCGATCAATTCCCCTTCTTTCCGAAATACTACTGCTTCTAATGAATTTTTTAAATCTGCTCCTAGGTAATATTTCCGCAAGAGCCGCTTGGCAGATTCATCTTCTGGGCGATCGAGCAGCACAATTTTAGCATCGGTTCCTCCGAGTTCCTTCCAGTTGGTTATGCTGCCACTATAAATGCCTTTGAGGTCTTCAGTAGTGAGGTTTTTCACCCCTGTGACGCTGGAATGAGTAGCCACTAAAAGGGCATCGTGGGCAACATCACGAGACTCTAAAGTGCCATCATTTTCTTCTGGCTTTAATGTTCTTGATATTGCACCTAGATCGACTAATGTCTGTTTAATCCCATCAATTATATTTTCGGACTGCCCTGGTTCTAGCTGGGTAATTTTGACGTTTTTTGCGCTAGCTTCGTAGTTGGTTTGCAGCACCTTCATCAGACCCAACGTGCTGCTTGACGCCCCAACTTTAATCGAGGTTTGGGTTTGTGTTGCCGCAGTCGTGGGCGCTGTTGTCGTGGTGGCACTGCTGGTCGTCGTACTGCAACTGGGCAGCCCTAGGAGGACGATCGCACTTAAAGCTACCGTAACTAAATTCGGTTTCATTTAACAATTCCTATGCTATTAAAAAAAATGATCGGGGTACTAGAAACTCAAGTTTTTGATGATTTTATAGTGAACCTAACTCGCTCATTTTTTTAGGTTGGGATAAAAAAAAGGAGTTGATATTTCACGGTTGATTTCACCCTACTAAATCTTATGCTAAATAATTAAAATTTGCAATGAGTCATCGCAACCTTTTGTCATGCTGTTTGATAGGATTAGCGATCGCACCCTACTTATGATTTGCGATCGCAGATAATGCAGCCTGACTGATTAGCAGTTACTGTTACCGATCAATCGGGAAGCTTTTATCCTGACTACTTTATCTTAATTGCAAGTTACAGATCAGTGTTTGTTGTTGAGCTTGATAGAGCAATTTGGGATCGATCTAAAACGACGAAAATCAGAAATCATTTGATTTAGAGGGACTTAGACAAAAATTGAGGCGAAAATGGCTTCAAACCTAGATGGATTGGATCGAGACTTTCAGATCCAATAGGCATAAATCTAGTATTTACAGGAGTTTCAGGCATTGTTAAGTCATCGACCTCTTTCCTTTGCGAGTGCGAACCAGAGGTTTTAAGCTTCTAGAGGGCTCTTAAAATGTCTAAGTCCCATTAGGTTAGGTGAATTTCGGTGCTGTAACTGAGAATGTTTGCCTTGCCAGTTATATCTTTTTAAGGAGAGGGAAATTGTGGCTGAAAATTGCTGCTGCCTTTATAACCGGATAAAATAGCAAGTTTTTCCAAAGATTGCCGGCCCGTGTAATATTTCCCCCGAATTTCCCAAGTGGGATAAGCTTTAATATTAGCAGCTTTGCACAAATCCGGTTGAGCATCTTTGCCTCTGGGATCGCACTCTATGTAAGTAAGGGCGGTAAATGCTTCTTTGCCGAAAAGTTCTTGTTGCGTATGACAGTGAGGACACCAGTAAGCACCGTACATTCTAGCTTTGATTGCCTGCAAATGGGTTGCTAAAGCGATTTGAGCCGGCACGGATTCGCTGCGAATAGGTGGCGCTTCTTGTTCGGTAACAGGCTGTGCGAAAGGGGGAGGAGGTGGGAGGGTTTGTGCTAATTTTGGAGTGGATTTGTTGCTGAAACTGAACTGTGCAATTCCTCCGTCTGCTTTGGTACTGACGAAAATCCCCAAAATCATAAAAATGCCGATCGCACAACTGTTGAATTTACTTAGTCTCATCTTGGATTTCATCTTGGATTTACTAGGATTTCGCGAGCTTGATTCATAGCCTCTACAGCATTGTTTACCACAAAGATGTTAATTTGTGCTAAACCTTTAAAAAAAAGTTGACTTTCGGCGCTGTGATTTAACAATATAACTTGTTTGTTAGCTTTCAGAGCGAGGGCAATTTCCGAAGCCGTGCCCGTGCCCGTACCGCAAGCAATTATTACATCTGAAGAAAGAATGTTAATGTTATTTCTGGCGTTTCCCATATCGGTGACAATGGCAATATCTACAGCTTCAGAAATGCCGCGAGTGTCATTTCCCGGAAGGATGCCGACTGTTAAACCGTTAGCTGATTTTGCTCCTTTGTTGGCGGCATCCATGACGCCGACATTTCTGCCACCAGTTAGCAATATCCATCCTGCTTCGGCGATGAGTTGTCCGAGTTGATAGGCGTTTTCTAAGTCGGTTGATGTGGCACTTTCGCCTGGGCCCATGATGCCGATGATGATTTTTTTCATAGTTTTGGGGTGAATATGGTGTTATTAATACTTGCTAGTTTTTTTGCACGCTATCTACGAATGTATGTTATCATAAAAATAGTGGATTACTCTAAACAGTTTGTGAGCCAAATAACTTCAGGGAGTTTCCTAGTATTTTTACAATATATGCTGATTTAACATTAAGAAGTGAGAGATAACATGAGTGTCGCCCCAAACCCGGAAACAAAGCTGATGGAAAAAATTCGTAGTTTACCGCCGGATAAAATTACGGTATTAGAAGATTTTATCGATTTCCTTTTAACGCGAACTGAAGATCGTCTTCTCGTTTATACTGCTACTAAACTCTCAGAAGCAGCTTTTGCTAAAATTTGGGATAACCCAGAGGACGCGGAGTATGACGAGTTATAATTTTGGTGATGTGGTTTTAGTTCCGTTTCCTTTTACAGATCAAACTACCAATAAAAAACGTCCAGCAGTTGTTATTAGTTCTGACGTTTATAATGCAGAATATCCCGATCGCATTATTATGGGTATAACGAGTCAAGTTAGCAGTAGTCCGAAAGTCGGTGATATTATCATCACAGATTAGCGATCGGCTGGGCTTTTAAAAGCTTCTATGATTAAGCCAGTTATTACGACAATTGAGAAAAAACAGATTCTCAAAAAATTGGGAAGGCTTCAAGATAAGGGAGCTCGCTCTTTTGATTCATAAAGCTTAAAAAATAGACATTAATTTTTAACTTCCTGAAAAATTTTATAATATTCACAAATTATTTCAATAAAAATATCCCCTTCCAACCGAAAATGACTCAAAGCAGATAAATCTAAATTAGCCGGGAAATTGAAAGGATAGGACAGGGAAGATAAGAAAGTTTCAGCATTTTCTTCAAGCTTTCTGAGTTCGACTTCTCCTACCCAAAAACAGTAATTTTTATCATCGGAATTGATGGGGCGAGAAATCACTAGGTGAAGAATGCGATCGAACTCGATCGCTACATCTCCCACTTCGGGCCCAAAGGTGAAGTCTAAACGCAAGCCAAGATTTTGAGGGCGGAGTGAAACTCCTACTAAATCGGCACTTTTTAAGTCTTCTAAAAAGGTTTTGAGGTTGAGTGCGATCGCGGTTGTCATAGAATCACTTTTTCTCCGGTATTATGTGTCTTAGCCCCTGGTTCAAATTTTATTTGATTTCCATCTCGATTGTATCGACGACGGTAAGTTTTGCCATCCGTCCCGCGTATCTTTGGCCCTGTACGGACTATTTCACCATTTGGTCTAATATGAATGATACTGCCGTCTGGATGTTCAAAGGTTTGATAGCCACCTTTTGTGCTGGTTTGAAATTGGAAGCCGTAACTCTCCAGTATGGCGATCGCTTCTGATAAGATTTGCCCTGTTAAATCGGGAAGTTGTTGTGCGGCTGGATTCATTGGTTGTGAATGGGAAAGATTTTGAGCGATCGCCATGATTGAGCATAAAACCGGCGATCGCCCTTCTGAATCTGGCAGAGAAAGGGCGATCGCCCTTCTGAATTATTAGAAAGGGCGATCGATCTTTTTTAACCGCAGATGGACGCTGATTAACGCAGATGTAAGAAAGGATCTCGCTCTTTTGACGAATTATGGGCGAGATCCTTTCTGAATTATTAGAAAGGACGATCGCTATAATTCCAGATAGCGCTCCAAAATCTCTTGTGGACGAGATAGAATTCTTGATTTTCATCGAAGTGGGCGAATAGCTGCGGAATGCGATCGTGGCTACCTAACTTGTTCAGGTGTTGAGGCTCGCTTTAAAACAGGCGTTTGGCTTCTTGCAGCAAGAAGGGATCATTGGACTGGGGCTTGAATCTCTTAACCACGTGCGGGGGCTTGTCGGGTAGATATTCGTCCTGTGCTAAGTAGGTTTCGCCAAATCCACCTTTACCCAATGAGCTGATTATGTAGTAATGTCCGCCAATAGTTTTGCTAATAATAATCATTATTGTTGTGATAAGATTTTTGATAATTATCACACACTCGGATCGGATTCGCCGTACTTCTGTGAACCGTCGGGGAAGCAGCTTCATTAAAATTCAATAACTGCAATATAAGGTAATGACTACAAAATCGCTCGCAGATTACGATCGGGCTATTAAACTTAATCCCAACAATGCTAATGCCTACATCAATCGGGGTTCAGCCAAATCTGCCCTAGGGAGAAACCAAGAGGCGCTCGCAGATTACGATCGGGCTATTCAACTTAATCCCAACTATGCTGATGCCTACAAGAATCGGGGTAATCTCAAATCTACTCTTGATGACAAACAGAGTGCAATCGAAGATTACCAAAAAGCTGCTGATTTGTATAAGCAACAAGGAAAGACAAGTGATGAGCAATATGCTGTCAACCAAGTAAAAAAACTATCCGAACAGTAACGACAAACTAAGAATAATCATCCCTTCAGATGACTCACCAACTGCTGAAAAGTATCAATAAGAATCGCCCAACTCAAAGCTTCCATCGGCAGAAAAACAGCCTGAGAAGGCACACTCCCATCCGCCAACTTAAACACATCTATTCCCCCCAAAGGATATTTCGATTTGCCATTAATTCCCACCAACTTACCAGAAATATCCAATACTAATCGCCTTTAGCCAAACTAGAAAAAGCCATCAAATTAGTAGAGGACAAAATTTTCGGGTGCGAAGAAATCATCCTCCACTCACCTAGGCGGAGTCTAAAAAATCTCCCCAACAATCATCCCCGCCAATATCACAAACCCCACCCAAACATTTTGGCGAAAGATTTGACCGTAAACAAGCTTAGGAATCTCCGCTTTTCGGAGTTGACTATATTGCAAAAACCACAAAATCGCCGCCGCACAAATTGCCATCCAAAAACCAATGTGCAAGTGCAGATTAACTCCCATTGCCGTCAATAAACCGACTGTACCCACAAAGAAAAAACCCACAGCATTAGCCGCATTATCCCCGAAAAATATCGCGCTGGAATTCACGCCCAAACGCAAATCATCTTCCCGATCGCTCATTGCATAAACTGTATCAAATCCTAACGTCCATAGCACGACTGCACCCCACAGCAGCCAAGTCGCTAATTCTAATTCATTAACGGCGGCGCTCCAACTAATTAAAACTGCAAAACCCCAGGCAATTGATAACACTAATTGCGGCACTGGAAAGAATCTTTTTGCCAGCGGATAGCAGATAATTACTGGTACGGCGGCGACGCACAGCCAGAAGCTTAAAGGATTGAGATAAAAAGCGAGAATCGCCGCGCAAGCAAAGGAAATTAATGCAACTCCTATTCCAGTTTGCACGGTGAGGGTGCGGGATGCTAGCGGGCGCGATCGCGTTCTTTCTACTTCGGGATCGATATCGCGATCCCACAAGTCGTTGATGACGCATCCAGCCGCACTCGTGGCTAAGGTTCCCAACACAATCACGCCCACCAATGCTGCGGGCGGCCTACCGTCGGCTGCTAAAAAGACGGCCCAGAGGGCTGGAATCATTAAAATCAGCCTTCCTGCTGGTTTGTCCCATCTCAAAAGCCTCACGACGGTTAGCAATGTGGATTCGGGTTGGCGATCGGGCTGTGTAAGCATTTCAATTCTAGATTTGATATTTTTAACTCTAGATTTTATCAAATTTTAGGCACAATCACTTACTATCTCTGCTGCCGATAGCACTTCTGCCGAAATTTAAAACAGGTAAAAGTCTTGACCAGTCAGCAATTCCAAATTTTTGCTAATTTAATAGAATGCCTAACTGGATTCGTGAAATAATCATAAATATCTGTCAACCCCGATACTCCAATGGTTAATTCACTTCCTTCTGCGGAGTCAAATCGCATTATTGCTGCTATTGATATGGGTACTAACTCATTTCACATGGTGGTGGCGCGCATCGATCCGAAATTGCCCGCGTTTACGATTATTGCTAGAGAAAAAGATACGGTTCGGTTGGGCGATTGCGAGGTTAAGACAGGGTGCTTGAAGTCCGAGGTTATGCAAAGGGCTCTTGCCACTCTGCGCCGCTTTCAAGATATTGCTAAAACTTTTAATGCTGAACAAATTATCGCTGTGGCTACGAGTGCGGTTCGGGAAGCTCCTAACGGGCGAGATTTTCTCCAACAAGTTGCTGACGAATTAGACCTGAATGTGAGTTTAATTTCCGGTCAAGAAGAAGCGCGGAGAATTTATCTCGGCGTTCTTTCGGGTATGGAGTTTAACAATCAGTCGCAGGTGATTATTGATATTGGAGGCGGTTCTACGGAGTTGATTTTAGGAGACAGTTCAGAACCTCGCTGTCTCACCAGTACAAAAATTGGTGCTGTTCGCTTAACAGGAGAATTTGTCAAAACTGACCCGATTAGCAGGGAGGAGTTTGCTTATTTGCAAGCTTATATTCGGATTTCGCTGGAAAGACCGATCGACGAATTGCGAGCTCAATTCCATGCTGGCGAACCTTTGCGCTTGATTGGCACTGCTGGAACCATCGAAACTCTGGCCACAATTAACGCTCGCGAAAAGTTGGGAACAGTGCCGAGTCCCCTAGCCGGATATCAGTTAAGTTTAAAAGATTTGCGCGATTTAGTCAATCGCTTTCGCAAACTTTCTTATGCCGAAAGGTTGGCAATTCCGGGAATGTCGGACAAGCGGGCCGAAATTATTCTGGCAGGCGCTTTGATTTTGCAGGAAGCTATGATACTATTAGGAATTGAATCGCTGACTGTTTGCGATCGCTCTCTGAGAGAAGGCGTAATTGTTGACTGGATGCTTAGCCACGGTTTGATTGAAAACCGCTTACGCTATCAAGGTTCAATCCGCCAGCGCAGCATTCTCCACATGGCTAACAAATATCAAGTCAATTTAGAACAAAGCGAAAGAACCGCAGCATTTACCCTCAATTTTTTCGACCAAACTCAAGGAATTCTACACAACTGGGGAAGCGAAGAACGCGAGTTGCTATGGGCGGCCGCAATTCTGCACAACTGCGGTTTGTACGTCAGTCATTCAGCGCACCACAAGCATTCTTACTATTTAATTCGCAATGGTGAGTTATTGGGCTACACTGAAACAGAGATTGAAGTCATTGCCAATTTGGCCCGCTATCACCGGAAAAATCCTCCTAAAAAAAAGCACGAAAACTTTATTGTTCTTCCGAAAAAATACCGGGAACTCGTCAGTAAATTGCATCCTTTTCTGCGGTTAGCTGTGGCTTTAGATAGGCGACAAATAGGCGCAATTTCTGATTTCCAATGCCAACATCGCCCGGAAGTTAGAGAGTTTCACTTGCGCCTACAACCGCTTAATCCCGAAGACGATTGCGCTCTAGAACTGTGGAGTTTGGATTATAAAAAGCCGTGTTTTGAATATGAGTACAATCTCAAATTAGTGGCAACTTTGGAACCGACTCGGGTTCCGGTTTAAATACAAAGTGGAAACGAGAAACTGTAGGGTGCGAAGTACGCACCCTACAGTTTCAACTTAACCCCAAGTCTAGTACCAATATTTTGTTTGACTCCATACTTCTCGCGATCGCCCTAGCCGGCTTTCTGAAGGCAGGAGGGATTAATTTTAGAGAGGATAAATCAATGCGATATGACTATTTGCTGACGCTATACGAAAGATTTAAGTAGTGTCTCATATCATGTCAGGTCGAGCGATCGCGATTTTTGTAGGGGCTTCCCTCACCAACAATACCTGCCCATAGTTGACAATCTCAAAAACCCGCCCCGACCGGGATATTATGGTTAATCTATCGGACATGATATTAGCTATCATTGTAATACAACCGGATTCGATATTATCTACAAATCAGGTAGCCCAATTACTGTAAAATCCTGTTGAGTGATGAGATTAGCTGGTACGCCTTTGAGGCTAGCTAATATTTGATCTGTGTTGGCAATTTTGATAAAAGTTGTACTGTTTTCTTCAACTATGCTGAGTCGATCGACCGTTAACCCTCCCGTCAAAATTAATAAATCTTCACCTTGCGTAAAATCAGCGATTACATCGTGCCCTTCTCCCGCAGTCAAGAAAAAGTAATCGCGCCCGCTTCCCCCTTGCAGCGTATCGTTTCCGAAGTCTCCCATCAACCAGTCGTCGCCAATTCCCCCCATCAAAGTATCATCACCCTTACCGCCGTAGAGAGTATCGCTACCGTCACCCCCGCACAATTGATCGGCATCTTGATTACCAAAAATTAAATCATTGCCGCTGCCGCCGCACAAATAATCTTGTTGACTGCTAGCATCCATCGCGATATTGTCAATATCTCCGAAAATCGTATCCTTGCCGTCGCCACCGCAGATGGTGTCATTTCCCAAATCTCCAAACAGCAAATCATTGCCCGAATCGCCGCAAATTATATCGTTATCTTTGCCGCCGTGTAAGGTATCATTATCGTTGCCGCCGCTTAGAGTATCTTCGCTTTCTTGTCCGTACAAAGCGTCGTTGCCGTTATTGCCAAAAAGCAAATCTTTTCCTGTCAAGTCACCATCAGACGCATCAGAAGTTCCGCCAAATAAACTGTCATTATTTTCATCGCCAAGTAGGGTATCGTTGCCTTTGTCGCCCCAAACTACGTCATTATCTTTGCCTGCGATCGCCACATCACGATCTTTACCCGCATAAATAATGTCATTCCCAGCGTGGCCGACGAGATAGTCGTTATTTTCGTTGCCAAATATAGTGTCGCTGTCTGCATCCGCGCCAACAGTAACAGGGCTAGCAAGGCCACCGTAAATATTGTCGTTGCCGAATAAGCCATTTAGCCAGTCGCTGCCATTGAAACCGTTGATGATGTCATTAATATCGCTGCCGGTTATAGTATCTTTGCCGTCAGTACCGTTGAGGGTATTTTCAGGGATATTCGGGCCGGGAATGGAAGTGCGATCTGGTAAAGTGATTCGATCGCACATACAGTCTTCCGAAGCAGCAGGAATTAGCGCAGGTGTGGGGGTTTCGGTTGTTGGAGATGTGGTTGGGGCGATCGAATTCTGATTGGCGATCGGCGTTTCCCCCGGTTTATCCGTTGGAATTGGAGTTTCCGCAGGAATTGGCGTCGGAATTGGTGTCGGAGTTTCCGCAGGCGTCGGAGTCGGTGTGGGAATTGGAGTTTCCGCAGGCGTCGGAGTCGGTGTGGGAATTGGAGTTTCCGCAGGTGTGGGAGTCGGTGTGGGAATTGGAGTTTCCGCAGGAATTGGCGTCGGAATTGGCGTCGGTGTGGGAATTGGAGTTTCCGCAGGAATTGGCGTCGGAATTGGCGTCGGTGTGGGAATTGGAGTTTCCGCAGGAATTGGCGTCGGAGTTTCCGCAGGAGTTTCCGCAGGCGTCGGCGTCGGAATTGGCGTCGGTGTCGGAATTGGAGTTTCTGCAGGCGTCGGCGTCGGAATTGGCGTCGGAGTTGGAGTTTCCGCAGGCGTCGGAGTCGGCGTCGGA
>NZ_JAUBRC010000009.1:0-14449 GCF_036701635.1 Microcoleus sp. N9_B4 | reverse complement strand
TTGGAGTTTCTGCAGGCGTCGGCGTCGGAATTGGCGTCGGAGTTGGAGTTTCCGCAGGCGTCGGAGTCGGCGTCGGAGTTGGAATTTCCGCAGGTGTCGGAGTCGGAGTTGGCGTCGGAGTTGGAATTTCCGCAGGCGTGGGTGTCGGAGTTGGCGTTTCTGCAGGTGTCGGAGTCGGAGTCGGAGTTGTATCTACAATAGTCAAAATAGCACTAGAAATTGCTCCTAAATCTGCTCCGTTAGTGGGATTGTTCAGACTTAAATTAACAGTTTCATCCTCTTCTATCTCTGAATCATCCACAATTGGAATCGTGAAAGTTTGAGCAGTTTCGCCAATGCCAAAATTTAAAGTTCCCGATGTCTGCTTATAGTCGATTCCAGCATTAGCGGTTCCATTACTTGTACTGTAACTGACAGCAGCCGCCACATTAGTAGCATCAGTGCGAGTAACGGTAATTGTGGCAAACTGACCGTTTTCATTAACGCTGTAGTTGACGTTACTGAAGTTAAATGTGCCTGGATTGGTGAGGTTGATAATGAACGCTTGGGTGTCAGAAGTATCGAGTCCTTCGTTATCTATACCGCCATTATCTCTCAGGTTTAGAGTGATATTAGCACTGCCGATCGCCTCCGGCACCGGTGTAAAGGTTAGCGTCCCCACCGAGTCGATCGCCGGTGGTACACTAAACAAAGCAGCATTGTCATTCCCCACCACTTGAAAAGCCACAGTTTGTCCTGATTCGTTGGCAGGGCCTGGAGAAATCGCAGTCGCCCATCCGGGGATGGTTTGTGGCCCAGAGTTGCTGCGGAGAGTGCGATCGACTCCTTTGACAAACGAAGGTGGATCGTTGACTGGATTAACTGCGATCGAACTTGTTAAACTATTAGTGCTAAACGGCGTTGTTCCCCCAGTAACAGAAGCATTGACGCCGGCAGTACCGTTACCCACTCCGTTACTTCCATCCCACCCCCGAAAAGTAATTGTTGGTTCGCTTCCAGGGGCACTGTAATAGTCTGGGTTGGGTACAAACCGAAATTTCGCAGGCGTTTGCAGGGAAACCCGCGTCAGGTTGATGTTAGCTTGGGCCGAGGTAGTGCCGTCACCGAGGAATAGAAAATTAGGAGTTTCGTAAGGATCTATCTGGTCGCTAAATCCTGAATAATCGCGCAGTGGGCCGGTTAGTATGATATCGCTTCCATCGGAAAGAAAGTAATTGTCACCTTGAACTCTGAGAGTGTAGTTAGTACCAATATTGGTGTTATAAGCAACATTCTCTGCTGTAACAAATAAGCCGTTGGTTTGTCCGCCTGGGTTGGGAGTAATGCCGTCGCCTTGTGCAAAGATATTGCCAGAAGTTGCAGATAGCTGCTGGAAACCGATTTCAATGGCTTTGCGATCGCTAGTAACGGCAACAATGCTAAAACCCGCCCGATTTTGATTAGTGCGGGATTCCGAGATAATTTGGAGATTAAAAGACAAGCTAAAGCCTGTAGTGCGATCGAGCGGGGGAAATGACGGATTTAAAGGATTATTTGTATAGCCAGCATAAATACTATTGGTCGCAGTGCTGTTTAAATTAACTCCATTACCGCTAAAAAATTCGGAAGCTGTAGCGGTAGGAGAAGCAAGATTTAAGTTAGTCAAAGACAGCCAATTTTGACCAGTGGGAGTGTTACCAAGTAAGCCATTATAAAGAGGAGTAGGGCCGAGTACGGTTGCTGAACTTTCCGACACTGTGCCGAAATTTGTCCAAGTATTGCCGTCAGTTGAAAATTGCCAGTTACCGTTAGTATTGTCTGCAGCGGTGACTGCGACACCCAAAGGATCGCCATTAGCATCACTTCCTAACTCGCTAGTGAGGTTAAAAATACTAAAGCCTGTGTTACCGGCGCTGGGTATATCTTCATTAATTGCGATCGGCGGATTAAGATTAGGATCTGCCCAAGTCGGAGCGATGTTAACCTGCGGGTTGCGGAGACTGTTAATATAAATAGTGTTGATTCCGCCGTTGGGCAAACCCAAGGAACCCGGAATATTTACAGCATAATTAGCAGTTTGGTTCACGCCGCCAATAGCGCTGGAAAACTCGACAATACCCCCGTTGATCGGTGCTGGAATTTGCACCTTAGCTGCACTCCCAAAGGCTCCGTGTGTCCCCAATGTTCTCCAGGCGATCGAATCTACTGTATCGGTAGTTGTAGTGCTAGCATTATCAACATAAACAACATCTGAAGCCGCGAAATCCCCATCAAAATTTCCGGCTGGGAGCAGCTTTGTCAAAAATCCACCTTCGGGACTCAATCGAATGTTCCAATCGTTGTTTGTTCCCGATGGTATGGGGTTGTAGGCAATCTCTTGATTAGCAGCCGAACCGCCGATCGCAAATATTGTTCCTGCTTTAAACACAGGAGCAATATTTGCCATATTAGTAAATCTGTAAGCAGAATATTTTGCTAATGTTGTAGTTGTTGAATCCCCCACAAAATAGCTCTCAAGCTGAGTTGTTGTTAAATCTTCAGTTAGCAGTAACTCTGCATACTCGTTGCCTGTAATGTCTCCAGTAGCCCGTCGGAATTCGTTAATAATTATCTGTCCCATCTAGATGCACCTAAATTTGAGATGATTATGTATTAGCTGTCAACTACTGTCGCTGTTTTTTCACTGTTAAATTTAATTTGCCTAATTACACTGAGATTGGTGTCCGTACAGTGGCTTGTTTAAGTCATTTTTTTTACTAAAATAATATCTGGAGTGCCCAGCAGTGTCAAGCAAAAGCTTGGATTATTGCGGAACTGCCGATCGGCGATCTAGACGCAGCAATTTTTGCCTTGGTTAGCTGACTCAGTTGCTGCACAAAGTTAACGCCCTTCTCCCCCGCCGCTACATCGCACCCATACAGCAAAATCTCTGCACTTTCTGCCAGCGATCGCGACCAACGCTGCAATTGTTGAGCATAAGTTTTTAAATTTGTCAAGTTTAGATCGATCGTGGCTAGCTGCAAACTCGCGGGGCGGTCGTGGGAGAGAATGCACGAAGTTCTGCATCGTCTTAGCCTTGAGGTTAAACTTGTGCAATGTCAAACTTCATTAATGTTGTCAGCATTGATCGACAATAGTAGTATCGTATAGTCAGGAGACCAATAAAATTAACAATCAAGACTGATATTAAATTTCCGTGAAGCTGCAACAGATTCATCTTGATAGAGGCGTATTTAGCAATTAATTCATTTCAAAAACCGACTATTCCAGTACAAAAATCGCCTGTTTAAGGTTCGATCACCAAAAGTTCTTCTGCTACCAATCCTTTCTGAATTGCGAGTACAGCAGCTTGAGTGCGATCGCGCACTTCTAACTTTTGCAAAATCGCGTGCACGTGAACCCGTACAGTCCCCGGAGCAATGTACAATATTTGTGCAATTTCCTGATTGCTTTTCCCCCCCGCAACTAAAGCCAAGATTTCCTGTTCTCGCTTCGTCAGCGGATTCTCCAAAAGTTCCGATTTCAACCCATTTTTCAAAGGTTCGGGATTAGCAAAAACCGCCCTAATTTCCGCAGTCGCGGCCTGATCCCACCACGAAGCACCTGCCGCTACCGATCGAATTGCCAACACTAAAGTTTCCGCCGCAATTCCCTTGAGGCAATATCCCTGAGCTCCCGCTGCAATTAATCTTTCAATTAAGGATTTTTGCGAATGAGATGTTAAAATTAAAACCGGAATTGCTGGATGTCGCTGTTTAATTTGGCGGCAGGCTTCAATACCGCCAATTCCAGGCAAACCGACATCGAGAACTACCACATCTGGCAAGTGTTCCTGAGTCAATTCTACCGCCGTTTCGCCATCTTCCGCTTCAGCAATTACTTGCAAGCAACTTTCTTGCTGCAACCTGGTTTGCAGCCCCAAACGAAACAGTTCGTCGTCTTCAACTAGGAGAATTCGTAATGGATAAGCTGGTTTCATTTCTGTGGGATAGCTGGGAGTCGGAATCCAAATAAAGCACCGTGTGGCAATTTATTTTCTGCCCAAATTATACCGCCGTGGGCGTCAATGATTTGGCGAGATAAGTATAATCCTAATCCAGATCCTTTGGCTTGCCGATCGCCGTTTCCTTGATAAAAACGCTCGAACAAGTGGGGCAGTTCATCGGCAGTAATTCCCAACCCGCTATCGATAACTTTCACCACCTGATAACTCGAATAAGATTCCATAATTATTTCTACTTTGCCCCCGCGAGGAGAATGGTTAATTCCGTTTGTTAACAAATTAGCAAAAACGCGCTGGAGTTGCACCGCATCGCCATTTACCCACAAAGAGCGACGGAAATCTGACTCTCCGTAACTCATATTAATGTAAACTCGGCGCGCTGCCGATAAATCTATGAGGGTGGCAATTACTTCTTCTGCCAAAGCTACTAAATTTACGGGCGCAAGTTGCAGTTTTAAACCTTCGGCATCGTTGCGGTAAACATCCAGCAGCGTTTCTACTAATTGTAGAGACATTTTGTGCGATCGCGCCATTGTTTCGAGAACTTTTTGCTGACTGGCGGTGACATTCCCAAATTTTGCTGACTGAAAAGCTTTAATTGTTTCAATCGCCCCCAGCATCGGCGTTTTTAAGTCGTGACTCAAAGTAGAGACAAAATCTTCTCGGATGCTGGCTAGCTGCTGCTGTGACTGCAACTCAGCTTTAGCGATCGCGATCGTCTCTTGGTACTGCTGGTTGCGATCGCTCAAATATCCCGTCACTCCCAAGGCCATGACTGCGATCGATCTATTTGCAACTGTCGCTAGGGCGATCGTTTCTCCAGGAGGAACAAACAAATTTAACAGCGTCAAAGCTGCCGATACCAGCGTAATTTGCAACTTACCCAACCGACTCAAGCGCGAATTTGCCAATAAAATCGGCCCTGTGTACAAATACCCAAACAGATACTCCGACGGCGTAGTAAATTCCAGCACTACAACGATCGCAACTAAAATTGCGATCGACCACCTCCCCCGCAAATACTTCTCCTGAATTGCCAGATTTTTTTTTATTGTCAATAAGCTTTTCAACATCCTCATTTAATCCATTTTAAATTTTATATTTACACTCAACTCTCTGCCTTCTATCTTTCTTAAAACTCTCTTGTCTATTGTGGCGCAAAAAAATAGCGTTTAGATATAATCTATATCTGCAAATATAGATCATGAAAACTATCTAAACATTTGTCTATTAGTAATAATATAGGACAAAACAACAAACTTGTAAACACCAACTTATACCTCTAGAGTGATTATCAAAAATAATAGCCTTAAGTATAGTAATTAGTAAGAGTCAACCATATCTTGTGGCTAGTAGAAGTCATATATGAGCTTTGCAAAACCAAAACTAATCCAAGTTGCCATCCAATTCAACAGCAGTTATTGCGGCATGGCATTAAATGATCTACAATTGCCCAGTAGCGGCCAGTGCTTGGGGTTAGCAAGAAAAAGGCGAGTAATTCTAGCTAGCGAAAACCCGGTGATCTACGACGGAGATTGCATCTTAGCAGTAGCATTGAATTCGGCGGTCGCCCCCGAACTATATGTTACCTTGAAGAAAACTCACCCGGTTTTGTGGACTTCTTTTAGAAGCCCTTTCCCAAGTAGTGAAGCGTATTTATCCAACGAGGACTTTTTGGCTCAATTATGCTGCAAGGATTAATTCAAATCGCATTAACGCTAATCATTTTAGTAGCGATATCGCCTTTGTTTGGTAAATACATGGCGCGGGTGTACATGGGAGAAAAAACCATCCTCGACTCCGCCATCAAACCTGTAGAACAACTCATCTATACCGCCGGCAATATCCGTGTGGTTGATTCGATGACAGGTTGGCAGTATGCCCGATCGTTACTCTACAGCAATGCAGCAATGGGCATATTTGTTTTCTTAATTTTCATGCTTCAGGGAGTGCTGCCTTTAAATCCCACCAGCCTAAGTGCCCCAACCTGGGATACTGCGCTGCACACAACTATTTCATTCCTCACAAATACCGACCAACAGCATTACTCCGGCGAGACAACAGTCAGTTATCTATCGCAGTTAACCCTGGGATTTTTAATGTTTACCTCAGCCGCTACCGGTTTAGCAGTAGGGATTGCCTTTATTCGGGGATTGACTGGCCGCCCGCTGGGCAACTTCTACATCGATTTAATTCAATCAATCACCAGGATATTGCTACCCCTTTCTTTAATAATTGCCTTACTTTTGCTAATGTCGGGAGTGCCAGAAACCCTAGCAGGGCCGGCAGTTGCCCGTACATTAGAAGGCGGCACGCAAATAATTGCTCGCGGCCCAGTTGCTCACTTTGAAAGCATCAAACAACTCGGAGAAAATGGCGGCGGATTTTTTGCCATTAACTCGGCTCATCCCTTTGAAAATCCCAACCCTTTTACCAACCTGCTGGAAACACTAGCAATGCTTTCTATACCAGCAGGACTCATTCACACCTACGGCAGATTTGCCAATAACAAAAAGCAGGGATGGCTGATTTTTGGGATGGTATTTGTCATCTACGTTGTCTTGATTGGCATTGCAGCGTTTGGCGAGTACGGCGGCAACCCTCAAATTAATAATTTACTGGGTTCGCAGCAACCAAATTTAGAAGGCAAAGAAGTTAGGTTTGGCTGGGCAGAGACTGCACTGTGGGCTGTCACTACGACTGGGACAATGTGCGGCGCTGTCAACGGAATGCACGATTCTTTAATGCCTCCCGGTGGTTTTGCTACTCTGTTTAATTTGTTTCTGCAAATCGTTTGGGGCGGACAAGGAACGGGAACGGCTTACTTATTTATTTACTCAATTTTGAGCGTGTTTCTCACCGGATTGATGGTGGGGAGAACGCCGGAATTTTTGGGACGCAAAATAGAAAAACGAGAAATAGTTTTAGCCAGCGTTGTTTTGTTAATTCACCCGATCGCAGTTTTAATCCCCGGTGCCATTTCCCTCGCCTTTACCGACAGTTTGAGCGGCATCAGCAACCCGGGATTTCACGGCATTTCCCAGGTGATGTACGAATACGCTTCGGCGGCGGCAAACAACGGTTCCGGTTTTGAAGGATTGGCCGACTCTCAACCCGCACCTACCGGACTTTGGTGGAATTTAAGCACCTGTTTTAGCCTGCTGTTGGGGCGCTACGTTCCAATTATTGCCCTGCTGCTTTTAGCTGACAGCATGACGAACAAACAACTGGTTCCCGAAACAACGGGCACTCTCAGAACCGATTCAGTTTTGTTCACCAGCGTCACCGCAGGAGTAATCATAATTCTGGGCGCGCTGACATTTTTCCCAGTTCTAGCTTTAGGGCCAATTGCCGAAGGATATGAAATTAGCAGCGGCAAATTTGAACCCACACCGATAACTGCACCCACAACACCTTTAGCAACACCAACTCCTCCACCTCAGTAGCGAAAATCCTCAACCTCACTCTTCTTTTTCTCTGTGTTCTCTGTGTTCTCTGTGGTTCATTAAAAATCCCAAATCGATATGACTTCTTCCCATACCCCTGATTCCCCAAAAAAACCTGCTAGAGGCTCTCGCGAGTCTCGCAAGCACACGCCAAAAGCAAATACAAAAGGCCTTTATCAAAGAGCTTTTAAACAAGCTTTTGTCAAGCTCAACCCGCGGGTGATGCTGAAAAATCCGGTGATGTTTGTGGTGTGGGTTGGCACAATTGTGACTGCATTATTAACGATCGACCCGACGCTGTTCGGCCCGGTTCCCGGCGAAAATCAGGTAGTTTTTAACGGTCTGGTGACGTTAATTTTGTTCTTCACTTTGGTATTTGCTAATTTTGCCGAAGCGGTGGCGGAAGGGCGCGGCAAAGCGCAAGCAGATGCGCTGCGATCGACCAAAGCCGACACAACAGCCCGCAAACTCCTACCAGACGGTTCAATTCAAGAAGTTAGTTCGACATCCCTGAGACGCGGCGACCAAATTAAAGTGATCGCAGGCGATGTCATTCCTGCCGACGGCGAAGTGATCGCAGGTGTCGCATCGGTGGATGAATCTGCGATCACTGGGGAATCCGCACCGGTGCTCAAGGAACCGGGTTCGGACATCGCCAGTTCCGTTACCGGCGGCACGCGCATCCTTTCCGACGAACTGACGCTGCGGGTGATGGCCGATCCGGGTAAGGGGTTTTTGGACAGGATGATCGCGCTGGTGGAGGGCGCAGAACGATCGAAAACGCCGAACGAGATCGCACTGACGGTGCTGCTGGCGGTGCTGACTCTGGTGTTTTTGATAGTGGTTGCGACGATTCCGCCCGTGGGAAATTACGTGAAAACCCCTGTGGGCGTGGTGACGCTGATTTCGCTGCTGGTGGCGCTAATTCCAACAACCATTGGAGGTTTGCTGAGCGCGATCGGCATTGCGGGCATGGATCGCGTCGCTCAGTTTAACGTGATAGCGACCTCTGGACGCGCCGTGGAGGCTTGCGGCGACGTGAATACGCTGATTTTGGACAAAACGGGGACGATCACGCTGGGGAACCGTTTAGCCGAGGAGTTTATTCCGGTAAACGGTCACTCGCTGGAGGATATGGCGAGTGTAGCCCTTGCTGCTAGCTTGTTTGACGATACTCCAGAGGGAAAGTCGATCGTCCGTTTGGCCGAAAAATTGGGCGCAACGGTGAATTTCGATCGCGCTAACGCAACCGGGCTGGATTTTTCGGCAAAAACGCGGATGTCTGGCACGGATTTGCCCGATGGGACGGAGGTTCGCAAGGGTGCGGTTGATGCGGTGAAGGGTTTTGTGCGATCGCGCGGCGGCAATTTCGGGCAGGATCTTGATGCAGCTTACGAGCGAGTTTCCCGCTTGGGAGGCACGCCTTTAGCTGTTTGTCAAGGCAGCGACACCTACGGCATTATCTATTTAAAAGATGTGATTAAACCGGGAATTCGCGATCGATTTGACCAACTGCGAAAAATGGGAATTCGCACCATTATGCTCACCGGAGATAACCGGATTACAGCATCAGTAATTGCCGATGAAGCAGGCGTTGACGACTTCATTGCCGAAGCAACTCCCGAGGACAAAATCGACGTAATTCGCAAACAACAAGCCGAGGGCAAATTAGTCGCAATGACAGGAGACGGAACCAACGACGCACCCGCACTAGCCCAGGCAAATGTAGGCTTGGCAATGAATTCGGGAACGCAAGCGGCAAAAGAAGCTGCGAACATGGTGGACTTGGATTCTGACCCTACAAAGTTAATTGATTTAGTGACGATCGGCAAACAGTTGCTGATTACTCGCGGCGCGCTGACCACCTTTTCGCTAGCCAACGATATTGCAAAATATTTTGCAATTATTCCGGCAATGTTTGCCCCGGTTGGCGCTTTAAACATCATGGGTTTAGCCAGCGGTCAATCTGCGGTTTTGTCGGCATTAGTTTACAATGCTTTGATTATTCCAGCTTTAATTCCCCTAGCATTAACCGGGGTAAAGTTTAGACCTTTGAGCGCCAACCAACTGTTGCAGCGGAACATTTTAATCTACGGATTGGGCGGGGCAGTTGCGCCGTTTATTGCCATCAAAATTATTGATGTTTTGATTGCTGCCGTTGGGTTAGCATAGAGCGGGAAAGCATGACACGGATTTTGACACGGATACACGGATTAATCTCGTTCTCAGGCTCTGCCTCAATTTTTCCCAAAAAAATATCCAAGAGAAAGACAGATATTTATTCCCAAAATAAGGAGAATTTATGAAACGGAATGATTGGCTGAATGATACTTTTCCCAGAGATTTCCAAGCAATTGTTGACTTAGCACAAATGCTTTGGCAGCGCCACCCAATCCCCGTGCAGCTATTTCTGGTAATGTGTTTCAATGCGATAATTGCCCCCGCTGTTTACGCGGCTGCGGGTGAAGATTTGACCCGAAAAGCTGTCTGGGGTTTAAGTCTCTTGGGTTTAGTGATTGTCGCCCTTTCTATTTACTTGTTTGTAGTCATCTTTCAGCCAGAAAGATTTTAGTCAATACTTAACCATTAGCAAATAACCGAGCCAGGTAATTTATGAGAGAAATAATTAGAGCCATTCGCGTTACCCTGGTTTTATGGGGAATTACAGCCATTATTTATCCCTTAATCGTGCTAGTAATCGGCCAAATTGCCTTCAATTCCCAGGCAAACGGTAGCTTAATTACTAACCAGGGAGTTGTAGTCGGTTCCTCGTTAATAGGTCAACCTTTCTCCTCAGAAAGATATTTTTGGGGTCGTCCCAGCACGACAAATTACAGCAGCTTTGCGACAGAAAATTACGACCCCACAAAGGGAGAAAATTTCAGTCAAAGAACAGGTGTTTCGGGAGCTAGCAACCTGGCTCCCAGTAACTTGGATCTACTGAAGCGAGGTAATGAAAAAGATGGTTTTCAGGGGGTGCAAGTTGAATTAGACCGCCTCAACAAAGCTGGTATCAAACCGACTGCTGATTTAGTCTACACCTCTGGTTCTAGCCTCGATCCGCACATTAGCGTAGAGGCAGCTCGATCGCAAATGCAGCGGATAGCAACGGTGCGATCGCTCAATCTCAATCAAGTAGAAATGTTGGTAGCTAAAAATACAGAGGGCAGATTTCTTGGCATTTTCGGCGAACCAGGAGTTAATGTCCTCCAACTGAATTTGGCTCTCGACGGTTTACAATAGTTGACAGTCAGTAGTCATTAGTTATTTGTTATTTGTTATTTGTTATTTGTTACTTGTAGCAACTGACAATCGCTAACTGACAACTGACAACTGACAACTGACAACTGACAACTGACAACTGACAACCGCCAACTCACTACTCACTACTCAGCTATGATTCACTCTAGCGAACTTACTAACAATCCAGACGCGGTTTATGCCCAACCTAACCGCACTTACGATCGCACGCCCCGCCGCGGAAAGCACAAAATATTTATCGGCATGGCCCCCGGTGTCGGCAAAACTTTCCGAATGCTGGAAGAAGGGCATCGACTCAAATCTGAAGGCATTGATGTCGTCGTCGGTTTATTAGAAACTCACGGGCGGAAAGAGACAGCAGTTAAAGGCGAAGGACTGGAAATAGTGCCGCGAAAACAAATGCAGCGAGGCCTAAAAACTCTAACAGAAATGGATACAGAAGCTGTCATAGCACGCCGCCCCCAATTAGCATTAATAGACGAACTAGCTCATACCAACATTCCCGGTTCTCTCCTAGAAAAGCGATATCAAGATGTCGAAGAAATTCTGAATGCTGGGATCGATGTTTTCTCGACGCTTAACATTCAGCACATAGAAAGTCTCAACGATTTAGTAGCTAGAATTACCGGAGTTGTAGTGCGAGAGCGAGTTCCCGATCGCGTCCTCGAAGAGGCTGACGAAATACTCGTTGTCGATGTCACGCCGGAAACTTTAGAAGAAAGGTTGTTAGAAGGCAAAATCTACGCTCCCGAAAAAATTGAACAATCTTTAAAAAACTTTTTCCAGCGCCGTCATTTAATTGCGTTGCGAGAACTCGCCCTGCGAGAAGTCGCAGACAGTGTTGAAGATGACGCAGCAACTTTAAAAGGTCAACATTGCAACATTCACGAACGAGTATTAGTATGCCTCTCGACTTATCCGAACTCCTTGCAACTGCTGCGACGGGGTGGGAGAATTTCTAGCTACATGAATGCCCCATTTTACGCTCTTTTTGTCGATAATCCCGATCGATTTTTAACAAAAGCCGAAAGCTTGCACGTTGAAACTTGCCAGAAGCTTTGTCAAGAATTTAACGGGCAATTTCTGCGGGTGCAGAGTCCGAATATAGCAAAAGCAATTTCCGATGTAGCGAAACAGTATCGCATTACTCAAATTGTGATTGGCGAAAGCCAGCAATCCCGCTGGAAATTGCTACTGCGGGGTTCTTTGACTCAACAGTTAGTGCGATCGCTCAAACACGTAGATTTGCACATCATCGCTACCGAAAAAAGTCAGTAGTCAGTAGTCAGCAGTCAGTAGTTGTGAGTTATTAGTTGTTAGTTGTTAGTTGTTAGTTGTGAGTTATTAGTTGTTAGTTGTTAGTCATTTAGCATAAAAACTGCAACTTTCGGAGGAGAGCTGAATCTAGCGGACGGTGGATGCCCCAGAAGCTTTTACGTGTCAAAATCGCACTTGGTAAACCTGATTAAAGGTGCGATCGCTATGGTGGATATTTACATTCTCGACTTGCTAGCCATTGGCATCCTTTTGCTGACAGTCACCTTGGGTTCCGGATGGATTGCGCGATTCCCTGTATCTTATGCCTTAATTTATCTAGTTGTCGGTATCGGATTGGGCCCCTACGGCTCCAAGCTGATTAACTTGCGTCCCGAAGCTCAATTTATAGAAAGACTTACAGAATTTGTAGTTATTGTTTCTCTGTTTAGTTGTGGCTTAAAAATGAACCGCCCGCTGCAATTTTGGGCTTGGAATTCCACAGCCCGGCTGATCGGTTTTTTAATGCCAATTTCTATTTTTGCGGTGGCCGCTGTCGGTCATTGGTTTGTAAAATTAGATTGGGCCCCGGCGATTTTACTGGGAGCAATTCTCGCTCCCACAGATCCAGTTTTAGCCTCAGAAGTTCAGTTAGCAAATATAGACGATCGCGATGAATTGCGCTTTGGTTTAACATCGGAAGGCGGTTTAAACGATGCTTTAGCTTTTCCCTTTGTTTATTTCGGCATTTATGCGCTAAAAGATAACAACTGGCAGAACTGGTTTTCGCAGTGGGTGGCAGTTGACTTGATTTGGGCGATTGGCGCAGCTATCGTTATGGGTATTTTAGTAGCTAAAGCTGTCACCTGGATCGATCGCCGACTCCAACGCTATCAAGCGGCAGATCAATTAATGGAAGATTTCATTGCTCTCAGCACAATTCTGATTACATATTCCCTCACAGAAGTAGTCAACGGCTACGGATTTCTCGCAGTTTTTGTAGCAGGAATTGTCGCGCAGCGGAGTTACCGCAATCCAGAAAAGCCGCTTTCCCAACTGCACTTTATCGAGCGCATAGAAAAGTTAATGGAAGTAGCAACTATTTTACTATTAGGTTCGCTCCTCCGCATAGAACCTATGTTGGCTTATGGAGGCTACTCTCTCTTAGTAGCTGGATTGTTAATTTTTTTAATCCGGCCTGTGGGAGCTTGGATTAGTACGATCGGCAGTCCTTTGCATCCCGCCAGCCGCTGGCTGTGCGGTTGGTTCGGGATTCGTGGCGTCGGTTCTATCTATTATCTTACCTATGCTTTCGGTCACGGTTTGAAAGGCGAAACCGCAGAAAAAATTGCCTGGATTACCTTTACAACCATCGTACTTTCTGTGATTCTACACGGCATCAGCTCCACCCCGTTAATGAACTGGTACGAGCGCCGAATCAAACCTGATCTACCAGATTTAATTTAATTCAGTAAGGTGCGTGACTTTAATAGTTCTGGACGCAACTGTCACACAACAATCGACTTGTAGGGTGCGTCAGGCGAAGTTCTCTAACGGCGATCGGGAATTTCGGGAGCTGACGCACCTTACTATATAATCTAAAATCGACTTGTAGGGTGCGTCAGCCGAAGTTCTCTAACGACACCGAAAGAAAAGAAGATTATAATTTTTGGGCTAACTCTAATATAAACGTTCGCGGAATCAAACATGGATCGATTTGAATTTCAGCTAGCAATGCTGCAAAAAGGAGCAGAGGAACTAGAGAAAAAAATAGCTAACTTCAATACAATTTTGCTGCAGTTAAAAACTGCGGCAATTACCATTTGGGTAGCGTTGATTGGTTGGGGGTTTGCCAACAAAATAGATGCGTTGGTTCCGCTGGGATACGTTATAATTTTTGGTTTCTGGTTTTTAGAAGCAACCTACTGGAGGGTGCAATTTTAGCACATACAAAGAGTCAATGCAGTTACCCAATTCTTGAATGATGAAAGCGCCTTAGATGAAAGTTTTAAGACCCGTTCTATACCGGAAGGTCTAGTTCACCCGCTCGGTTTTTTGAAAACACTTAAAGTGCCTTCTTTAGGTCGAGCTATCTGCGCTCCATCAATCTATATTTTTTATACCTTTTTGTTGGCTGTTAATTCGGTCGTTTGGTTAATAACTCTTAAAACAGCCCTCTAACTGGGTAAGATCCCAATGTGCGAGCGACCGGACAATATCTGCCATCCCAACTAACTAAAAGTGTAAGTTGGAGGTTCAATTTGCTTGCTACTCCAAAAAACGGTTGCTTTCTGTATCGTTTGGGTTTAACAGTTCGCCTGTTCTCTCCTCCATACTCTGTTGGTTATTTTCAAATAACCAGAACTGTTAGCGCTCAACTTCTACTACGACAGCAACCTCTTATATTCAGGACTTAGGCAACTGGCATACTAATACCATTTCTCTAAAATCGTGCAACACTCTTCGACCCCCCCTAGCCCCCCCTTGCTAAGGGGGGGAACAAGAA
>NZ_JAUBRC010000008.1:0-184297 GCF_036701635.1 Microcoleus sp. N9_B4 | reverse complement strand
ACGGCGACTTTACTCTCGATCGCGATCAAATAACCCAGACCACGTAACACGCGGGCGATATATTCAGCAAGCCCTATGTATAGGTGTACTGATGGATTTTGGGGGAATCAAATTTATGTTCCTTGGTGAAAAACTAAAACCAAAATTTGAGGATCTTAAAAGACTTACATAAATACCAATACTTTCGTAAAAATTTTTAGCTTGTAACCAAATATCTTCAACGGGATTTTGTTCGGGAGCAAATAAAATACAAGTGATTGACTAATTTTCAGGTTCTTTGTCACGATTAACTGATGACAAACAATCTCTAAATTATCCATATCTATGATAACTAGCTCCATCCCAAATCAAGATAATTCTCCGCAATGAGTATTTATTTTGTAAGTATTTTATGAATTTCACTGTTGATTTTCCATTGCCCGATTCATAACCTTGAGCATGGAATTGTTGGGTTTGATAATGAGCGTGCGCCAAAATAAGTTTTTCTATTTTTTTGATTGGTAATTGGGACTTCAATTCTTATGTCAGATCGACCCCAAGCGTAGCCATTAATATTGCCATGAAGTAGATGACATTCATCTAAAAAAAATACTATTATTGCCCCAGATTCCATGCCCGCCTTGTTGTGGGATTAAATATTTTTTTTATCTTTTTTTTGACCAGTTTCTCATCCGATTTAGAGTGATTTTATGAGTTTTTTCCCGGTAATCTTCGCCATATATAACAGTTCATAGTAGCTCTATTTGGATTTATATATGACACCAAATTCTCGCTCTAAATAAGTAACTACATCGTCGAAATCCCAATATTTTTATTCCCGGGCCATTCGATTACTTCAGTTTTGTGTATAGATGTTAAATATCCTTTTGACCCTTTATGTCCTAGTTTTATCCCTGCGACACCTTTGTTTTTAAATTGTTTTTTCCAATAACCAACAAAAAATTAACTGACACGCCATATTTAGCTAATTTCATTGTAGGACTTACCGAGCATCGCCATCCTTACAGCTATTGCTCGGAGAGAGTTCTCTTGCATCGATATCACTTTCAATTAAATATTCTAAAGAAGCTTTTTTTTTCAGATTTTTTTCTTGTAGTTGTAATTTATTCATTTTTTTATTGTCACAATCAAGTATTGCATAGAATTTTATCATAGTCTTGATAATGACTTAGGATTGCTATACTAAATAAGCGCTAGACATGACAGACAGATGCCAGCTTAACTTGAGATTGGACGGTCGCCGTGACTTACTCGAAACCATTAAAGATGTCCCAGCAGCAGAGGGTTTGAGCGTCAACGCTTGGGTAATCCGCACCTTGGAAATAGCAGCGGCTAACCAGGCAATACCAGCGCCAATAATCCAGTCTCAAGCCCCAGCGTCCAATATTTCGGACATTGAAGCAGTGCTAGACGACTTGATAGACACATTGCGAGCGCCTAAATTAGCAGGGATTGAAGAACGCTTAGGAAAATTGCGTGCCTGAGCGAGGGCAACGATGAATCGCTCAGGCAGGAATTGAAAGCGGTCAACAAGCAACTTGCACAATGGGATGCAGAACTGAATCAGTTACACGATCGCAACGGCGATTTAGGCCTGAAGGTTAAGATGTTGGAGCAAGAGCTCAAGGAAGCGTGGCGCTCACGGGAAGCAAATAAAAACTCAGCTCCGACCGTCGCAGATTTTCCAGAGGCCGCCGACTTGGTCAATCAGTTGAAAGCGCGGCGTAAAAAGTCGAGGGCGGACTTGGCTGATATGGAAGCAGTTTTGGAGATACTCAGCTACTTAGAAGAGTCGGACTGAGCGAAAGATGAGCGGAAAGTGGAATATCCTAGAGGGTAATAAATCTGGAACTCGTTACCCGTGAAGAGTTAAAGTGAATCGGGATGACAGGATTTGAACCTGCGACCCCCTCGTCCCGAACGAGGTGCGCTACCAAGCTGCGCTACATCCCGAATTTAGTCAATATCTCTTTAGAATATCACATTCAACTCAAATTTGAGCAAGCTCGTATATAATTTGTAAAATACTACTCAGGCGGAGACAGACGTGACAGTTAAGCCCCAGTGGTTGCGAGTTAAAGCCCCCCAGTGGGAGCGCGTCGGCAACGTCAAAGAAATTTTGCGGGATTTATCCCTGAATACGGTTTGCGAGGAGGCGTCGTGTCCGAATATCGGCGAATGCTTCAACGCAGGTACTGCGACATTTTTGATTATGGGCCCGGCTTGTACCCGCGCCTGTCCTTACTGCGACATCGATTTTGAGAAAAAGCCCCAACCTTTAGATCCGACGGAACCCCAAAGATTGGCGCAAGCAGTGCAGCGGCTCAAACTCAACCACGTTGTGATTACCTCTGTCAACCGGGACGATTTGCCGGATGGGGGCGCGTCTCAGTTTGTCGAGTGCATTCAAGCAGTGCGATCAGCGATGCCCGATACAACTATAGAAGTTTTGATTCCCGACTTGTGCGGCAATTGGCAGGCTTTAGAAATCATTCTCGCAGCCGGGCCAGAGGTACTCAACCACAATACCGAAACCGTAAAGCGACTTTACCGCAAGGTGCGGCCGCAAGGAAAGTACGATCGCACTTTGGAACTATTGCAGCGAAGCCGCGAACTCGCACCGGGGGTTTACACCAAATCCGGCATCATGGTGGGACTCGGAGAAACAGACGCCGAAATTCGGGAGGCGATGCAGGACTTACGGGCTGTCGGCTGCGATATTTTAACAGTTGGACAGTACCTCCAACCGACTCAAAAGCACTTAAACGTAGAAAACTTTGTGCCTCCAGAACAGTTTGATGCTTGGAGAAAGTTTGGCGAATCTTTGGGATTCTTGCAAGTTGTCGCTTCTCCCTTAACTCGCAGTTCCTATCACGCCGAACAGGTGAGAGAACTGATGAAACTTTACCCACGCTAGCAATTTGAATTTGAGTTGACTTGCGCCCCATCGCCCCCTCAAAGTCGCGATTTATGCAAAAGAGATCCAGAAACCGGGTTTCTTTCTCAAACTTCTAGGTTTTAATCCCGAAATTTGAGGAAGAAACCCGGTTTTTGCGTCAGCCAATAACTCGGTACTGCGGACTCTACGAACTCTGAAGCTCATATGCTGTAATGGATTAAACTTCTGTGATCACAGCAGCGTATTTAATCTAGAGCGCCTAGTTATATAAAGTTTTATTAAAAAAATGGCTAATTTTCCGAAGTGATCGGGAACCAGCTTATCGGTGATGAAGATTAACTTAACTTCTGACTAACGTCACTTGTTTCTAGCCAGTCACTATCTATACTAGCTACATAAACAAAGAAGTACAACACACTTTTCGGGCCTTCAACCTGTTACATCAGAAAGTTCTTAGCGTTTTCCAGAATCTTGGTAAAACAAGTGGGGCAGCAAAAGTTCGATCGAACAACAGCAGAAAAGTCAGGAAAGTTACTAAAGAAACACAAAGCGGTGATGCTTCGTCTTAACCAAGTGGGCATCTTAATTATAAATAACCGCTAAGCGTAGCATCTTTTCACCGGAGCCACTGAGAAAATCACTATGCCAGCCACCTCTTTTTACGCTGAAGCTGAATTCGACGAACAACTGCGAGTCAATCCCTTGCAAGGTGATGTGTTGGATGAAGATGCTGAAGAAGCTGGAGACGAACTGCTCGACCAAGACCCAGCAGAGACAGAAGATGCAGACCCAGCAGCCAAATTGCAAAAAAATGCCAACCGTCGCACTACAGATTTAGTGCGAATGTACCTCCAAGAAATAGGTCGGGTTCGTCTCTTGGGTAGAGACGAAGAAGTCTCGGAAGCTCAAAAAGTTCAGCGCTATATCAAATTGCTGGAATTACGCAACACCGTCGCCTCCCAGGAAGAAGGGCTAATTGGGCGCTTCGTGCATTTAATTGAAGTGCGCGATCGCTTAGCAGCACAGTTGGGACATAAACCTTCCCTGGAACGCTGGGCATTAACTGCCGGGGTCGATGATGTGCCAGAACTCAAGCGAATTATGTCCGAAGGCAAGCGCCAGTGGGCCGAGTTAGCCGAGATGACGGTCGAGACGATCGAAAGAATTCAAGCTGAAGGCGTCGAAGCTAAAGACCACATGATTAAGGCGAACCTGCGCCTGGTGGTTTCGGTGGCGAAAAAATATCAAAATCGCGGTTTAGAATTGCTCGATTTAATACAAGAAGGTACTCTCGGACTGGAGCGAGCTGTAGAAAAGTTTGATCCGACGCGGGGCTATCGATTTAGCACCTATGCCTACTGGTGGATTCGGCAGGGAATTACGCGGGCGATCGCCACTCAAAGCCGCACCATTCGCCTCCCCGTCCACATTACCGAAAAACTTAACAAAATCAAAAAAGCCCAGCGCAAAATTTCTCAAGAAAAAGGTCGGACAGCTACGATCGAAGACATCGCTGTCGAGTTGGAAATGACGGCACCCCAAGTCCGAGAAGTTTTGCTGCGCGTTCCCCGTTCTGTTTCTCTGGAAACTAAAGTGGGCAACGAAAAAGATACAGAGTTGGGCGACTTGCTCGAAACCGACAGCATCTCCCCAGAAGAAATGCTGATGCGAGAAGCTCTGCACCGCGACTTGCAGCAACTGCTGGCAGATTTGACCAGCCGCGAGCGAGATGTAATTCTAATGCGCTTTGGTTTGGGTGACGGACACCCCTATTCGCTGGCAGAAATCGGTCGTGCCCTCGACTTGTCCCGCGAGCGGGTCCGCCAAATTGAAGCCAAAGCTTTGCAAAAACTCCGCCAACCCAAGCGTCGCAACCGCGTCCGCGACTATCTGGAGTCTCTGACTTAAATTGAGCAGGTCAGTCAGCGCGATTAATCAGGGAGCAAGGCATTCGGCACTTGTGCAGAAGGCATGAGGCATTCGGCAGAAGTAACAACATTTACTTCTAAACCACTTCTCTGTCCTCTGCAGCAAGTCAATCGATTTTAGATTTTAGATTTTAGATTTTAGATTGAATCATTGACCCCACGGATAAATTCGGGGGGCAAGTTTCATCCGATACAGGTTTTTTATTTCTGGACGGATGAATCCGGGGGCTTGTATCCTGGATGCTTTCATTCATAAAGCTGGTTAAAAGTCAAACAATATCAAAAACCAAATTTTTTCCTCAATCTTTTTTCAATAAGCTGCGATATTTGCAAAATATCTCGATCGTTGTGTATTATTGTCAATAGGCAGACTTTCTTGAGAGGGTCACTATGGCACTTTATACCGCGTCCTCATTCAAATCCGAACTCAATGACAAAGGCTGGCGGATGACTCCCCAACGGGAAACCATCTTGCACGTGTTTCAGAACCTCCCCAAAGGCAATCACCTGAGTGCGGAGGATTTGTACACTTTGTTAAAAAATCGCGGAGAAAACATTAGCTTGTCCACCATTTACCGAACTTTAAAGTTAATGGCAAGGATGAGCCTCCTCCGCGAACTCGAACTAGCAGAAGGTCACAAACACTATGAGATAAACCAGCCTTACCCGCACCACCACCACCACCTAGTCTGCGTTCAGTGCAACAGAACGATCGAATTTAACAACGATTCGATTTTGAAAATTGGCATGAAGCAAGCTGAAAAGTCTGGGTTGCACCTGCTAGACTGCCAGCTAACCATTCATACGGTGTGCCACGAAGCTTTGCGGATGGGATGGCCGTCTTTGGTTTCCAGCAATTGGTCTTGTCCGAGGTCGATCGCCCAGAACGGCAACAGCGCCCCGGATTCAATCGAGTGACAGTACACTATTTTCGCATTTCAAGTACGAATTGTTACAAGTTTTAACAAAAATCGGTAGCCCAAGTGCGATCACAGTTACGCGGAAACCGGGTTTCTTCAGAAAAATACATCATTTCAGGAATGAGTCGGAAACCAGAAACCCGATTTCTTTGATGTAGCGTCCCCAAGCCTGGGGCTAAAAAGTTTGGCTCAACAAATCGTCGCTGCTGACCCCGTAACTGCGCTGAGCTCGATCGAGGGCGTCTCTCGTCGAAGCATCGAAAACTCCGCCGATGGGGCCTGTGTAAAAGCCGAGGTCTTGCAGCCGCGTTTGTAATTGCTGAATGCTCGATCGAGAGTTGAAACTGCTGCTAATTGGAACAGCACGAACAGCTACCCGGCCAGCTAATCCATTTTGGAGCGCAGCCAAAGTCGCCGGAGTGGCAATACCCGTCGCCGGTGACAAATTGCGTTCCTGCTGAAACGAAAGCACCGCAAACTCGGTTTCGCCTCCAAATACTCCGTTCACCGGGCCGGGGTTTTTGCCCAGACTTCTGAGGGAAGACTGAAGTTGTCGGACAGCAGGCCCAGTATCGCCCCGTCGCAAACCAGCGGCAATTTGCGGCACAGGCGCTGCGGCCTGCCTGTTGCCTTGCCGCAAAGCCGATCGAGTGCTGCGATCGACCCTTCCAGTCCCGAACAGCCCGCTATCCCTCTGAAAGCGGATCAAAGCTGCTTGAGTTGGTCGATCGAACCAACCGTGAATCTGGCTCCTGTAATAACCCAATTCTTGCAGCCGCCGCTGCACAAATTCTACTTGTCGGCCTCTGTCGCCCAACTCTAGAAAATCTCCGCCATTACTCTGGTGGTCATCTTCCTCAGTCCATGAGGTAATTTCAGCTTGCCTCATCTGGGCATCGATAGCAGTCAAAGTAGCAGTGTCAGCACAGCCGTCAGAAACCAGATTGTAATCTTGCTGAAAACGAGTCACAGCGTAGAGAGTGCGTTCGCGGAACTTGCCGTCAACGCCACCTTCAAAATAGCCCAAAGCTTTTAATTGCCGCTGGATCAAGTCTACCGTCGCCCCTCTGTCCCCGAACCGCAGCCCCTTGCAACCGCCATTTCCCGAAATATCCCCCGGAAGGGTAACGGGGTGAACCGGCCTGGTGGAACCAAACAGCAAAGCTAAAGTTTGCCTGTCAGCAACTCCAGTCACCCGCAGTCGATTAATTCGCTGGAAGTATCTCACCGCATGAAGAGTCACTTCCCGAAAACTCCCTGTGGGATGCGCGTTGAAGTAGCCTAGCTGCTTCAACCTGCGCTGGAGAGCAGAAACACCTGCACCTGCGTCTCCAAAACGCAGCTCCCGATAATTTGTATAGTATGTTGTCAAAGAGGTATTAAAAGGTCGATCGTCATCCCCGGCAAAACTGTTGAGTGCTATCACAGTAGCTCGATCGGGCCTACCAGTCAGCGACAGTTGATAGTCTCGCTGAAAGTTAGTCAGCGCCTGTTTAGTAACCGGGCCTAGTTGACCTGTCGAAGATCTGGGAAAATAACCGAGTTCCCGCAACCTGTCTTGAATCGCTCGGACATTGGGATATCCCGGATCTATTTGAGCAAAAGACGCACCGGCTGCACTCAAAACCGACAGCATCAAAGCCAGAGACAGCAAACGGACGTAAGTCTGACTCGATAGGTTTTGCCACTTGGGCTCATCAAAAATTTTCGACTCTGCGGGTGCTTCGCAAACAAGAGCAAGTTCGAGGTAAGCAAGAGATTCCATAATTTTTTAGTGTGAAATTGTGGGTGGGTTGTGTGAGCAAACTGCCAAAAATGATTTTTGGCACGTTTGGCTTGGATTCTATCAACGCTAAGTTCTACCTGGAAAGCGCGAAGCACCCGTTTTTCTAAAAAATTTACCGTTAATAATAATTACAGGTAACAACCAAGATAGCATCGCTGCTTCTAGAGGCGGGAGACTCAGCAAAAAAGTTTGCAAGCACATCTTAGCCTTTAATGCCGAAAGAGAATAAGTTCTGGGGTAGTGCTGGCTAATATTTTATCTTGCTGCCGCAGAAATTACCACAAGACTTGCGCGCAGGTTGTCATCACTTTAATTGGTTGTCGGGTAAAGAGCCTGAAATCGCAGGTTTTTTGTTAAGAAACGCGGCTTCTTCGTGTGGCGAGTGCGTCTGGGAAAGTACCGCTGATTAACCAAAAAACTAGCCACTAAAAATCCCCACTTTTGCTAGTTGCAAATAGGGCGGGGATTTTTTGATAAGTTGACTTTGTAGTGAAATACCCAAACTAAACGGAATACCGTTATAGTTCGGGCTTCGTGTCTCGTTTGCCGTTGCTCTGTTGGGTATCTCATTACAGAGATTCGTCACTGAAGACGATCCGAGTCTGACACAGCATCTCTGGGCTTTTACACCCTTTATCCCTTCCTAGGGAACCCACGCAGAAACCCTGTTTCCCAAGGCAAAAAACTATTTCGTACAACAAACATGGATTATATTTCACAACAGGGCGTACCTTGTCAACCAGCGGTCTGTTCTTTCCCCCTTTCTCTCGCAGTTGTCCAAGGCCAAGCATCTTACTGCTACTTTCGCCTGTTGTTTGCAGTCGAGTGGGTGGGTCGCAACCACTTATATTTTACCCGTTTTTTGCTAGAGAAATAGGAACTTGTCGATCTTTTTCACAAGCCTTGCTTGGCTTATATCCCGACGCCCAATTGAGTACAATTACAGCGTGGGACTTACGCCAATTGAGTTAAATTAAGCCGAACCGATCGCAAATTACAGCTACTCCGGCTGCAAAAATAGTAATTGCGATGGCTACCAGCGGGTTTTGCCCTCTGCTCACAGCAAAAGAGGTAACGACCCCAGCTCCCAAAGCCGCAGTAACAGCAGCAGTCGCCAAATCTCGATCGGGACGTTTGTCGTACATATTTTTTATTGTTGGTAGCTTAAGAGCTGAAAACTTACATCTTGTAATCCAAGCTACCACTCTTGCCTCTGCGGCGGTGACGACAGCCTGGGTTTTGCAACTAACCTTAAAATTTTGCTAATTTTCTTAACATACTCTCCTGAATGACATAAGTTAGGTTTATGTATTATTGAGTTTTTCTGTTGAGTTTTAGCTTTGGAAACCTTTTGTCTGCTGGGCTTTTATGTCAAATTCAGGATGTTGCAGGGGCGATCGCGCCCGCAGTCTCAGCGCATCAAACTGCAATCCCAAATATCGTAAATAAATTTAACTTGACTTTTTATTATAAATATGTATGTCGATATTTGGAACCAGAGACAGGAAAAAACCCGGGGTTGGTAAACAACCTGCACGCTAGGATTGCTTCTCACCCTCACAATCAGAGGAGTATATTTTTTGTCTAATTCCTATTCGCCCTCAACTCTTTCAGTATTGCCACCTTTGACCCAACCTTCGCGATTGCCATCCTCAATCCGAATTCGCTGCCACTCTTTGTCGGGCGACTCTTCCAAAACTACGACTCTTTCCTTGTAAGCAACACCGCCAATGCGGTTCGAGTCTCGGCTACCAGTATCCCGGAGAATTAAGCCGATCGGCTGAGTCACCATCGCGCGGTAAGCTCCCGGTTCCAGCGGTTTGGGAGACGGGGCATCGCTAGATGTAGAAACAGGGCTAGCCTGGGCTGTTGACTTCGGCGCCGCGCCCGCAACCTGAGCTGGTGTTTTGTCGTTGGAAAAAACAGGTTTTTCGGGGATAGTAGTTAGCTTAGCGGCAAAGTAAAGTGCAGCAGCCACGCTAGCACCTGCCATCAGGACGATCGCGAGCAGAAAACCCACTAAAAATTTGAAAACGCTATATACAGTGTTCATTGCTGACTGTTGACTGTTGACTGCTGACTGTTGACTACTGGCTACTCACTACTGACTACTGACTTCAAAAGCTTAACCTTGAATCCGGCGGCTCAAACTGCCGTATCTAGAAGCAAGGCGAGCTTTCCCAGCAGCGGCCCAATCTTGGAGAAACTGGATTTGTTCTTGAGCAGTTCTGGCTAAGGGCACCATCTGACTAGCTGATTCTAAAATATCATCTGTGGTAAAGTCTCGATTTTGGCTAAACCCAATGTGCATTGCTTCAATCAAAGTTTGCTCGATTTCGGCCCCTGAAAAATCGGGAGTTTCGTAAGCCAAGCGCTCTAAATCGTAATTTTTGATGCTGTGCGATCGCAACCGCAATAAATGTACCTCAAAAATCGCCCGCCGTTCCTCCTGACTGGGCAAACCCACAAAAAATATTTCGTCAAACCTGCCTTTTCTCAGCATTTCTGGTGGCAAAGACTGGATGTTGTTGGCCGTTGCTACCACAAACACCGGCGAAGTTTTTTCTGCCAACCAAGTAATAAATGTCCCGAACACCCGGCTGGTTGTCCCGGAGTCCCCTTTACCGTCCAATCCCGCAAAAGCTTTGTCAATCTCGTCAATCCACAGCACGCAGGGGGCCAAAGCTTCCGCTAGCTGAATCATCTGCCTGGTGCGGGATTCCGATTCTCCTACTAATCCGGCAAACAAACGCCCGACATCCAAGCGCAGTAAAGGCAAATGCCAGTGGTGGGCGATCGCCTTTGCTGTTAAAGATTTTCCGGTTCCTTGAATTCCGACTAACAACAAACCTCTGGGATGCGGCAAACCGTATTGGCGGGCTCGATCGGAAAAAGCACCGCCGCGTCGCAGCAGCCATTCTTTGAGATTGTCCAAACCACCGATATCGGATATATTTTCGCGGGCTGGGTAAAAATCCAGAATTTGAGTTTGGCGAATTGTTTGGCGCTTTTCTTCTAAAATCAGTTCCGCGTCGTCGGGATGGAGTTCGCCTCTGGTGGCGATCGCCTTTGCCAAAACTCGGCGGATTCGTTCGATCGACAGCCCTTGACAGGAGCGCACTGTTTCGTCCAGCAAACGCCCTTCAATGGCTTGTCCGGTAGCCCCTAATAGCCTTTCTACCTCAATTTTGATTTCCGCCGCCGCAGGCAGGGGAAACTCCAAAACAGTCATCACTTCGCTGAGGTCTTCCGGGATCGAAATTAGAGGAGATACGATGACAATATTTTTGGGTACAGATTTGAGGAGTCTCGCCAAATTCCGCAGCTTGCGGGAAATTGAGACATCTTCCAAAAACCGCTGAAAGTCGCGCAGAATAAAAATTGCCGGCGCGGTGGCGGGTAATTTTTCGAGAAATTCCAAAGCTTGCAGCGGGTTGCGCTTGCCAAAACCGGCATCGTTGGGATTGCCTTGGTAGCCATCAACAAAATCCCAGATGTATACGGCGCGAGAACCTTGTTTTTTGGCGCATTGGGCGATCGCCGCTTCTACGCGCTCTTCCTCCCGTGTGGGAATGTAAATTAGGGGGTAGCGCGATCGCAGCAGTAGTTCAAACTCTTCACTAAAAATAGTCATTAGTCATTGGTTATTAGTCATTGGTTATTAGTCCTTAGTTATTAGTTATTGGTTATTAGATGTTAGCCGATGTGATTTTTTTTTCAGTCTTTATTCCACAGTTATTAGTTCTTAGCTACTGACTGCTGACTGCTGACTAATGACTAATGACTAATGACTATTGACTAAGGCAATTGCCGTTTAAGTGCTTCCAGAGAGGCCCAGCGACTGTCTGATACTGTTTCGGTGCTTTCTGTATTTGCATCATCAGTTAAAGAAATTCCCGGACATTCAGTATCGCAGATCTGTTTGTGCGGCAGTTCCAAACACATTTGCTCGTACACCCAATCCCCCGGAGAGAAATAGCCACCGGGGGACAAATTTTCCACCAAGTCTTCTAAAGCAACTTCTATTTCTGCTGAACTTGAATCTGTTTGATTTGCTGTTTCTTCGAGCCAGATTAGTTCAGATGAGTTGAGTGCCAAACGATGATTGTATTGTTTCAAGCATCTGTGGCAGGTGAGAGTAACTATTGTTTCTGCTTTCGCCTTCACCTCAAGATAATTCCCTTGGTGAGTGACTTGCAGTCGTCCTCGCACCGGAGTAAGAGTTTCTAAATCGGGGATAAATTCTTCAAAATCAATGACCTCTTTCCGCTCAGTTTTTGTGAGGAGATGAGGGATATAAATGGTCTCCATAATCTTTTGCCTTCCTACTTCTTGAATTCAAAGGTCAAAAGGAATAGTTATTTTTTAACTTCTTCCTTCTTCCTTCTTCCTTCTTCCTTCTTTAGCGTCAGCGCACTCGCACTACCAAACGCCGATCGGGTTCTTGTCCTTGACTGTAAGTTTCTATATCCTCACATTCGCTCAAAAAGCTGTGGACTTGACGGCGTTCTGCCGAAGACAGCGATTTTATTTCACATTCAACTCCCGTTGATCGGGCTTGATCTGCTGCGTACTCTGCCATCGATCGCAATTCCTCTTGGCGGCGGATGCGATAGCCATTTAGTTCAACTGTATAAGGAATTGACTCCTCTACTTCCTGACCTATATTCTGAACCGTGTTACAAAGGTACTGAATGGCATCTATTACATTACCGTTTGGCCCGACTAAGATTGCAACTTGTTCTGGAGTCAGATTGCTTTCATCTATTGTCATCCAATAGCAATCTTTTTGTTGTTCGCATACCACTTTTGAAGGAATTGCGGACAGTTGTAGCAATTCTTCTAACCATGCCTGTCCGCGCTGCATTTGAGAGTCTTTCATTGTTGTTAAAATCAAGCCTTTTTCTTAGAACGCTTGGGCTCAAAGGGAAGTGCATCTAATCCTTGTTCTTTTTGGGTTTTCGCCTCTGCTTCGTCCACTATTTTTTGGAGGTTTTCGGGCAGCGGTTCTCGCGACAAAATAAACGATTGAACTGTTTGGAAGATGTTAGCAATCAGCATATACATCAACACGCCGGCGGGCAGCGGGAAGAACAAAAACATCCCTGAAAATATGACTGGCGTCAGTTTGTTAACTGTAGCCTGTTGGGGGTTGTCGTTTGGCCCTTGTGCTTGTCCTGAAAGGGTTTGGTTGATGTACAAACTGATGCCGAAGCCCAGAATCATCACCAAAATATCCCAGTGGATTGTACCGTCTGAGTCGATCGCGCCAACGCGGCCTAGAGCCTCAATAAACAGGAATCCTTTGTTACTAGCCAATCCGGGGATTGTGCCTTGAACTGTGGCTTCACCAGGCGCTAATGCCGTGATGTTTCCCTGTTCATCTACCTTGATCAGATCTTCGCCTTTGATGACTTTCCAGCCGGGTTCAAAGTCGATTTCGCTCTTATTTTCTGCAGCTAAAACTTTGAGAGGTTTGCCCTCTGGGGTTTGAAAATTTATCTTGGTTGTGTCGCCGACTGCGAGTTTGTCGCCGCCTGGAATTACGCCCACAACAGGAGCATGAAAAGTACCTGTGACGTAAATATTTTGTGGCGGTGTAGCAAAAGCTTGCGGTTGAACAGTTTCGATTTGTTCTTTCGGCAAAACTTGAACGTTGACGCTGTAATTTATGTCAGAAAACGGCGAACCCCTGAGCGTTGCAAACAGTGCAAACAGCACTGGCATTTGCAGCACCAAGGGGAAGCATCCTGCTAGAGGATTACCAAATTCTTTGTATACTTTGCTCATTTCCTCCTGCTGTTTGGCAGGATTGTCTTTATAGAGTTTTTGAATTTGATCTACTCGCTCTTTCATCAACGGCTGCGCTACTTTCATGCGCCGCATATTGCGAAGAGAGCCTGCGTTGAGAGGATAAAGAGCAAAGCGAATCACGAGCGTCAGAGCTACGATCGCTAAACCGTAGCTTGGCACGATCCCGTAGAAAAAATCTAGGATCGGGAGCATGAGGTTGTTGGAGAGAAACGAGATACCGAAATCCATTCGCTTTGAGTTAATTTAGGTGCTCTATGTTTGCTGTTGAGAACTATTTTTACCCGCTGAAGGCGAGCCGCCTCAATTTTTAGGGTTTTGTCTCTATCTTAGGACATTGCCCGTCGATCGACCGCCCGGTCTGCGGGTTTGTTTTAATGAGTTTGCCAATACTCGCACTGAATTGGGCCTCTAATCAGGGTGAAAGCGGTTCGGTTATTTAGCTTGGGCCGCGTTTGCTTTTTGAGCGGCTATGGGCAGTTTTTCGTTAATGTAGTCATACATTGCTCGAAATTTCGGCATAGCTCTGAGTTCCAAGCGGCTGCCATTTTTCATGGTGAGCACCATGTCTCCGTAAGTCCCGAAACCGCGAGGTACTGTGACGATTTTGACTATATCTGAGTAGATAACGTCTGTCTGATCGCCCCCCATCCAACCGCTAGTTACCGACACTCGGCGACTCGTGATCCGGTAGCGCAGCCACAGAGCCCGGACAATTGCTCCTACTGCGAGGGGGATTCCCACCACAGTCAGCCCCAGGAGTAAATTCAGGATCAAGTCTCCCGGCGCGGGGCCGCCTTCATAATATACTTCCTCTCGAATTCCCATCTAGTACCTCGGCTTCTACCAACAACTGCTCTAATTCTTGCAGAATTTCGGCATAATTGCACTCTTGTGCGATCGGACGCACGACAATTACTAAATCCCACCCGAATTTTAATCGGGGCAATAGCTGTCGCAAAGCTGCCCGAATCTGACGCTTAATCCGGTTGCGGACTACAGCGCGTTTGCTGACTTTCAGGCTGATAGAAATGCCTGTGCGAGTCGGCTGCAAGGATTTCTCGGCTGTCGGTTTGCTTAATTCGACGCTTTTGGGTTTACGCAGAGCTCTTAAGCTGAAATGGGCCGAGTTACGGCGCATTCCCTTGCGGTATACGGCGCTGAAGTCTTTTCGGTGCTTAAGTCGGTTTGTATCGGGCAACATGGCGTAGGGCGATCGTTGAGGCCTCTCAACCTTGATGCAGTGCTAGACTGCGAGGCGGTGGCGACCTTTGCTGCGGCGAGCTTTGATTACCAATCGACCGGTTGCGGTACGCATTCTGGCGCGAAAACCGGATGTTCTTTTTCTTTTGCGGCTGGTTCCGTGCAGGGTTTGCTGTGTCATTTTGATTTCTCCCGGCTTGTTACTTTACTTTTGATTAATATTCACAATCTTCTAGTATACCATAGAGTTGTTTTGTGGGCAATAAAATTTTTCGGATTTGAATCGATCGCCACTCATCACAAAGCAACAACCCGTGTTCTAGCTGGCGAACGAGATTTCGGCTTCGTGTTCACTACCCGATACCTAACTTTTTAAGATGATATTGCAAGGGCGATCGCCCTTAACCGAAAAAATCAAATCCCAGACTTTTCAAACTTCTCAAACTCCCAGAAGTCTGGGATTTCCTCTTCTATTCACAAAAAATCAAATCCCAGACTTCTAAATTAATCCGTGTTCTTCCCTCATTTCAGCTCCACATTTACCGTAGCAGACATCCCCGGTGCAATCCGCGATTCATAGCCTTTAATGCTTTCAGCATCAAACACAACTTTGACAGGAATCCGCTGCACTACTTTGGTGAAATTTCCCGTAGCATTATCGGGAGGCAATAAGGAGAATTGAGCGCCAGAAGCAGGGGAGAAACTATCGAGATGACCTTCAAATTTCCTGCCGCCAAAAGCATCTAATTTGATTTCTACTTTTTGACCTGGTTTCATGTTTGCCAGTTGGGTTTCTTTGAAGTTAGCAACTACCCACAAATCGTTACTTACTATAGCCATTAACGGAGTTCCAGCCTGCACCCGCTGCCCGACTTCAACCGATTTGCGGCCGATTTGTCCGGCGGCTGGTGCGGTGATATTCGTGTAGGAAAGTTGCAGTTGAGCGTCTTTAACCGCGGCTTCCGATTGCCCGATCGCAGCTTTAGCAGCATCATACTGCGATCGACTGACTTTAGTTTGTTCGCCCGTAGCTTGCGCCTGTTGCAATCCGCCCTTTGATGCAGCCAGTTTGGCTTCGGCGGTGCTGATACCTTCTTCGGCTAGGGCGACTTTAGCTTGAGCGCTGGCGACACCGACTTGGGCGCGCGCTACTTGGGCTTCGGCTTGTTTTACCCCTTCTTGAGCTTGGGCTACTGCTGCTTGGGCGGCGGTTACGCCTTCCTTAGCTTGGGCTAACCGCGCTCTAGCTTGGGCAATTCCTTGTTGGGCTGCGGTGGTTTGGCCTTGGGCTACTTCGTAGGCGGCTTTGGCGGAGTCTAGTTGCTGGCGGGCGATCGCACCTTCAGACTGCAAGCTTTCGTACCGTTTATAATCAGCTTGCGTCTTGATGAGATTAGCTTGCGCTTGTGCTAGCTGAGCTTGCGCTGCGGCAATCCCGGCTTCGGCTTCCGTCACTTTGGCTTGAGCTTGGGGAATTCCGGCTTGAGCTTGGGCGACTTTAGCTTGCGCTGCGGGTACGCCGGCTTCGGCTTCTGCGACTGCGGCAACGGCTGCGGGTACGCCTTGTTGGGCTTCTCTAATTGCTGCTTGGGCTGTGGAAATGGCTGCGTTGGCGCTGCCGATGTCTCCTTGGGCTTGGGCTGTTTTGCCTTGGCTCGTTTGAGAGGCTAGGGAAATATTTGCTTCGGCTGCTTCGGCTTGGCGGCGGGCGTTTTCTAAGGCTGCTTGGGCTTGTTGGACTTTAACTTGGTAGTCGCGGGGGTCGAGTTTGATCAGCAGTTGTCCGGGTTTTACTGGTTGGTTGTCTTGTACCAAGACTTCGCCGACAGTACCGTTGACGCGGCTGCTGATTTGGTGGATGTGTCCGGCAACTGTGGCGTTTTCGGTTTCTTGGTGGATGGAGGCGTATTGCCAGTAGCGGTAGCCGAAGCTGCCTGCTGCGATCGCCCCTAGGCCCAGCGCTGCTAATATCAACGCTTTCGGGGCTTTTTTCTTCGGCGTTTCAGCAGGCGGTAGGGGTGCTTGCAGTTCTGTTTCTGCGCCTGTTTTGACCTCGGCGGGGGCGCTGATTTCTGTTTCTGGGGCTGGTATGACCGGCACCATTTTAGCTTGGGTGTTGTCGTCGATCGGCTTTTCTAATAGGGCGACTGCTTTGCCGTTGCCGTTGAATTCTGGGTTGATTTCGTTTGTGCCTTTCATGGTATTTGACTCCTGATACTTTAGTAAGATGTCGTTTGTTTAGGGTACGTAGTTTTTATTTAGTAAGACAGCTTTTTTTAAGAGTGCGTAGTATTTTGCGGTTATTTGTAATGTAGTGGAGGTAGATGCTGCTGCACTTCACTCAAAAGATTGATTTGTCGGTTTAGGAAAGATTCAGGATCGCGATATCTATCAGTTGGGAAAAGAGTTCTCGATCTGCCTCTGAAATTCCCTCGACAGCTCGATCTCTGATTTTAGCTACCAGCGGGGGCAATACCTTTTGCAGTTCCCTGCCGGAGTCTGTCAGCCAAATGCGCCAAATGCGGCGATCGCGCGTGTCTCTCTCGCGGCGGACTAGACCTCTTTCTTCCATGCGATCGATCACGCCTGTCAGTGTCCCGCCTACCTGTTGCAGTTTGTCGCCAATGCTGGAAGTCGGCAAACCGTCTTCTTGCCACAAGCAGCACAGTACCAGCCAGTGAAAAGGTGTTAAGCCAAAGGGTTCGAGTCCCTCTTGCAGCCTGCGACTGCCTAGCTGTGCCAGAAGTTTGAGACGGTAGCCCAGGCTGTGGGGGGCGAGAACGTCGTGCCACTGAGCTAGATTTGTGCGATCGACAGTGGATGTAGTAACCATCGGTTTATTACTTAGCGTTCGTATTATTAGAGTATGATGTTTTTTGAGGTTTTGTCAAGGGGACGCAAGCAGATTTTTTGAGGCCGACAGCTATGCTAAAACCGGGAATCCGCCTGGGACTTAAGTCCCAGGCTAAAAGCTGAATTCGGTTGAAACCTACTAAAAAATTCAAGCTTAACTGATGGGATGCTCGATCGTTCGATCGAGACTGCCACTGCTTTTTAGTCCACTTAAAGTGGACTTTAGCTGTAAGCCTGGGACTTAAGTCCCAGGCGGAATCGCGGTTAAACTCGCAGACTGTGGCGCTGCGGAGGATGTGTAGCTTTCCATACGATTATCGATCGCACTCTGACCATCACCCTGCAAGCCGGATGTCCGCCCTGGGAAGTGTGTTTACAATTCTTAATTTTTCTTAAACTAGAAAGGGTAAATCTACTTTCCCATCAGAATTTATGTTGCTTCCAGCCGACAAACGCACCAAGTTAGACGACACCGACGACAATTTGTTCTACTCCTATCCCCGGTTTGTGACTCACGTAGACGATGGATTTATTCAGCAACTAACCGATTTGTATCGGGAACGGCTGAAACCGAATACTCGGATTTTTGATATGATGAGCAGTTGGGTTTCTCACTTGCCCGACGAGATGCAATTTGCCCATGTTGAAGGGCACGGCATGAATGAAGAAGAGTTGGCAAAGAATCGCAGACTGAATCATTATTTCGTGCAGAATTTGAACGCAAATCCCAAATTGCCGCTGCCGGATGCAGAGTTTGACGCGGTTGTCAACTGTGTTTCGGTACAGTATTTGCAGCACCCGGATGCGATTTTTGCCGAGATTCACCGGATTTTGAAGCCGGGGGGCGTAGCAATTATGAGCTTTTCCAACCGGATGTTTTATCAAAAGGCGATCGCGGCTTGGCGGGAAGGTTCGGAGGGCGATCGGGTAGAATTAGTCAAGGGTTACTTTGATTCTGTCAAAGGAGCGAATATACCCGGATTTAGCAAGCCGGAAGTAATTGTTCGCAAGCCTAACTTGCCGAGTTTTATGCAAATGCTGCGAATACCAAGCGGCGATCCCTTTTATGCGGTAGTTGCTTACCGCCAAAGTTAGGATTTTTTGGCAGTAAGGACTTTAGGACTTTAGGTGGAGATTAAAAGCACTAAAGTCCTTACTACCAACTGATCGAAAGCTACGCTCTTTAGGTTAGGATATATTTAATATTTGCTCCTAAAATATGGAAAACCAACTTTTGCAGCGCATCACACTCGATCCCAATATCTGTCACGGAAAACCCTGTATTCGCGGTCTCCGATATCCAGTCGAGTTAATTCTTGAATTACTCAGTTCTGGTATGAATGCTAAAGAAATTATAGATGACTATGACGATTTAGAAAATGAGGATATTCTAGCTGCTTTGCTATTTGCCGCGCGGCTGACTCAAGTGAAAAGCATATACCGAGTATTAGTGTAATGAAGTTTTTGGTAGATGCACAATTACCACTACGTCTTGCGCGCGTGCTGCAATCTGCTGGTTGCGATACTATTCATACTAAGGATTTACCTCGACGAAATGCAACTCGCGATTCAGAAATTAACTTGCTTTCCATCCAAGAAAGCAGAATTGTTATCACCAAAGATAGAGATTTTCTCGATTCATTTATGATCGAGCAGCAACCTTACAAGCTGTTGATATTGACGACAGGCAACATAAATAATAACCAACTTATAGACTTATTTGTGAATAACTTGCCGCAGTTGGCTGAACTCTTTCAGGAACATTCCTTGATAGAAATGAATCGCGATACAATTGTAGTTCATCAGTAATAAATTAGGGTGACACCTGGATATGAAACCATATCACCAAATATCTATTAACGAATGCGGCGAACCTTTAGTCCCGATTCCATCAGAACATTTTGCCTTTGAAATTCCGCACCCCTATCAAAAGTTGGGTGCACCCTATGACAACAGCAAAGCAGATTCGCCTTACTATTTGCGGCAAGGAGTTGTAGATAGTTTAATCGCCGCTCAAACCCAGCTACAGCAAAATCATCAAAATTGGAAAATTCTGATATTTGACGCTTATCGGCCGGTGGAAGTGCAGCAATTTATGGTAGATTATACTTTTAATCAAATTGCCATAGCTCAAGGCTGCGAATTTCCGGTTTCCGAAGACAAACGCCAAGTAATTATAGAACACGTATATCAATTTTGGGCAGTACCGAGCCTCGATCGCGCGACGCCTCCCCCTCACAGTACAGGTGCAGCTTTAGATATAACTTTAGTGGATGAAAATAATCGGCAAATTGATATGGGTTCTCCGATTGATGAAATATCAGAACGTTCTTATCCCGATTATTTTTGTAATAGCAAGGAGCAGCCAAAACAGGAATATCACCGTCGCAGGCAAATATTAAAAAATGCGATGATAGCTGCGGGTTTTCAGCAACATCCTAACGAATGGTGGCATTTTTGTCTGGGCGATCAGATGTGGGCTTGGTTGACAAATCAAAACAATAGTGGTAGTCAATTGATTGCCCGATATGGCCGCTATTAAAAGGGTACGCAATTAAATCGGGACTGGCGCACTCGCAACCTTAAGAAAGGGGTCTTTTGACAAAAAACTCAGCTTTTAACTGCTTCCTGTGGCAATAAACCTGGTTTCTGACACTCTGTGTGTCCAGCACTCTAAAAGTTTGAACAAAATAAATAATTTGTATCAGGATACACGGCAACTATTGCCAGCGGGGTAGTGGTAGTTTAAAATCAACGAGAGCAACAAGTGCAGGCAATAGTTGCCAGCACCGCAAACCCTAAAGGATAACTCAGAGTTCACCCAATGAAAGCACTCATCCTCTCTGGCGGTAAAGGAACACGCTTGCGTCCCCTCACCTATACGGGTGCTAAGCAGTTGGTTCCTGTAGCAAATAAGCCGATACTGTGGTACGGAATTGAAGGAATTGTGGCGGCTGGGATTACGGATATTGGGATTATTATTAGTCCCGAAACCGGGGAAGAGGTGAAGACGAAAACAGGAGATGGATCTCGCTTCGGTGCGAAAATTACTTATATCTTGCAAGCAGAGCCGGCAGGGCTCGCTCATGCGGTAAAAGTGGCCAGACCATTTTTGGGCGATTCTCCGTTTATTATGTATTTAGGAGATAACTTAATTGAAAATCAGTTAGATCCATTTTTAGAGATTTTTAACAAGCAGAAACTAGACGCTCTGATTATGCTGCGTCCCGTTTCCAATCCCTCTGCTTTCGGTGTGGCGAAAGTTGATGAGAAAGGCAGAGTTTTACAGTTAGTAGAAAAACCAACAGTTCCGCCGTCAAATTTAGCACTGGTGGGGATTTACTTTTTTGCTCCTACTATCCACGAGGCGATCGATCAAATTCAACCTTCGCCCCGCGGCGAACTGGAAATCACCGATGCCATTCAACAACTCATCAATAAGGAAAAACAGGTAGAAGCCTGCAATTTAGAGGGTTGGTGGCTGGATACGGGGAAAAAAGACGATTTGCTGAGTGCAAACCAAATCATTTTAGATAGCTGTATCGTAGCTTCAAATGAATTAAAAGTAGACGCGAAAAGTCAAATTATCGGGCGAGTGCAAATAGGAGAAGGAACGGAAATTATTAATTCTACAGTTCGCGGGCCGGTGGTTATTGGGGAAAATTGCCGCATTGAAAATTGCTTTATCGGGCCTTACAGCAGTATTGCCGATCGCGTGACGATGATTGATGCTGATATCGAACACAGTGTAATATTGCAAGGGGCGAAAATAGTTGGCATTCACCAGCGAATTGTTGACAGCGTGATCGGGCAGCGAGCTCAACTCACAAATGCACCGGCTCGTCCAAAAGCTCTGCGGTTTATGATTGGTGATGACAGTCAAATTGAGTTATAGCAATCCTTGCAGGAGTCGTAAACTTTTTACCCCACCCCAACCCTCCCCTTGGTAAGGGGAGGGAGTAAGAAATTCACAAGTGATTTAGGATTGCTATAGCTTAAATTGAGATATTGCCAATATCGCAAGCAATAATCCTGATTTAACAACAGATAAATTTTCTTGTGGGGAGTAGGGGTTGGGCATCCTGCCCGCCCTTGAACAGGCAAGATGCCTGTTCCACAATTAATTACAATTATTCACACAGCAAAGCTGCCGGTTCACAATTAGTTACAAGGATTGCAACAGCAAAGATGCCTGTTCCATAATTAAGTCATAGTAAGTTATCTCAAGGAGAGGAAAGTTTGGAGTACGAAGAAATACCAACTCAACAGATAATACATAAATTGCGGCAAACTTTGGAGCCGCGAATTGGTATTGCTGAGCTGTCGCTGTTGGGAACAGAAAATAGTGCGATCGCCCAAAATGAAGATGACGAAGATATCGCCCTTTTAAAGGCGGGTTTCGACATTTATAACATCCCCATTACCTCTTACCAAAGGCGCCTCGGTTCCGCAGTCATCGTCGTTAGGAAAATAGTCCGAAAATTGCTCAGACCGGTACTCGAACGACAAGTAATTTACAATTTTGCTAATACCCGGGTCGTGCATACCTTAAGCACACAGTTGCAAAAATTGCAAGAAAATCAACAAACTCTCTTTGAAAAAATTGAATCGGAATTCAGCAGCGAATATCCCGAAGTTACAGCACAGCTTGAGACTCAACAAAGAGCGATCGCAACTTTTCAGTCTGAAATAGAGCAAATTAAAGCAGTGCAGCAGCAACATACTGCTATTTTAGAGAAGATTACCGCTCAATTGCTCGATCGACAAAAATAAAGCATCAAAGATGACCACACTGCCCATATGCTCGTTAATTATCGTCAACTATAACGGTCTGCGCCACACGAAAGATTGCTTAAAATCTCTACAAAAACTTGCGTATCCCGAATCGCAACTCGATTTAATTGTAATTGATAATTGTTCTCAAGACGATTCCGTTACTTCCCTGCGCGAACTATTTCCCAAAGTTCGGATTTTTGTCAACTCCGCCAACAACTTTGCTAAAGCCCTCAACCTCGGCATCAGCGAAGCAAAAGGGCAATATATCGGCTTTCTTAATAACGATGCTACCCCTGACAGTCGCTGGTTAGAGATTCTTGTAAAACGGCTAGAAACTAATAAAGAAGTAGGTGCGACTAGCGGCAAATTGCTGTTTAAAGACGGGCGAATTAACAGCGCTGGTATTCAGCAATTACCTAATTTTTATTGGCAAGATGTCGGTTTTGGTGAAAAAGATGCGGGACAGTACGATATAGAACGGGAAGTAGAAGGGCTTTGTTGGGCAGCGGTGCTTTTCCGCAGGGAATGTCTCGAAGATGTGGGGCCGATAGATGAAGATTTTGTGATGTATTTTGAGGATGTAGAGTTTGCCAAACGCTGTCACAAACGCGGTTGGAAAATGCTTTATACTCCCGCAGCTATCGCCCATCACGAATATCGGGGTTCGAGTAAAGGCAGTAAACTTACCGAGTATTTCTGCAACCGCAATCGGTTTTTGTATTTGGCAAAACATGAACCGTTGCAATTAGTCAAAGGAATTCATACTTCGGATTTTTTTACTAACAAGCAGTACGATTTGCTGTTCGAGAGTTTATTTGTAGCGATTAAAAAACTTCTAGATTATCAGAAACCAGAAATCATCGAAACTGTATTGCCGCAGTTGTCGGAAAAGTTGGCGGTGATTTACAGTCGGATGAAGATCGATCGCATTTTGTCTCGCTTACAGGTGGTTCGGGGCGATCGCAAAATGTCGATCGCCATTTACGATCACGGGCTGCATTTTATTGGTGGCGGTCAAAAATACGTCGCTACCATCGCCTCGCTGCTACAAAATGAATTTGACATTACTTTTATCGCCAACAAACCAGTTGCTGTTTCCGACTTAGAATCGTGGTACGGACTCAACCTTTCAGGATGCAAAATTAAAATTATGCCCTTGGCCTTTTACGAGAAACGCGGAATGCAGTGCATCGATTCCAGCATCATCGTGGAGGATATGGAAAATCCCTTTGATGAAATTGCCAGAGAAAGCAAAAACTACGATATTTTCATCAACGCAAACCAACTGGAAAAAGTTAAACCACTGTCGCCGATATCAGTATTTTTCTGCCACTTTCCCAATACCTTCCGCAACCGTCATTTTGCTGTCGATGACTACACTTTCATTATTGCCAACAGTCAATTTACCGTCAAGTGGTTGGAGAAACGCTGGAACCTACAGCCAACTTTTCTGCTTTATCCGCCCGTGGAAATGGCAACAGTTAAAGTGCCGAAAGAAAAAATAATTTTGGCTGTGGGACAGTTTGAAGCTGGGGGAACAAAAAAGCAAATTGAACTAATTAAAGCTTTCCGCAGTTTGCGAGGAGATTATCCCGAAGAATTTCAAGGATGGCGACTCATTTTAGCCGGAAGTAGCATTCCGAAAAATCCTTATTTAAAGACTGTTCAGAATTTATTGAAGCAAGATTCAAGGGCGATCGAACTCAAAGTCAATGCTGACTTTGATGAGGTAAAATCACTTTATGCTAAAGCGAGCATATTTTGGCATGGCTGCGGTTTGGGTGAAGTCAATCCTCAAAGATTTGAGCATTTCGGGATGGCGACTGTAGAAGCAATGCAAAATAGTTGTGCTCCGATTGTTTTCAACGGTGGCGGCCAACCGGAAATTGTCGAACATGGGCGATCGGGCTTTGTGTTCAATACCGTTGAGGAACTGTGCCAGCATTCACATCAACTAATTGTTAATCCTGATTTGCTAGCAGAACTTCAAGCTGGTGCACAGCAACGCAGTCAGAACTTTAGACTTGCACATTTTGAGAAAAAAGTCAATAGTTTTTTTGATATTATTCACCAAGAGTATGCTACAATTCGGCTGCCAAATCCTGCCGATATAGCTCAAATGCTCGATCGAACTTAAAGGCTAATTAAGTAGTCCACCAGGGGTTAAAATCCCTAACCAAAAGCTAAAGTCCTCTTGCATAGGACTAATATCAAAGTCGATTTTATTACCGTTTTCTTCAGTCCGCGCAGGCGGACTTTGTATGTGTAGTCGCGACTTCCAGTCGCCGGATATCTAAAATCATGTCTAATTCACTGTTAATCAATTTGTCCTTCTTAACACCCGAACCCACGGGAATCGGGACTTACGCCGCTAATCTTTTCCCGCAACTGCAACAGCTAGAACCAACATTACTCGCTTCCCAGCAAATTGAAAATTATACTTGCTATCAAATCCCAGAAACTCTGACACCGAATCGCGGCCCAAAAGGACAAGTTAATAGGCTGCTGTGGACTCAGTTTGAGTTACCTAAAATTTACAAAAAATTGCAGTCAAGCCTGATATTTTCCCCTATTCCCGAAGCACCTTTGTATTCCGGCTGCCGCTACATCGTCACAGTTCACGATTTAATTCCTTTGCGATTTCCCAAACGGTTTTCTCGATTAACAGCTTATTTTCGCTACTACATACCGCAGGTTTTGCGGCAAGCAGAACACATTATTTGCGATTCTCAAGCAACGGTGGCAGATGTTGCTAAATTTTTCCAAATTCCGTCTAAAAAGATGACCGCAATTCCGCTAGCTTGCGATAATATTAATTTTAGATATCTCGACTTGCCAGCCAAAAATTATTTTCTTTATACCGGCAGACACGATCCTTACAAAAACTTGGAAAGATTAATTGCTGCATTTGCGAGTTTGCCCGATCGCGCAAATTACGAATTGTGGCTAGCAGGACCTCCCAATGCCTACACACCGCAGTTGACAGCACAAGTTGAAGAATTAGGTTTACAATCTTTGGTAAAGTTTCTCGGTTACGTTCCCTATTCTCAATTGCCCGTACTGATGAATCAGGCGATCGCCCTAGTTTTTCCTACACTTTGGGAAGGATTCGGCTTACCAATTTTAGAAGCAATGGCTTGCGGCACACCCGTCATCACATCCAACCTGTCATCGATGCCAGAAGTAGCCGGAGATGCCGCATTATTAGTCAATCCTTACAGCGTCGGAGAAATAGCCGAAGCCATGCAAACACTAGCCACAGATTCAAAAGTGCGATCGAACTTAAAAACTGCTAGTTTAGCCAGATCATCTCAATTTAGCTGGCACAAAACCGGAAAAGCAACCGCCAACATCTTACAACAATACCTTTAAATCTTCCCTCTCTTCCTTTCTGCGCCATCTGCGGTTAAACTCACATCTTACACCATTGTCAGCAACAGGCAAGATGCCTGTTCCACAAGAAAATTTATCTTTTGTGGAACAGGCATCTTGCCTGTTCCTAAAAAGCTAATTGAGAATGGTGCAATATCTCAGGTTAAAGAAAAAAAAGCCCACCAAAAAACCGCAATCTACATATTATCCCATGCCCAATCCCCAATCCAACCTGCTCATTAACCTCTCCTTCCTAATTTCCAAACCAACCGGCTTAGCCATCTACGCCAAAAACCTATTTCCCCACCTAAAATCTCTCAACCCAACATTACTAACAGCCGAAAAATTTCCCAATAGCAACTGCTACCAAATCCCCGCCAACCTAACACCAGAACAAGGAACCAAAGGACACATCAACCGATTGGTGTGGACACAAACCCAACTCCCCAAAATTTACAAACAGCTAAAATCTAACTTGTTATTTTCCCCAATTCCTGAAGCTCCTTTATTTGCAGGTTGCCGCTATATAATTACAGTACATGACTTAATAGCGCTGCGATTTCCCCGCCGCTTCGATCCTCTGACACCTTACCACCGCTATTACATTCCCCAAGTGCTGCGGCAGGCTCAACACGTAATTTGCGACTCGGAAGCAACTGCTAAAGATATCAATAATTTTTGCAATATTCCTACTAATTTAATTACGCCAATTTTCCCCGGATACGATACCAGTTTTTTCCGTTTTTTAGACTTGCCAACAAGCAATTATTTTCTTTATATCGGCCGCCACAATCCTTATAAAAACGTGCAGCGAGTTGTAGCAGCTTTTGCGGCTTTGGCTGATAATTCCGAGTACGAATTGTGGATAGCAGGTTCGGAAGATAAGCGCTATACGCCGCTGCTGAAAGCGCAGGTTCAAGAATTGGGATTGGTCGATCGAGTAAAATTCCTAGATTACCTCCCCGCGGCCGACTTGCCCAAAGTCATCAACCAAGCGATCGCCCTGGTTTTCCCCAGTCTTTGGGAAGGATTCGGCCTCCCCGTACTCGAAGCAATGGCCTGCGGCACTCCTGTCATCACATCTAACCTGTCTTCAATGCCCGAAGTGGCGGGGGACGGCGCATTGTTAGTCAACCCCTACAGCGTCGAGGAAATTGCCTCTGCTATGCACCAGCTTGCAGTGGATGCAAAAGTTCGATCGCACTTGCGGGAGCTCGGTTTAGCCAGAGCAAAACTATTTAGCTGGGAAAAAACAGGCTTGGAAACTGCTGCTATTCTCGATCGATATATTTAACGAACAAAGGCGAACAGCACAACACGGATTTGGACACGGATACACGGATGAGTCGGGGGGCACTCAAGGCAGGGCGGGCACTCAAGGCACCGCCCCTACAAGCCTTTTACTTATTGATACCCAACTGATCGCCACGCTTGTACTGCTGATAAGCAGCAAAAAACAGCCCCGCCAGAGTAACAAAGATTAGACCCAGAACAATACCTGAAAGCAGCGGTTCTACCATGAGATCTCCTTAACGTTAAGATTTAACAACCTATTTTTAATATTACCAGCACTTACACAGATGAATTTGCCAAAAAACGCCCTTCCGGGAGTATCAGACCTTGCTCTCCCCGCTGCGAACGATTAAGCTATGTTATGAGAAATAAATTTTCTTGTAGATACTATTTTTAATTGAACTCCTTTGAATAACCAACTTGCCAGGAATGAAATTAAAAACCCGATCGAGCGACTGACCATATTTGCGCTAGCGGTGTTGCTTGCCATCATCTTGGCGACGATCGCAATTCGTCAATTTCAAGTCGCCGATCCTTACGTAAAAAGCGTACTATCCCTCACGGGCAACCCGTTTCAGGGTTCTGCCATCTTTCAAATGAACTGTGCGGGTTGTCACATATCCGTTTCAGACAGTCAAGTCGGGCCCAACTTGCACGGAGTGTCCGAGCGCAAATCCGAATTCGATCTGATCCGGCAAGTCACCAGCGGACAAACCCCACCAATGCCACAGTTTCAACCGAGTCCGCAAGAAATGGCCGACTTGCTGAAATATCTCGAACAGATTTAACAACAGAAGGGGAACGGAATTCGTTCCCCTTCTCCGGATTGTCCAGGTAAGAGTAAGGTGCGCGCTGCGCGCACCTTAATGCGGAGTGCGGACTAAACCACCAAAAAACTCTGAGCCGATAACTGGCTAGGCTGCACGCCCGCCACTATAGCCAAAATCTGGTCGCTGTTGGCAATCCCGATCGCAGTTGAGCCATTAGCTTCGATAAACGACAGTTGAGTGAAGTTCAAGCCTCCAAGCAACACGATCCCATCAACTCCTTCCGTGAAGTTGATAATGGTGTCAATTCCTCCGTCCGCTGACAAGACAAAGCCATTGCTGGCAATGCCGCCGACGAGGGTATCGCTGCCTAAGCCGCCAAAGAGCAACTCATCACCGGTGCCACCAAAGAGCAAATCGTCGCCGCTGCCGCCAATTAAGGTATTGTTACCGTCGCCGCCGCAGAGAGTGTCATTACCTTGATCGCCAATTAGCACGTCGTTGCCAGCGCCTCCCAACATTACGTCATCGGCTTTGCCCCCGTACAATAAGTCATTGCCTTCGTCACCAGAGATCGAGTCGTTGCCGCGATTGCCATAAATCGAGTCGTTACCGAGATCGCCAAAAATCAGGTCAAACCCTTTGCCACCAAAGAGAGTATCGTTATCGATCCCTCCGTAGACAGTATCGTTGGCTATATTGCCATTGATATAGTCACCGCCCCCTCGACCAAAGATCAAATCGTTGCCGCCCAACCCGAAGATAGAGTCACTGCCGGCACTACCCACGATCGTATCGTCGCCGTTAGGGCCATTGATCACATTACCCGCTGAAGGAGTGCCGGGTTCATTAGGAGTAGCGATCCTGGGGAAGTTCTCAGGGCAAACCAAATCTGTCGGTACAGGTGCAGGCGTCGGCGTCGGTACAGGTGCAGGCGTCGGCGTCGGTACAGGTGCAGGCGTCGGCGTCGGTGCAGGTGCAGGCGTCGGCGTCGGTGCAGGTGTCGGCGTCGGCGATGTCGGCGGTGTCGGTGCAGGTGTCGGTGTGGGTGCAGGTGTCGGCGTCGGCGTCGGGAAGTTCCCGAAGTTGATGCCGCTGACAATAGCGCCTGAAGTTAGGGTGATGTCGGCGGGGTCGGCGGTGCTTTGGGTGAACCCAGTTTGGTTGACTTCCCGGACACGGTAGGTTCCCGGCGTTAGGTTCGCGAACAGGTAGTTGCCGCTGTTGTCTGTGGTAGTAGTAACAGGAGCAGGAGCAGTTCCAGCTACGACATTGGTTAACTGAATTTGGAAATTGGGTAAACCCGGTTCTCCAGCATCCTGAGTGCCATTGTTGTTGCTGTCTCGGAACTTCAGACCTCGGATCGCCCCGGGTTGCGGCAGGAAGTTGCCGAAGTCAATGCCTGTGATGTTATCGGAGGGATTAACCGTAACGGGGGCGGGGTTGGGGGTCGTCTGTGTCCAACCGTTTTGCTGGACTTCCCTTACCTGGTAAGTACCTGCGGGTATATCTCGGAGAGTGTAGTTGCCCGCTGCATCAGTGATGGTAGTCGGTTCGCCCTGCTCAAAGATGCCATCGGGATTGATACTGTCGAGGAAGATTTGCCAGTTACCTAGCCCCAATTCTCCGGCATCCTTAACGCCGTTGTTGTTGAGGTCATTGAATTTTTGACCGCTGATAGTGCTCGACTGGAAGTTGCCGAAGTTGATATTAGCTATGTCTTGACCGCTGGTGACAGTGATGTCATCCGGGTCGGGGGTAGTTTGCGTCCAAGTAGGCTGCAAGACTTCCCGCACCTTGTAGGTTCCTGCTGCCAAATCGAGGAATTTGTAGGTGCCGGCGGCATCGGTGAGGGTGTTCGGTTCCCCGGTGTCGAGAATGTTGTCGTCGTTGGTATCGAGGAAGAATTGCCAGTTGGCAAGCCCTAGTTCCCCGGTATCTTGTACCCCGTTGTTGTTGAGGTCATTGAACTTCAGACCGCTGATGCTATTGGGCTTGAAGTTGCCAAAGTTGTTGTTTTGGGAGTCGGTGCCGCTGGTGACGGCGATCGTAAACGAGCCCGGGGCGGGGGGGAGCGTTTGCGTCCAGCCTGTTTGGGGTACTTCCCGGACGTTGTAGGTGCCGGCTAGCAGGTTGGTGAACTCGTACTTGCCCTCGACATTGGTGACGGCGCTGACTTCGGTTGGGTCTTGGGTGCCACTGTTGTCGGCATCCAGGTAGATTGTCCAGCCTGCTACCGGTGGTTCGCCCATCTCTTGGGTGCCACTTCTGTTGAGGTCGTTAAATTTGATCCCGCTAATCTTGCCAAACTGGAAGTTTCCGAAGTTGGTGGGAGTGGCGGCGGTGTTGGTAACGGGAGTATCGCTGGTGGGAGTGATGCTACCAGTGGGGGCAAGAGTTGCTTGCCAACCAGTCTTTGGCACTTCCTTTAGGGTGTATGTGCCGGGCCCAACATCGGTAAAGGTGTAGTTGCCAGTGGTAGTTGTACTTTGGGTTTGTACCAATGCACCGGCGGCGTTGAGCAACTGAATATCAAACAGAGTTGCTGGTGCTCCGTCTGTCCCATCTAGGACTCCGTTGCCGTTTTTGTCCTCGAATTTGGTGCCGCTAATGGTGATGTTTTTGAAGTTGCCAAAGTTGAGGCCCGGAACGTTAGCATTGGTTATCGTTGCGCCGCTTTGGAGAGGGATGTCGGCAGGATCGGTTGAAGTTTTTGTGGAACCTCCGGGCACGACTTCTCGGACGCGATAGGCTGCACCCGCAGGCAGAGGTGGCAAGGCTGCGAAACTGTAAATACCAGTTGTTGGATCAGTGGTGGTACTACTTATCGTTGCCCCGGTGATGGCGTTGAGCAAATTAATCGTAACGGGAGTAGTTACTGGCAGATCCCCTGGATCTTGAGTGCCGTTGGCGTTTTTATCATCAAATTTCAAACCACTGATGGTCATTAACTGGAAGTTGCCGAAGTCGGCGTTAGACACATCAGCAGTACCAGTGGTCACTGTTGGCGCTAAAGTCTGTACCCAACCTGGTTGTAACGTTTCGGCGATTGCAGTGTTTGCCTTAGTATCGGTGAGGGTGTATTGACCCAAAGTTGCAGCAACCGCAGAGCTAACAGCAGTCTTAGTTCCTGCGGTAATAGTCCATCCACCTAAACCTGGATCTGTCGCAGCTTTAACGCCGTCGCCGTTGAGATCGTTGAATTTCTGACCCTGAACAACGGGCCCGTACTCGTAAGCACCGATGTCAACATTGGGTTTGGCAACGAGAGTATTGTCAATTTTGCGAGGGAAACCAGTGCCGCGTTGGTCGAAAGTAGTAAGACCCACTGCCGTTATGGTTGGGTCGCCTCCACCAATGGCAGGGTTGCTGCTGGTAGTTACAGGGCTATTATCAACTAGCGCAAGGGTCAAAGGCCCTGCTGTTGCGCCGTTGAGTCCGGCAGCGGCGGCTGGTGCTAATACATTTGCGATAGGAACTGCTAATTGCTCAGTAGCCGCAAAACCTGTACTCCCGGTGATAACTCCAATCAGGTTGTTGTTCCCTGTGAATGCTCCTGTAACATCGGTGTTGGTAGCAGCAGTGTTGCCAGCGACGATCGTATTCTTGACCGTGACAGTACCACCGTTGTCAATTCCTCCGGATCTAGCAATCAGACTAGCCGGCGCGCCAACAGTAGCGGCTGTAGCAGAGTTATAGGCGATCGTGTTGTTAGTGAGGGTAGCTGTACCACCTAAGTTGACGAAAATTGCACCGCCTGCCGCTGTACCCGCACCTGCGGTAGCATCACCAGCATTTCCACCCCTGACTGTATTGCTATACAAGGTGCTGTTGGTCAAGGTCAAGCTGCCACCACCGACAAAAATCGCACCACCCAAACCAGCACCGCCACCACCTGCGGTAGTGCTACCAGCACCGCCACCAGCACCGCCAGCACCGCCAGTGCTACCAGCACCACCGCCACCACCCAAGCCACCAGCACCGCCAGCACCGCCAGCACCGCCAGCACCGCCAGCACCGCCACCGCCGCCAACACCGCCAGCACCACCAGCACCGCCCAGGCCAGCAGCACCGCCCAGGCCAGGAGGACCAGCAGCAGCACCGCCAGCACCGCCAGCACCACCGCCACCACCACCGCCGCCGAAGATTCCGGCACCGCCAATCCCACCAGGACTGCCAGGCCCACCACTACCGGCGGTGGCTCCACCAGTACCACCAATGCCACCAACGCCACCAGTGCCACCAGGGAAGCCAGGGCTACCATTTCCAGCGGTGCCACCAGTGCCGCCAACGCCATTAGGAACACCACCAACACCACCGATCCCGGCCGCACCAGGAGTGCCACCAGCAACACCAGTGTTTAAGTCGCTGTTGCCACCAGCGCCACCGCTGCCAAGAGTACCGTTACCGCCGATCGCCTGGTTGTTCGAGAAAGTCACTCTGTCAACAATTACACTGCCAGTATTGATAAAAAGTGCGCCGCCTAAACCGCCAGCGCCGCCACCACCACCAACTGGTGCGTTGCCACCTAATGCTCTTGCAGAATCAATGGTGAGGTTGGAGATGTTGACTGGGTTTGCACCGCTATCAACTACGAAGGCGCGGAAATTACTACCGCCCCTGATGGCAAAACCTCCGCCAATGATATTGGTGTTGTCACTAATTTTTGGCAGCAGCCCCGTGAGGGTGATATCCGCAGTCAGGGTAATTGTGTCAATCCCAGCATTGATGTTGGCAACATTGATGGCATTTACCAGTCCGTTAAAGTCGCCAGTCGTTTGGTTCAAGTCAGCCAGTACGCCATTGTAAGCTTCCCTCGCCTCAGCAGAAAATGCCAAAGGTGTTTCTATGTTGCCCGTAGTTACTTCCAGTTCCCAGTCTCCACCCAGTGCCGCACTGCCGGTCAAGTTATCGGAAGCTGCAATATTTGCCCCGGTGAGCTGGCTCAGCCTTTCCACAAAAGCAACACCTGCTTCTGTGGCGGCGACGTTGCAACCGTAAAGCAGAATTTCTGGTTTAGCTGTAATTGAAGAGTTCGAGTTTGCTTCGGCTGCTGGCAAAGCAAACCATGTTTCTAAATAATTGCGGTAGCTTTCAATGTTGCTGAGATTTAGTTCTGTGCCTCCCAGTTGTAAGCTGGCTGCTGCGCCGTGAGACAAAATGTGGACGGCTGCAATGTTTTGCCGCTGTTTAAGTGTTTCGGCGATTTGCTCGATGCCGTCGCGATCGGCATTCAGAATAACAATTTCTGTATCGGGATTGACCGTTTCTGTTAAACTTTCGCAATCTTTAACTTGTGAATCTGCAAAAACTATCTGGTGTTTCCGTTCTTTATAGAGTTCCACGTTTAAATTCTCCTGGTACACGCACACATCAAATTCATATCACAAACCAACCGCAGCAGCGATCGATCTTTTTCCAGCGCGGATGAGAGTCGTTGGCGAAGCCCTCGAAGAGGATCGCCCCTAACTTTCACCTAAATTGAATATTGACAAAAACTTTTTTTTATGCTTCCCTGCCCTAACTGAGTTAGTTTGATTGCTTAGAAGTTTTAAAGGGGGATATTGTTCCGGCTGTTACAAAAATGTTGGAGAAGACTTGCGCGCCGTTTATTGATATACCAGAGATAGAAAAAATACCAAATTTTATCAAAAATGTCAACCGAATAGTTAACTGATGACGATCGATATTTGTTAATCAAGAGTCATCAGTCACGGTTATTAGCTGTAAGCTGATATTATTGGATAATTGTTGGCTGCTGAATGATCTGTATGTGCGATCCTCTTCGAGGGCTTCGCTAACGAATAACCGCAATCAAATTGCTTGGCAGTAAGGAATACAAGTCCTCTGAGTTTTATGATCACTTGCATTCCTCACTAGAAGCGTGATAACGGTAATTTTACAGGAATAGATAGGCTGACTCATGACTAACATTCCTGGAGACTATTAGACTCAATAAACCGGCTCGAAAAAAGAAAATTAGGCGTGGCAGTCCAGAATATTAACTCCTCTTCCAGTTTGGTGCGTCAAAGACTCACTAATTACCAAGTTTCTTCATCGGGATTATTGGAATTACTCCAGATTTCCACATCTAAATCATTGAGATAAATCAGAGCCGTTTCAATCTGTTTACTTGTACCGTTAAGTTCCAAGTCAAACCAACCGTCATCTAAAGTTTTAACACCCAACAAAGCAGCATTAAAATTCACCGTCAAACCGTATTCAGAAATCAGGTGAGAAATGACAGGTTCCTGATGGTATTCTTTAGGAATACGAATGCGAATGCGCGTTTGAGTTGGTCTGTTGTCACCACTATCAGAGTGGGGAATATCTGATTCTTGGGTTCTGTGAAAATTGTCGATCGCCTCAAATTGAGATTCGCTAGTGTTGTGAGCTAACATTTGGGACTCCTAATTTTTGTTTCAGTTTACACTTTGCACCAATATCTTGTAGGGTGCGTCGCTGCGAGATTTTCGATCTTCCAACCATATTGTCGATAGCGCCGCACCTTACTAATGACTGGTTTGAGGGATGAGGTTCACAGCGCGCACCCTAATGACTAATGACTAATGACTAATGACTAATGACTAATGACTACTGACTAATGACTACTGACTACTGACTACTGACTAATGACTACTGACTAATGACTACTGACTATTCTTCAACTTCTTTGATCCTAGTTTTTCGTTCTAAAATCTCCTTAAGCACGAGGGTAACAACTGCTAAAAGACCGAGAACTACCGCAGCCGAAAATGCGGCTTGCGTCGCGTACTGCTTGTAAGCATCCTCTACAAACAAAGGCAAAGTTTGCGTTTTTTTAGCAATATTTCCCGACACCACAGAGACGGCTCCAAATTCTCCCATTGCTCTAGCATTGGTCAAAATTACTCCGTAAAGTAATCCCCACCGAATACTCGGAAGCGTAACATTCCAGAAAATTTGCCAGTCATTTGCTCCCAAAGTTTTCGCCGCCTCTTCTTGATCAGTTCCCACTTCTTCCAAAACAGGAATCACTTCGCGGGCTACAAAAGGCAAGGTAACAAAGGCAGTAGCGAGCACCATTCCAGGGAAGGCAAAAATAACCCTGATATTTGCCGCCTCCAGCCACGGCCCGAACCATCCCACCCGACCGTAAAGCAGTACAATCATTAAACCTGCAACTACGGGAGAGATGGCAAAAGGCACGTCTAAAAGGCTGATTAATAGCGTGCGGCCCCGAAATTTATTGCGACCAATTACCCAGGCTGCACACAAACCGAATACTGTATTTATAGGCACAACTATCAGAGAAATTACCAGGGTAAGTTGCGCTGCGTGCAGAAAATCGGGTGAGGTTAAGTTAGACAAAAATGGCTCAAATCCCTTTCTGAAAGCTTGATAAAAAACGTTGAGAGTAGGGATAAATAAGACAAGAGCGAGATAGCCGATCGCAATTCCGATTAAAGTTGGTTTTACCCAAGCTTTTTCCTGACTCCGGCTAGAACCACTGGGCGGAAATTTGTAATCAGCGGGTGAATTGATATTAGCCGTCATAGCGTCTTCTCCATGCTTGTAAGAGATTAATGGCGAACAGCATTGCCAGGGAAATAGCTAACATGACAGTGCCGATAACTGTTGCTCCTGCATAGTCGTACTGTTCCAATCTTTGAAAAATTAATACGGGCGCGATTAAATCTTTGAACGGTATGTTAGAAGCTACAATTACAGTAGAGCCGTACTCGCCTACCGCTCGCGAAAATCCGAGTGCTACTCCGGTTAAAATAGACGGAAATAACGGCGGTAAAACTACTCGCCAGAAGGTTTGAAATTGAGATGCACCTAAGCACCAAGCTGCTTCTTCGATGTCTTTTTCCATCTCGTTTAAAACGGGCTGTACGGTTCTAACGATAAATGGCAAGGAAATAAATATCATCGCTATACCTACGCCCAATCGAGTAAACGATATCTTGATTCCCAAAGGTGCAAAAAGCGAACCAATCCAGCCGTTATCGCTGTAAACTGTGGCAAGAGTTAAACCGGCAACGGAGGTGGGCAGTGCAAAAGGCAAATCGACGATTGCATCGACAATCCGTTTTAATGGAAAGTCGTAGCGGACTAAAACCCAGGCAATTAATGTGCCGAATACTCCGTTAATTAATGCCGCAATTAATGCCGTAAAGAAGGTGACATCGTAGGCGGAAAGGGCGATCGGACTGGTGGCAATTGCCAAAAATTCAGCGGGGTTTGCTGTGCTGGCTTTCAGCAGCATTGCTGCAACTGGGAGCAATAGCATTAAGCTGAGGTAGCCTAGGGTGATGCCCCAAGGTAATGTGATTTTGCCGATCGCCCTTTTGATATGCTGAATTGGAGATTGAGGGTTAATGATGGGAGAGGAGACAGTCATAAGTGAATAGTTTTGATTGGGGAATAATTGCGCTCCGGGGCTGCTTTTACCAATAATAATTGCCTAAAACCAATCATCTCGTAAACCCGCCCCGTCCGATTAGATAGATGTAGGGTGCGTCGCCATCCTATAATCTGCAAGGCGCGATCGAATATCTAGGAGCGACGCACCATACCAGATACGGGTTTTACCAATAATAATTGCCTAAAACCAATCATCTCGTAAACCCGCCCCGGCCACTACTGTCTAATTGAACCTTGAATTTTGTCAAAAACAGCTCCGTCATCGAAGAATTTCTTCTGAATATCTCCCCAACCTCCTAAGTCTTGAGCTGTAAATAGGGTTTTGATTGGGGCATATTTTTTGACAAATTCTGGTTCCGCCGCTACTGTCGCATCTACTGGGCGGAAGCCTGCTTTGGCAAATTCTCGTTGAGCTTCTGGGGTGTACAGAAATTTGACAAATGCTTCGGCGACTTCGCGAGTGCCGTGTTTATCAACGTTTTTATCGACAATGGCAATGGGATTGTCGATCGAAACATTGACTTCGGGAATAGTATAAGTTGGTTTTTCGCCTTTCTCACCTGCCAGAAGAATCTCGTTTTCGTAGTTAATTAAGGCGTCGCCTTGGCCTTGTTTGAAAAATACGTCGGTGGCTTCGCGGGCGTCTTTAGTCAGGATGGGGACGTTTTTGTAGACTTTAGTAGTCAAGTCTAATGCTTTGGTTTCGTCTCCTCCGGTTTTAACAACCGAACCCCAAAGTGCGAGGAAATTCCAGCGGGCAACGCCTGATGTTTTGGGATCGGCAGTAATCACTTTTACTCCGTCTTTGCTTAAATCTTCCCAGGTGTTGATGCCTTTGGGATTGCCATCGCGGGTGACTATTGCTCCTACGGATTTGCTGACTATGCCTTCGTTGGGGACTTCTTTTTCCCACCCAGGCTCAATGAGTCCGGCTTTTTCGATTTTTGCAGTGTCGAGGGCGAGGGCTAGGTGTACGATGTCTGCTTCTAAACCGTCAATTACGGCCCGAGTTTGGGAACCGGAACCGCCGTAGCTTTGGTTGAAGGTGACGGTTTGGCCTTTTTCTTTTTGCCATTGTTCTATGAATTTGGGAATTATGGCTTCGTGGGCGGCTTTGGTGACGGCGAAGGATACTAGGGTTAATTCTACGTTGCCTTTGTTGGCTGCTGGGCTAGCACCGCCTGGACTGCTGCCGGGACTGGCTGCGGGGTTGTTGCTGCTGCTGGGGCCGCAGGATGCAACGGCGAGACTTAAAGTTATTCCCACTAAAAATAGGGACACAAATCTTTTCAGCCCCGTCAATGATTGATTTGTGCTGGCTGATGGCTGTTGCGGCCAGTCAAGGTGTTGAGTTAGGCGTTGCCACGGGCTCATTATATTTGTTCCTCTAGAAAAAGTACGGTTATTAGGTCGGAATACCGTAATTATGGTTGTGAAGTACGATTATAGACAAGAGCGAGTCAAAAGGCAACAAAAAAAACAAATTGGGGGAACTCAGGGTCGATCGCATATCCTGAAGTCTTTTCCGTCGGTGCTTTGGATTCAGATTCGGGGTAAAATGTAAAGTGTATAAATACTCTTATTGAGTTAAGGTGCTAAACTTGCGCGGCTGCACGATACGCCTTACAGATACGTTGACCGATCGCCCAAATGTAGGGCTCATGTCAAGATCCCCCGCCCCATCGAGATATGCCTGAGCGAAAGCATCCAGGATACAAGCCGCCGGATTCATCCGTCCAGAAATAAAAAACCTGTATCCGATAAACTTGCCCCCGAATTTATACGTGGGGTCAATGCTTCAATCTAAAATCTAAAATCTAAAATCTAAAATCGATTGACTCGCGCGATCGCCCTTAACTAAGAAAAAGTTTTAACTGGTATGTCCCTACCCCGCCCCGTCTCAGACACCCTAATTGAACTGTTGAAGCCTGTAGCCTCTGAATTGGGAGAAAGATTGGGAGCAAGCGCTGTCAACGAACGCTATGCAGAAATTGAGCCCTCTGGTTCTTCAGCTTTGAACCAGCAAATCAAAAAAGACCCGCGCTGGATTAAAGCACAAGTAAGATATTTGCAGCGGCAGCAGGCCAGAGAACAAGAATTAATCGCGATCGCTGGCGCAGAAGAAAGGGTAAAGGAAGAACGGGCTAATCGAATTAAGGCACAAGAAGTAAGAGATAAGCGGGCAATTAGTCGGCTTTGCCGCGACTTAATGCGGGAGTTTCAATCAGAAGCAATTCGAGTTAAGCTGAGCGAAATTCAAACTATTTGGGACAAGGACAACTGGTTTTCTAATTTGAGCAGGCAGGAAACTGAACAGATTTTGCAGCAGCAGCAGCACCGATTGCTGCTGTTAGTTGCTCCCGCAAAAATTAGCCAAGATTGCCCCGATTCGTTTCGCCACAATCTGAATATCGAGCTGCCGGCTAAGTTAAGAGCTTTTTTGAACCAGCACTACCCCCCGCACGGAGATTTGTGCCCGGTTCAGTTTTACGGAGATTATTTCAAAAAATCGATTTCTGATATAGATGTGGAGCGGTTGCAGACTGTGTTGTCTCCCGTACCGACAGCTATACTGTACAGCGATATCAGCGATTATGAAGTTAATTTTCATGTTGGTTTTTGGGGAGTCATCAATCAGAGCGTTTCTCTAGTGGCGATGCAGCCTTGGAATTGGGAAGAGGTTTATAACCAGTTGGAGGCGGAGGGGAAAGATAAAAAGCTGAGCCTGCGGATTATTCGGCAAATAATTGTGACTATTCACAAGTTATTGGCGGCTTTTTTAGCTGATTTGTATTATTTAAATATCGATTTTACTCACGAACCTCAGTTATTTCAATTAGAGGCGGAATTTGCTCATGAATGGTTTTCTAAAGATTGGGCCCAACCGTATATTGAAACTCTTAAAGAAATTCAGGATCAGCAGCGAATAGTCTATAAGGGAGAGATGCGGCGGCTGGCGCTGCGAGAAGCGAAAGCTAGGGCGGAACGCCAGCGTTTGGAGGAGGCTGAACTCAAACGCAGAGATGAAGCTGAGGCTGCAGCTAAGCGGGTGAAGGAATTAGCTCACAAATTAAAACATCAGAAATGGCGGTGTGTATATACCCTGCCAGGACATTCATCGTTTGTGAATTCTCTGGCGATTAGCCCTGACGGTAAAATCTTGGCTAGCGGTAGTTGGGATAAAACTATTAAGATTTGGAATTTAGAAAGCACGGAATTAATTGGCACTCTGACGGGACATTCCGATCGCGTAAATTCGGTTGCTATTAGCTATGACGGAAAAATGTTGGTCAGCGGCAGTTCCGACGAAACAATTAAGTTTTGGAATTTGCACAGCGGCGATTTGCTGTGTACTTTTCCGGGACATTCTATGGAGGTGAATTCGGTGGCGATTAACCCGAAGCGCCTGGTAATTGCTAGCTGCGGCGGGGCTGATAATACGATTAAGCTGTGGAATTTGCGGAGTGGTGAGTTGCTGCGGACTTTGAGGGGTCATTCTGACAATGTGAATGCGGTAGTTTTTAGCCCGGACGGTAAAATATTGGCGAGTGGCAGTTCGGATGCGACGAGTAAGGTTTGGGATGTGGAAAGTGGCAAGTTGCTGCGGACTCTTTCGGGGTTGAATGTTGGGGTGAATTCTGTGGCGATCGCGCCCGATGGTCAGATTCTTGCTAGCGTGAGCAATGATTATACGATTAAGCTGCGGAATTTGCAGACGGGCAGTTTGTTGCGGATTTTAAATACTCATTATGCGAAGGGAAAGGGTGTAACGAATTTAGGAACGAATGAGGCGCTGCATATTTTGCAGAATTATGTGAGTCGGGGCGATTCGGTTGCTATCAGTGGGGACGGTTTGACTTTGGTTAGTGGCTGCGATGATAATACGATTAATATTTGGAATTTGCAGACGGGGGAGTTGTTGAGCAGTCTTAAGGGACATTCGGGTACGGTGTACTCGGTGGCGATCGCACCTTCGGGCAATTTGCTCGCCAGCGGCAGTGCGGATCAGACGATTAAGATTTGGCGCTGCGATTAGTTAATTGGCAGTGGGCAGTGGGAAGTGGGCAGACAATTTCGGTTTTGCCCTTACGGGGAGGGGTTTTGAGCGAATTTAAAAAAAAAATGGCTGGGGGGGTTGCGCTAATGACTATAAGTTTGCTATATTAAGTTTCACTGCTGGTGTAACTCAGTTGGTAGAGTAGCTGATTTGTAATCAGCCTGTCGCAGGTTCAAATCCTGTCACCAGCTTTATTAGTATAATTTTGATAGCTATAACTAGCTACAAATCACAAGCTCTATGTTGACGATCGAGCAAATTGAAGCCGCTATCCTGGATCTACCACCAGATAAGTTTCATCAACTTTTGGAATGGTTTTTTGAGTTGGATTATCGGCGTTGGGACGTGCAGTTAGAACAAGATATTGCTGGCGGTAAGTTGGAAGATTTAGCCCAGGAGGCGATCGCAGATTTTGAGGCGGGGCGCTATCGGGAAATTTGAGGCACTACACGACTCGTCGATTTTGGGAATGCTACAACGCTTTACCTGAAACCGTAAAGCTTTCAGCAGATCGATGTTACGAATTACTCAAAGCCGATCCAACTCATCCATCGCTGCATTTCAAAAAAGTCGGCAAGTATTGGTCAGTCAAGCCGGACAAGACTACCGAGTTTTGGGTATAGGGATTGAGCAGGGTATTTTGTAGTTTTGGATCGGCGCGCACGCAGAGTACGATCGGCTTATTGGCTAACAGTAACATCAATTTTACCTAACGCAGCGCAGGCTTTTTTCAACCATTCAATTGTGGCTGCATCAAGTACGGGTTCCAGTTTCTCGACTACCGAAGCGTGATAATTATTCAACCATGCGAGTTGAGTCTTTGACAGTCGATCGACATTTATCAATTTTTTGTCAAACGGAATATACGTCAGCGATTCAAATCCGTACCAAACTGTACCGTTTTTTGATGGCATTTCCCTGACAACATAGAGATTTTCGATGCGAATTCCGCCCCATCCCGGTTCGTAATATCCCGGTTCAATGCTAGTTACCATTCCGGCTTCCAGAGGATACTGCACAGATTTGCTGATGCCATTGGGCCCTTCGTGACCGGCTAAAAACGCGCCGACTCCGTGCCCGGTGCCATGTCCGTAGTCTAGCTGTTCTTGCCATAATACCGCACGGGCGATCGCATCTAATTGCGCTCCCGTTGTTCCTTTGGGAAATTGCTGCATTGCACAGTTGATGTGCGCGATTAAGACTGTTGTGTAGTGTTCTATTTGTAGCGCCGTCGGTTCTCCGATACTTATTGTTCTCGTATCGTCGGTTGTACCTGCTAAATATTGCGCGCCTGAGTCCAATAACAGCAGTTCCCCCGGTTTTAAGGTGATTTCTGGGCTGGGGGTTCCGTAATGTACGATCGAGCTATTGGCTCCCGCACCGGCGATCGTTCTAAAAGTTAAAGTCTGAAAATCTGTTTCTTGCTGGTAAAAATTTTCGATGCTTTCTTTGACATCAAACTCGGTCACTACATTACCATTTTCTAGTTGTTGTGTCAACCATTTTAAAGTCAAAGTTTTCGCTCGACTTGCTTTGAAATTGGCTGATTTCATCTGCTCGATTTCAACCGGATTTTTGCGAGCTTTCATCCCTTCTACCGGATGTGTCTTAAAAACTATTTCGATGTTGTAAAACTGTGCTTGTTGATGGTTTAATATTAACTGGTACGTGCCTGCTGTGCTGTGTTTTGGGTCTAAAAGTACCCGAATTTTATGTGGCAAATTTACGCAAGTTTCTAATGTATGCGGATAGTCTGCGTAGGGAAGCAAAGTTACATCCGCCCGCAATTCTTGCTTGATTTCTAGCGAAATTCTTTCGGGATTTGTAAACAAAAACGCTGAATCTGTGGTGACAATGGCATAGGATATGAAAATGGGAATGTGGGGAATATCCGAGCCTCGGAGATTGAACAGCCACGCTATTTGATTCAGGTTGGTAATGGGAAGCACATCGATATTGGCTTTTTGCATCGCTTCCCTGACTCTGGCTAATTTTTCGGCTGCGGTTTCTCCTGTCAGGGATACAGGTAAGCTAAATATGGGTTCTGCATCAATCGCGGGTAAAGTCTCTGCTGTTTGCCAAGGAGTTTGTGATCGCACTTTGTCTGTCAAATTCTCCCGGATTGGTATGAGTTCAATCTCTGCATTCGCGAATTTTTTCACCCAATTTTGATATTGATCTGTCGCTACAGTAAACGGGTCAAAACCCAGGCGAATTTTCGTGGATTTTTGGGTCGATTCTACAGCCAGTTTTTCTAAAGTTTCAATTAAGGTTAAATTTCCTTCTAAGCCGAGTTTCGATATTTGAATAATTCCAGTATCGACTTGCAATTCGGCTTGTTCGTAATAGCGGGAATCCACAAACAACCAAGCGGAATCTTGGCCAACCAACAAATCGCCGGCGGAACCCGTAAAACCGCACATCCAAGCTCGCCGCTGCTTGGCTGCTGGAACTGATAAATTTAAGTGTTCGTCAACCGCTGGGATGTAATAGCAATCTAATTCATAATCTGCCATCAAATCGCGCAAGTCTGCCAGTTTTGCAGCGGAGGTATCTTGAATATTTGTCTTGGCTTTCAAGTTCGTGGCAACCATTTTTAAATTTCCTATTTTACTTGTTTAAAATTGTCTTCAAACCTTTAACTAATCTCCTAATACCTGCGGTGGCGGTTGCTTTCTCCAAAGCACCGTAAGCAACCCGCAAATAGCAGCCGTTATCCATGCCGAAGGTTGTACCGGGAAGCACTGCTACGCGATATTCGCGAATTAATTGTTCCACTAATTCCATTGTATCGAGTTCAGTATCAACTTTCAAGAAAAAGTAGAATGCTCCGGCGGCTGGGGAAATTGTACACAAGTTTTGGATGGTATTGAGTTCGTCTAATACGAGTTGTCGCACAGATGCGATCGCCCTTACATAATTATCGCAGTAACCTCTACCAACTTGCAAGGCTCCCAGCGCTGCATACTGAGAAATTACGGGCGGACAAATTAAGATAGTATCTTGAATCTTTCTCACAGAAACGAGCAAGTGTTCTGGGATTACCATATACCCGATCCGCCAACTCGCAAAACCATAGGCTTTGGAGAGGCTAAACAGAGAAATTGTATGTTCGCTGCTGTTAAGAAAAGCGGCGGGCGAACAGTGTTTTACGCCGTTATAAGTAAAATATTCGTATGCTTCATCGCTGATGTGATATATGTTGTGCTGGCGACAAATTTCGTTAACTTCCCGGAGTGCTTCGATCGAATAAACAACACCAGTGGGATTATTTGGTGAAATGGTAACTATGGCTCGCGTTTGGTCGGTAATTGCTTTTTTTATAGCGTCGATATTAAGTTGATATTTGGCATCGGTTTCTACTATCACTGGTCGGCAATTTGCCATAATTGCCGCCATTTCGTGGTTGAAGTAATAAGGTGATTGGATAATAACTTCGTCCCCCGCCGAAGTGATAGCGAGAATGGCGTTGGTAAATCCCATGTTGCTGCCGGCGGTAACAACAATGCAGTTTTTGCTGTTAATTTCTATGTCGTTATCTGTTTTGAGTTTGGCTGCGATAGCATTCTGTAGTTGTGGAATTCCTTCGACAGCTTTGTATTTGTGATTGTCAGGATTTGCGAAGAATTCGGGGATTTTGTCAAATGATTCTTGTGGCGGATTGTAGTAAACTACGCCTTGTCCTAAAGATATCGTTCCCGGATTTTGGCGAATCAGTTCGCCAACTACTGGAATTATTGGCGACTGTACCGATTGCATTCGAGTCGGGTGAATTTTCATATAATATTTGTTGGGACTTGTTGTAATAATTTACGCGATCGCAAATCCAGTAAATTGCCGTACATAAGGCGCTCGAAATCCCAACACAATATCTGTTTTAGGGACTCCAAATTCTAGAAGTTGATTGGCAATTCCTACTTCCGTAAAATCGCGCTGAATCCAAATCTTTCCATCTTTGATATCAACATGAATCGGACATCCATGAATTCGTTCTTCATCCCGCCATCCCACATACAACAATAAATAGCGGTCGCGTTCCGTATCGAAAACAATTTCAGTGGTTTCTACATCTTGCTCAGACTGCTCTGTCGCGTGTTGATGTATGACTTTCTGAACTAACTGGCGATAATCTAATCTTTCCATAATGTTATCTCCTGTCCCTTCACATGAAAAACCAGCATCTTTATTTGATATCGTTCTAACACAGTTTGAACAAACGAGTCTGTAAAAAAATCTTGATAGATATCTGTAGGCACTGCCAAATACAGCACTCGTTCTGATTCCAATTTTTCCAATGCTACTCGATAATTAAGAAATTGACCAACAGCCGTATGGAATTCTGACAGCGCCGACAAGCCCACAAAACTTTTTACTTCTACTGCTATTTTTTGCATCCCCTTTTCGGCAGAAAGTAATTTTTCTCCTCCCAAATCTATCTGCATTTTTACTTGAGAAGTTACTTTGAGAAACAGAGGATCGTGAGTAATTGTCCATCCATCTTTCTCCAAAGCCGATCGTACTGTGTTGTGAAAGATATCTTTGGCTGACATGATTTAACAAACTGTTTTAATAGATCCAAAAAGAGTTTAGTTAACTGATGCGACACACACTACGTATATAGTTTCTAGGATGCAGACGGCGCACCGAGAGCGCTATAAATAGCGAGAAAACTACTTTTGACACAAGTCTTATTATATTATAATTAGACTCTTTCAACTTCTATTCTAGAACCTTGCGGGGATTTGGAAACTTTAACTTGTGCGGGCAATCTTTCGCCCAATTCTCGAACGTGGGTAATCACTCCAATCATCCTGTCTCGCTGCCGCAAAGATTCTAAAATTTGAGTAACGCTTTCGAGAGTTTCGTTATCTAAAGTACCAAATCCTTCATCAAGAAACAAGCTACCCAAGTGAGATCCTTGAGACAGTTTTTCTGACAAAGCTAAAGCCATTGATAAGGAAGTGGCAAAGGTTTCGCCACCGGAAAGGGTTCGCACTCGTCTAGCTTCGCCGCCGTTCCAATTATCTGCTACCCAATATTCGCCGTCTTGGTTTCTTAGTTTGTAGCGATTTTCGGTTAATTCTTGCAAAATTAATGTGGCGCTGCCGACTAATTCTGCTTCTAAATGTTCTAAAATGTAGGATTGAAATTCGTTGGATTTGAGATTCTGCGCTAAGGTGTGATAAGTTTGCTCTTGTTCTGTGAAATTTGTGATTTGCTGTGACAGTCTTTCGGCTTGTTCGAGATTTTGGGCTGCTACTTGAATCCAAGCTAAAAGTTCGGCGCGGTTGTTGTTGGCTTGTTTGAGGTTTTCTTGGGCGGTATGTTTTGCCGATCGCACTTGTGCTAAAGTATTCTCATCGGTAGTTCGGCCTGCGATCGCCTCGCTCAAATCTTTTGCCCGCGTCTCTAACTGAATTTTTGATTCGCGGTGAGAGCGAATAGCGTTTTCCCAGTCTGATTGTTCCTTAACTGTCGCAACCGCTGCTAAAAATGTCTCTTCTGTGAAATCAGTCGCTGTTAATTTTGCTGACCAATCCAGGTTTAACTGCTGTTTCTGGGCTTGGGCTTGTCCAAAAGCTTCTCCAGCTTGTTGCTCTCTCTCTGCGGCTTGAATAACCTTATTTTGAGCAGTTTGATATGATTTTTCGGCAACTTTCAGCAGATTTGCCAAGTCTTGCTTGTCTTGTTCTAAGGCTTTTGCTAAATTAGCATAAGGTTGATATTCGGTAATTTGATAAAGCGCATTTACACAACTTTGCAACTGCTGCTGGCGGCGGTCTGATTCGGCGATCGCATCTTGATATTCTTGCTGTTTAGCTGCTTGAGTCGCCACAGCAAAATTTAATCTTTGCTGAAAATTATCATATTCCAATGATGCCAGTTGGAACTGCTGCTCGGTTTCGCGGTATTGGCGATCGCTCTCTTTAAGGATTGCTAACTCCTGCTGCAACCCCAAGCTTTCCCAATGAGGATTTTCCAGAACTTGAGTGATTTGCTGCTGCAATTCGGCAACTCTATGCCCCGTTAATTCCAGCATTTGAGCAATTTCCGACTCTTTTTGCAGGCAGGCTGAAACTGTACTTTTTGCCTCAGCAGCCAACCTTTGAGCATCTTGAAAAACCTGATTTGCCGCCGCCAATTTCTGCCGCAAATCAGCGACATCGACAATATTAGAATTCGGCAAAGGAGGGAGGCTCTCGCTCTCAGGATGCACCCCCCCGCACACCGGGCAAGTATCCCCAGAATTCAGTGACATTCTGATAGCAGCCACACTCTCTAAACGTGCCGCTTCAGCATTAGCGGTTTCCGCCACTTCTAACTCGCGGGCGCACTCTTTTAGCCGCAGTTCAACGGCTTCTAAATTAGTGGTAGCCTTCACATAATTTTGTTGAAATTTTTCCCGATCTGCGATAGAGTTCTCCAACTGTTCTTGCTGAGTCTTTTGCTGCTTGGTAATTAGCTGAAGTTCCATCAATAAGGGTGAAATTTGCTGCAATTGCTCTAAACGCTTTCCTCCCCGCGCATACTGTTCGAGCTGTGCCGCTGCTTGAGTAACTCGAAAACCCGCGCCTTGAATTTTAGTGTTAGCAGCTTGCAGGTCTTTATCTGCTGCCATAAAAAAGCGGAGTTTTTCCTGTTGAATTTTTTGGGCAAGCGCAACTTCTTTTTCTAATTGAGCGCGCTGTTCTTCATATACTTTAGCAGCAGCTAGAGCATCTTCGCGAGCTTTAATTTGTGGCGCTAGTGCCTGTTCTTTGGATTTTGCCGCGTCAAATTGCTGCTGCTCTACTGCTAGCTCAGATCGAGCTTTAATTAACTGTTTTCGCGCGGCCACCGAGGCACTTTCGGCAGTTTCGTACTGGCTGCGAGCCGATCGCACTAAAGCCCAATCTCCCTGTAAATGATTGGCAGCTTGCGCTCTTTCTAAACGCTGTGCTAAAATTGTCACCTCGGCAGAATTAGCATTTAATTTAGCGAGTTCTTGTTGCAGCTCTTGCCAGCGAGCGATTTGCGAAAATAGCTGTTCCTCTTCATCTAGATCCTTTTGAGCTTTCATCACAGCGCGATCGAACTCAGGCAACTGCTGCTCTAAAATCAAAAGTTGCGATCGTCTTTGATCCACCTCATCCGCCGTCGGCGCACTCAAATCCGCTAGCTGCCTTTCCACCATTTCCCGTTCCTGTTTCAGCAACTTTGCCAGCTCATTTGTTTCCTTCCGCATCTGCTCAAAAATCTCAAATCCTGCTAGCTGCCGCAAAATTTCCCGGCGTTTTGAAGTATCCCCTTTAATAAACTCATCAAACTTGCCTTGAGGCAGAACAATTGCTCGCGTAAAAGTATCAAAATCCATTCCTAAAATCTGTTCAATGGTATTTTGAACAGCAACGATACTCGTTCCCAAAGTTTCCCATTGGCCATTTTGCCAGTTATCCAAAATCACCTTATTTTCCGGAGATTTGGGACGGAAACGCCACCTTCGCGTCACCCGATACTGTGCCGAACCCACAGCAAAACGCAACTGCACTTTTAAATTTTCGCTACCTTGACTTGCCAAATCACTTACTTGTTTGCCGCTGCGAGTAGTAGTGCCAAAAAGAGCGTATGTCATGGCATCTAACAGTGAAGATTTGCCCGCACCTGTAGCACCAGTAATTGCAAACAAATCGAGTTGAGAAAAATCTAAACGCTGTTCGCGGTGGAAGCTGGTAAATCCTTCGAGAATAAGTTCGAGTGGACGCATACTGATTTTAGATTTTGGGTTTTGGATTTCTATTACTCTTTACCAGGCAGAGCCTGGTAAAGCAGATCCGGAGGCTCTGCCTCCAATTTTCCTATTTAAGCGCGAGGCAGAGCCTCTGGATATTGGTTCCCAGACGGAGCCTGGGAACCAGTTAATTTTGGATTTTGGATTGTATCTTTTTACGCATTTAATTGTTAACTGTTTCCTTAAACTTCTTGTACAAATTTTTAAATTCCTCCAATACTGCCGGTTTCGGTGTCGTTCCCAATCGGTTTTGATAATAGTTGCAAAACTCTGCTGCCGGATCGAAATTGTTGGGATCGATATTAGTTATTTCGGTTGCTTCTAGCGCTGCATCTGGATAGCGCGGTTCAATTAACAGCGCTTGAGAACAGATTTGGCGGACTCGATCGGCAAGTCCGATTTGCGGACTGTCAAGTTCGACAATTACTTTCAAGAAACCCGGATGGTACTGATGAGCTTGTAAAGTTTCATCGAGATTGTCGTTATGACATTTAAGCACTTTTAACGGCTTGTGGCAAGCCACAGGCTTAAATTCTACCTTTGCCTGACTTCCCGGCTCAACTTCTATCAAGCAAAATCCTTTTTCCTGTTCCGCTTCTCCAAAATCTAACTGAATCAAAGAACCGGAATAATAAGCGGGAGAAGTCTCAGAAATTCGCTGGTGAATGTGGATGTGTCCGAGTGCAACATACTGAGCTTCCGGCGGCAGAGTTTGCGCTGACAGTAGATATTTTTCTCGCGTGTAATAAGCGACTTCGGATTTTGCCAATCGAGCGCCGTCAATGCTCATGTGTCCCATGAGAAAATTGACAGTATTGTCTCTAAACTCTCTGGTTAAATCTTCGAGTAAATATGCTACGATTTCGCGGTAGTCTTTTCGGCGATCGGCATCGCCAGACTCCCAGAGAGAATTAGCATCTAACAGTCTTTGTTCGGAAGCAAAAGGCATCGCTCCCACACAAAGTTTACCGCTTTTTGTATTAAGAGTAATCGTGCCGCCGTCGGCGGAAAGCCTGGGTTTGCCTAAAGCGCGAACACCGGCGAGGGAAAGCAATTGCGCGATGCTGTCGATGCGGGATGCCGAATCGTGATTACCGGCGATCGCAATTGCGGGAATTCCTGCAGCTTGGAGTTCGCAGAAAAAGTTATAAGCAATCCGTTCAGCGTAAGCGGGTGGGTTGGGCACGTCGAAAATGTCGCCGGCAACAAGCACAGCATCGACATCTAAGGCTTTTGCTTGCTTCAAAATCTGTTCGAGGGCGAGGGAAATTTCAAAAGTGCGATCGATCCCTCGAAAACGCCGCCCTAAATGCCAGTCAGCAGTATGAATTATTCGCATAGTACGAGGAGTATTTTGTTTATTTTAATACTTTGTGCGATAGCTGCTATATGAATTGATTCATTCTGGGGCTGTTATACTCACTCCGACGGCCGATTAACTCGAATCAGTAGACTTCTCAGTGTTTCTAGATTAGAAATAGCTTCATTAATGCGTACAGCCAGCCGTTCCCAGTTTTGGTCGTTTGTGCAGACAATTATGCCCGTATGGTCAGAGTTAAACCTATGCAGTCGAATAAAATCCGGTCTATTTAATGTCAATACTGCACGATTATTGCTAATAGCAAAATCGAGAACTTCTTCATCCGGAATCTTTTGGTTAGCCTTCCCCGCTTCTTGAACAGTCAGGACATCATGGCCCAAATTTCGCAGTAATTTTACAACAGGAAACGGGTATTGTTCATCTGCATAAAGACGCGCCACAGTTTATGCCTCTTCCTGTTCTCGAATTGCTCTTTCAATCTCATCAGGATATGCCTCAGCATAACTAAAAGCATTCACCAAATCTACGGCACTCAGATCGGGATGACCTTCTAAAATATGAGCATCTGTGGCACTTTGACGGCGATAACTTACCAACAGCCAAACAGGAATCCGAGTTTTTCGGATACAGGCTTCTCCGCCCATGACACCCGGAGTCTTTTGAATTCCCGGCCAAAAGTTGCTTAAACTTTGGGCGAGGAATTGTATAGCTTGAGCCTTTTCTTCGGGAGTTAAAGCCAAGAGTTGCGGTTGCAATTCTTTGAGTGTCATCTTCGTAGTAACTGAAGTCATAAATATCAAGTTTTGTCGTCCTAGAGGTATTCTAGCACTATTATACTCACAACTTTCATTCAACAGGCTGCACATCATGAAACCGAGTATAATCAACCACCCGCCCTCTCGTCGCCGATTTCAAAAGAATATCTACAAACCGCATATTCCACATAATTTCAGACGCCACAAAAGAATGTCGTGCATGAATAGTTTGCGAAACAGTTTCGTCAATTCCTGTTAACGTAATTACAATTTCCGCTTGCTGATCCATCAAGTCTTGGGCAGTAAGTTGGTACAAAGGACTGCTCTCATCAATTGCGTGCATAACCGTCCAAGTTAATGCAAAAACCGGAGAGTGACTTCGCATCAATTGCAAATCGTAAAAACGCCGCATAAATTCTCCTTCCGGTGTTACCTCGTCGCGGATCAAAGTAGCTCGCTGCTGCGCTTCTAAAATTTGGTTAAAACGCTGATTTGCCGTGCGGTACATCAGAGTCGGAACGCCGTTGAAAGGAGCGATCACAGCTACGCGGCTGAAGATAACTCTAGCGGTTGGTCTGGAAAATCTCGAAAAAGCCAGTCCCGTCACCATCGCCACTCCCCACAAACCAAAAAGCGCTTGGATCGCGACTATAGTATTAGCGTAATCCGTGCGTGGATACATAGAGCCGTAGCCGATCGTCGCCATTGTTTGCACGCTGAAATAAAAGGCATCTGGGAAAGAACCCGGCCGCGCGTTAGCAATGCAATCTCCTCCCGCCAAGTAAGCTAAGGCAAATAAAGAATTCGTGACTGTATAGGAGAGACAAATCAGCATGAAAAATTGTGGCCAAGAAAGAGTTAGCAGCCTGTGGTAGAGGTCGGCAAAATGCAGGCGAGGTACTCCCAACTTGACAATATTTAAGGGAAATTGTCCTTGGCGGCTGACTAAACGCGCCTGTTGCGGGCGGTTGCGGTGAATTTTCATTGCGATTTGTAACTCCGGCTGTTTCAATTTGTAACTATTGCTTTGAGCGGGAAAACTTATCCTTTAGACTGATGTTTGATTCCAAAAATTCGGATAAAAGCGGAGTTTAGAAATGGTTGAGCTTAACTGGCATGACTATCTCGTTATGGTTTCTTTTGTGGCTTCTATTGCGGGTCTAGTCCTGCTGGGTGATCGCAAATCGCAGCCAACGGACGATCGCACTTTAAGCGAAGAAATCCTCATTAAGATGAGTTTTGTTTACTCAATAGTCTACTCCATGTCTGCTTTAGGGCTAAAACTTCATCTGCCGGAGGATAGCTGGCTGTTGCTGAGTCTGAAGTTGAGCACTGTTCTTTCTTACTTGTTGACAGTTTCCAGCATACTCAGTCTGCCACTGCAACGCATGGCTGTTCGGCAAGTCGAAGATTAAAAACGTGAAGCTAAGGTTTCCCGCATCTAAATTGTATTTTTGGGGCGGGCTAAGAGTGCCCACCCCACAAGACTTGGGTTTCAGGTTGTTTGTAAATTTTTAATTCCCGCAGGAAGCTTGACATAACGCGCCCAAAATGGTTCTACTCGATCTCTGCGGGATTGCAACCAGCCCATATTTTCCTCCCTTCCGTTTGCTTCTGAAATCTGAGAAACTATCTGGATACTGCCAGAAGTCAAGCCCTCAGCATCTCGCATCGGTGCAGTCCAAATACAGACATCAATTGATGAACCGTCTTTCCGCCGCCGCCGACATTCCCTAGCAACTTGCGCTTCCCCTGCCAATTCTGACTGAAACATCGCATAAAAATCTACGTTTTCATCGCTAGGGACGATCGGCAAAAGCTCCCCCACAACCTCAGACTCCTTCCAGCCAAAAACTCGCTCCGCGGCAGAATTCCACACCGTCACCAAAGCATTACTATCAACCCCGACAACTGCCAGCGGCAAAGCTTTAATTAAGCCTTGTAAAACTTGATTAGTTTCGCACAATTTAGCCTCTACCAGCTTGTGTTCTGTTATGTCCTGACAAGCACCATAAATGCCGACTGCGCGGTTCTCGACTTCATCCCACACAACTTGCCGACAATCCCACAGCCACCGGATTTCACCGGATTTGGTGACAATTCGATACTCGCTTACTTCCTTGCGGCTAGATGAACGAAGCTGCATTTGTTCCAGCAGCATTTCTAGGTCGTCGGGATGAATGCAGTCGAATTGTAAACCGCCGGAAGTTGCGATTTCTTTGGGAGTATAACCCGTAATTTTAGTAAAAGCTTCAGTCATCCATTCGCACACCCAGGTATTGTTAGGCAATACTTTAAAAGAATAGGCAAAATCTGAAGTAATTTGCGAGAGAATACGGTAGCGCGATTCTGATGCTCGCAGTGCGTTTTCTGCATTTTTGCGATCGGTTATATTTTGAAAAAACACCGACACACCTTCTTCCGAGGGATAAGCCTCGACTTCAAACCAAATACTTAGCTGCGCGTAATATGCTTCAAATTTAACATTAACCTTCTCAGATACCGCTCTGTAACACTGCTTGAAAAAAATCGTGTCGGCTGTATCAGGAAACTCATCCCAAATATTTTTACCTATAAGTTCTTGACGCCCTCTTTGCCAGCACTGCTCTGCTTTCGCGTTGAGGTAGGTAAACTGCCAATTGCTGTTTAGGGTGAAAAAACCATCTGTAATCTTTTCTAAGATATTAACGATTTGCTTTTGCGATTTTTCCAAAGCTGCTGCTGAGAACTTGCGCTCTGTGATATCGCGGGAATTGATGACTATGCCGTTGATGCTGGAATCGTGGAGTAAATTATTACCAATGACTTCTAAATACACCCAAGAACCGTTAGCGTGGCGTTTCCGATATTCTACAGGCGGTGCAATCCCTGGCTGTTTGAGTAATTTGGCAAAATATGCTTGCCAAACAGGTAGATCGTCTGGGTGGATCAAATCGTCTGGGAATTCGCCAATTCTTTGTTCGAGATTGTAGCCTAACATCCGCTCTGCTGCGATCGAATTTTGGTCTCGGATGCGTCCGTCTGCTTCGAGAATTGTCATCAAATCGGAAGAATTTCGCAGGAGACTTTGCAGTCGGGCTTCCCCTTTTGTCAGTGCCTGAGTCACCTTTCTGTACATCATCTGGCTTTGCTCTAACTGCTGCTCTAAATGTCTGATGCTAGCAGCTTGCTGGGAAACTTTAATGTCTAAATTGCTGTTAATTCTTTGTAACTTGGCTTGGGCTTGTTTAGACAACAAAAGCGACTGAAACTCCGCAGCCAATTCTTGTAAAGATGCGGACAACTGCTCGACATTGCTGGTTAAAATCGCCTGTTTATCTACAGGTAGTTGCTCGATATGTCCCTGCAATTCCCGCACGTGTTTCAATACATTTTGCATCATTGTAGTCAGCGCTCAAACTTATGAAGAATATTTTTTTATATTTCCAATCATAACACCTTATCTGAGTCAAGTGTCAAAAGAAATAAATCTTGAATTTGAGCGGTAGAGTTTTAATTTCGATGCCAATCCCTCGGCGCTGACACAGATGGATAATTCCACCAAGTTTGAGCGAGCAAAAAAAATATTGAGTTCAGTTATATTACTGAAAATAGTTGTGATTTTTAAAGTGTGAATTAAACAGGACTGATATCGTTTCCGCGCTTCATCGGAATCATAATTTTTCGAGTTGCAGTGCGATCGTCCCCGCTCGCGGCGCGGATCGCGAGCGTCCCGCTCGCACTAATATTCCGGGTTTTTCAACTTCGGTCAATCGATTTTAGAGTTGAAATTTTAGATGGGATAGAGTAAGTAATTTTACTGTGAAGTGCAGAGATTGTGATGCCAGTAGGCAAATTAGGAACAGGCTTTTCGGCCTGTGCCTAAAATCAGGATTTAAAGCCCTTAGAGCTTTTCTTTTTCTCCTGTGGCTTGGATTTTGACTTGTTCACTTCGCCTAAAGCTTCCTGAAATAAGTTGTGCAGGTGCAGGGGAACGCTTGCAATTTCGGGGAGTTCGGGTTCTAAGGGTTTTTTAAACTCTTGCAGCAAGGCATCTAAATCGCGATCGAGCTGAAAGTCTGTACGTTCCAATACAGTTTGCAAAATTTGGTCTAATTTCGCTGGATTAACTTTAGCTAACCGCTGCCAAATCCAGGCATTAATTGCAGGATCTTCTAGATAGTTACGCACCAGCTTTTCGTAACCGGGAACGGTTGAAAAGTCTTCTGCTGCTAGCAGTGCAGTAAATTGAGCGTAAGTAGACAAAAAGGTTTGTCCCCAGCGAGGATGAGAAAGTGCTGTCACCTGTTCGGCTTTCTTGAAGCGATCGGGCAATTCAACTTTCGGCATTACCATTTTTGAGTGAGGATCGCTATCGAGCCCTACCTCCACTGAAGACGGATCTGCACCGGCTGCTGCTATAGCTGCTGCTTTAATTTCTTCTGCATCGACTCCGGCATCTTCAACGATATCCGCCAGAGATTTATGTTCATCAATGCCGATATCCGCTAGGCGTTTTTTAGTGATAAATTCCTGAAATTCAGTCAACTGTTTATTCAGGTGATATCCCGATAGCGTAACTTCCTCACTGCCAAAAAATTCGGTAAAATCTACGTGGTACTGTTCTACCGAATGCCAAGCTTGCTCTAACAATTCCGGCGCATCGCTGTACAGGTTCTTTTTGTGATTTTGCTTGAAATTGCCGATCGCCACCGCCAACTTCGGCTTACCCAATTTCCCCTTCATAATGGGAGAACTTGAAAGTATCCACCAGTCATCGGTAAGGGGAGAAATCCGAGCCAGCAAGATTTCTCCTAACTTAAAGCGAGACATTTCTGCAAGAAAATTAGGACTGTTGGGCTTGACAACGTAGTGCTTAGCCGTCAGCCAGTTCATCAGTTCAAACCTGTCGGGGGAAAGTTGAGTGATTTCAAATAAGCCAGTGAAGCTTCTGTGTTCCCAACTTTCGAGCAAGCTACGATCGCTCTCGGTTAAATCCGGCTGACTTTCGACAAATAGGTCGATCGGCGTTTTCTCTCCGACTTTACCTTCGATGGTAAAACTGTCAATCACTTGATTTTGCTGAGAAATATCGTAGCGCTCGCCGGTCGATCGAGCTGCTGCATAAGCTTCCAAAGCTACCGCCAACTCTCCCTCAGCATCCAGCACAAAGTCAATTAAATTTTGCTTGAGTGTCCAAGCTCTTTCCAACATTTCATCCACAAGTAATACCAATTTTGAATGAGAGGATTTAGATTAACAATTATCGGACTTGAAGCCACCGACGCTTTACGATCCGGCTGCGATTGAAGAAAGCGCATCGCGAACAATGACACAAATATGCGATCGATGCCTCAGTCCTGAATAAGTTTAATTTTAAGGCTAATAGTCAAAAAAAAATGTTAATCTCAAACGGAAGCATCCCGATTTTGTAAAAAGCGTTTATTAGGAGTGCGATGTCCCGCACAGCAAAGCCTCTACGTCTCTAGGGAGTTCTCACAGCGAACAGTCCTGTGAAAGAAAAATCGTGCTGAAAAATGCGATTTCAAGGGAGCATAAAAATACCCTCTCCGATGTAGAGAGGGGCTGAAAATCCCCAAAAACTTCGCTAAACTCGCGTTAAAAACGGTGCCACCTATCAACAACAGTCCAAAACGCAGCAGCCGGGTTTTTTTTATCAAACACTTCCCTCCATTCCGATACCCGGCTAAAAATAACCGGAACGCTTGAGTTTGTGTGTCTCCAAGACTGAAAAATACTTGGCGTAAGCCCTTAGCGGCCGTCTTTGTCAATGTCACCAGGAACAGCGCGTTCCACCCGATCCCAAGCGTCGCGCGTGGCGTGCTTCGCTTTTTCCCAAGTCACATTAGACTTACCGCGATTTGTTTCGTAGTCGCGCTGCAAATCGTTTTCGATCTCGTTGAAGCTCTTACCAGTATTGCCGTAGCGGCTGTATCCCTCATAACCGGTGCGGTATGCAGGCTGATAGTCGTCGTAAGTCGCGCTCGTGTCCACATAAGGACGGGAACTGTAGTTGCTTTGCCAGTAAGCATCTTCTACCGTGGGGTCGATCGCCTCGCCCACACCTTTGCCGGCCAAACCGCCGCTAAACGCGCCCACAACCGCTCCCACAACTGCTCCCACAGGCCCGCCGATCGCGCCGCCTATTGCAGCACCCGCAGCACCGGCACTCGCAGCACCGATACCGGTTGCCACTGGATGAGCCCCTGTTTCGCCGGACAGCGGGTCGATGTTAGCATCAGGTTCATGTACCGTTTTTTTCTCATCGCTCATGATATTTTTTCCTTTTATCTAACTGTAACTATTATTAAATCTACCTTTTAAATTCATATCTATTCATCTGCCTTAAGGATGAAACTGCTACCTTAAAAACAAGGGGAAGGACAAAACGGTTTTGAACGCAAAAAGTGGTTTTATACCCTAACTCTAACGCGGTAAGGTGCGTAATGCACACCTTACCGCGTTAGGTTCAAGTGAGTCCTGAGCTATGGTCAATGGTGTATTCAGGGAAGCTCAGTATTGACCAGAAATTTGGGTTAGATATAAATTTGTAGATTTAGTCCTTGCCCGTGACCTTTTCGATCAGACCTTCAGCTTTTTGAACTATGCTTTCTTGCGGGTGTTCTTCCTTGTACTCTTTTAAGCTTTCGTCGTAAACTTTCTCGACCTTTGCAGGATTTTGAGCAGTTTTGACTATATCTTCGTAAGCTGCTTGGGGATTGAGATCCTCGAAACTTTCTGCGGGGTCAGTAATTCTAGCTTCTTGCGGGGCCTGACTCCTGTCTTGACCTGCATAAGCAGCCTGACTGGGTACTACCGCTAGACCTAGCAGACCAATGAAAGCCAGAGTACAGACCAGCAAAATGCTTTGGCTTAATGTTTTTCCGAGAGCTTTTAAAACCCGCTTCATATCAACTTCTCCTCGTATTTTTCCGCAAAAATTATGGTGTTTGTCGCTCCTTAACTGCGATCGCACATTGACAACCTTGGTTCAAGCGCAATCTTTGTCGCAGCTACCGCATCTAGAGCGAGCCAAAAGGGATGTTTCCCGCGATATCCCACATCTTAAGCGCCTGCTTGTTACTATTACTTCTACCAAAAGATAGATTAGTTAGACAAGCGGAACTCATCTCCTATGAGGTGCGATCGCAATTCCTGCGAGGAACCCTATCTAGGGGTTTTCCCATCTATTACGAAGCCCCTGACTCTTCTCTTTCGGCGCGTCTTTCGCGTCTTCGCAGTTCGGGCAAAAATCCCATTCCCCAACATTTTAAAGTGCTATAAATAACCTAAGTAACTACAAAACAACCTGCTCTATGTCTAGGTTTCTGTTCTGCATGGCTCGTTCAAATAGCTCAGTAGAAAGAGCTTGCTCTACCGACCAAACGCCCGGTTTTGCCAGTTCTCCTTCTAACATTAATTGAGCGATGCTGCCAGTACCGATGCCAGTAGCGGCGGCAGCATTGGGGTGTACCGCTGTCGAGCAAACTTTAGCAGGTTTGCCGTTTTTGAGACCGGTCACTTGCGATCGCACTGCCACACCAACCCCACTAAAACTATTAGAAACACTGGTCATCCCGTAACTGACGTAGGAGAGAAATTCAATCACGGAGTTATTTTTGAGCCAGCTAGCGGGCCAATACTTGGCAACAAACCAAGTAAGGTGATTGTAAAGGTCGGGAGACGTACCGAATTTAGTCACAACTGATTTGACGGGGAAAGTTTCGGGCAAAGTGATTGCTTCGGGCATATCGAACCAGTAAACCCCTGTGTTGCCGTAGGGCGCGGGAAATTCAATTGTTTCGCGATCGCTGTAGGGTTTTACTTGCTGCCACTTGCGATCGGCCCAAACCTCAAAAGGAGTTTGCAAACCTAAAAAAGTGGTTCTCATGACGGTAACGCCAGCGCCACCCGAACCTCCGACAACATAACTCAAATGGATGTGTTCGGCTTCATCTAATTGTTCCACATCTCGACGCACCATGCTGTTAGACACACCGGGAAAAATGCCCGTGTTAATAATAGCAGTAATCCCAGCATTTTTAGCTGTTTCGCGCAATTCTAAAGCCCTGCGAGTAAAACTGCGGCTGTCACTGACATCAGTATAATTAACACCTGCTTCGATGCAAGTTTTCAGCACGCCGGCGTCTCGGTAGTGAAAAGGCCCCGCACAGTGAACGACAAGATTAGACTGTGAAACAGCTTTTTGCAGGGCTGCACTGTCCGCTAAATCAAAAGTTTGGTACTGCACCCGATCCGGCGGCAATCCCGGCCCAATAGAGGCTTCAGAGTTGCGTCCGGTAACGGTAATTTCTGCGTCGGTATGGGTAACAAGGTCTTGGGCAACACTGCTGCCAATTCGTCCTCGGCCGCCGACAATCAAAACTCGGTTTGCCATCGCTAAAAAAAGGGTAACACCATCTTTCAGTCTCTCAACTTTGGCGAAGCCTTTTCATCCGCATAAAGTATGAATTTGCGGTAATATTAGGGATAGAGGGCGAGATCCGGCAATCCGCAGGCGATCCCGGAGCGAGCAATTCTCCCAAACAACCATGCCCTACAGTCAGTTCACCAGCATTGCAAAAGTAATATATTTATTTATGATTAAAAAAATAAAGATAGGTTATGACATCAGAAGGCAACATTGGGGATACAGGCATCGTAGAAAAAGCTAACCAACTGATCCAAGGAGGTTTAGCTCCAGATATGGCTACAGCACTGAAAATTCTCGAATATCAAGCTATAGAAGAGCAGAATCAAAAAGAGAGGAGGAAAATTAGAAGGACTCAGAAAGCTTCTAAAACCCGACACAGCCGTCACAGCGGTAAACAAAAGAAAAAGAAGAAGCAAAGATTTTAGTTCACTAAAACCGCCAGAAACTAAATGGACAGGAAGGAATAAAAATGATGAATAATATCATAACTAAAACACTGCTAGATGATTGCGATTCGGATAACTACTCCCTGCAAACAAAAGCACTTCTTAAGCTTGTTGATGCAGAAGCTTATGAAGCTGTACCGAAGATAGTACAATTAATAAAGTCACCCAATTCATCGGTTCGAGCTGATGCAGCAGCGGCCTTGGGTTATCTGGGAAGTGAGGAAGTAGAAACGGTTGGGCCTGCGTTAATCACTTTGCTGGACGATGAAGAAGAACTGGTTAGGTCTGAAGCCGTGGAGGCCCTTGGAGATATTGATTATACTCCTGCGGTTGTACCGATAGAATATATTCTCAGAAATGACCCTTCAGCGCTAGTTCGCGCATCAGCAGCAGAAACTCTCGGGTATTTAGAAGAAGCATCAGCTATAGAAACTCTCGAGCTTTCACTGCTTGATACTAATGAAGATGAAGCAGTTCGATGCTATGCTGCTAACTCGATTGGGCTTTTAGGTACGCCGCAGCTATTGCCAAAACTTGAAAACTATCTAAACTCGGAACTTCCTTTATCAGTAAAAGCTGAATTGCTGGGAGCAAGATATTGGTTGGGTGCGAAAGAAGATATCGCGAAGCTAGTGGATTTGTTGGATAAGGCTGATGAAGATTTTGCTCAGCACATTTTGACTATTTTAACAGATTTGACGGAACGGGAGCCAACGCCAAATATTGCCAAAGATGTCCCTGATTTAGATAAAATATTGAGTGCGATCGCCCTTCGTTTTCCCCTAATGCGGCATCAAGCAGAAGAAATACTGGCACAATGAATAAATTAACACAAACAAACGCAGATGTGATTCATCTGCGTTAATCTGCGGTTGCTAAAAATCTTACTTCTCATTACTCCGAAAGACCGACTTAGCCGTCGCTTTCAGAGAATTAGCCGCATCTGCCAAAGTTTGGGCGAAAGGCTGCTGCGAGTGCATGAAAACGCGAGCGGTATTGCGTCCCGGCATCCCCGAAATCGAGCCGCCCGGATGCGTTCCCGCCCCCGTGAGAAACAAACCGTCGATCGGCGTTTTGTAATTCGCCAACTCCGGCAAAGGACGGAAAAATATCATCTGATCCAGCGTCATATCAACGTGATAATAATTCCCCTTCAAAGCCCCCAAACGCTCTCCCAATTCCGCCGGACTTTCCACGCGGCGGCCGATAATTGAATTCTTGATATTCGGTGCATATTCTGCTAATTTATCAATACAGCGATCGGCAACTTTGTTTTTCAACTCATCCGTCCAACCCGTACCGTGCTGGCCGGTTCCTTCAGCATTTTCGATCTGGTAAGGAGCAAAAAATTCAATCCAAGCTGTATGGTGTCCTGGGGGAGCCATTGACGGGTCTCGTACCGTCGGAAACACCACATACATCGACGGATCGGAGTCGGGAATTCTGCCGATTGAAGGCTCGCTGTGAGCAATTTCAACGTGTTTCACCGAGTCGGCAATCAACACAGAACCCATTAAATACTCGTCTCGATGGTTCCAGCGATCGAACTTGGGTACTTCATTAAGAGCTAAGTCTATTTTGAGAATAGTCTCGTTATTATTAACAATTTTGCGCTCCAATCTTTCCCGCAAATTCGGGTCAGCAGCATCGACATCGCTGTCATCCATTAAATGTAGAAACAAGCGCTTTGCATCAATATTAGAAATCACACCTTTTGTAGCGCGGTATTCTGTGCCACCTGCAACTCGAACTCCCACAGCGCGACCGTCATCAACTAATATTTTCTCGACGTGCTGGTCAGTAAGTACCACACCCGAGTAACTTTTCACTAAATTGAGCAGCGCTTGCACTAATGCACCCGTCCCTCCGCGCGGTCTGGCCATGCCGGGATTGTGCCGCATTGCCAGCATAATTGCGCCTACAGCAAGGGTTTTTTGCGAAGGAGGCGCGCCGAGTTCTGAAGCCAATCTTGCTAGAGGTGCTTTGATAAATTCCTCGTCAAACCACTCGTTGAGAATGTCCTCAGCGCTGTTGAGCATCGTGCGAATAAAGTCCAGCGTTTTGTCGGGAGAACCGATGACTGAAAATAAATCTTTGAGTTTGGCAATATCGTAGTTTCCGGCAATATCTATGATGGATTTTGGTGGCGCATTAAACATCGGAACCATTGCACCTAAAGCCCGCTGCCAAAAGTCTGTATATTCGGCATATTTTTTAGCATCGCGCTCGTTGTAGCGGGCAATTTCAGCACAAGTTTTTTCTACGGATTTGTGCGCTAAGAAATATTTGCCATCGGGATGCGGACAAAAGGCCACTGGATCGCAGAAAAGATATTCTAAACCGTATTTTTCCAGTTCTAATTCTTCTACAACTGGCCCTAAATGGATAAACTCGTGGTCGATCGCGCACAAATTGAATTTAAAATCGGGTAATTCGGGAATGGCAGCTTCGGTAGTTGCCGCGCCGCCGGGAACCGAACGTTTTTCTAACAAAAGGACGGTATATCCAGCTTTGAGGAGATAAGACGCACATACCAGTCCGTTGTGACCGGCGCCGATGATAATCACGTCATACGTTTGCATAGATGAAACTCTGGGGATAGGATATTTTGCTTATTTTACAAATGTTAACAAGTTGGCAGTCTCTATCAAGAGAAATAGATTTATTTTAAGGAAGCTGTTTTAGCATCTTACAAAAGATGGAGCTTTTACCAAATGCTGCTGTGCGATCGCCCTTATTTTATTTTGAATTTACAGAGCGAGCTTTTTTCTCAACTCGTGCCAAAATTATACTGCATTTAGCCACGTTTATCTGCGAAACATTAAAAAATTAAACAAAGGCAGAAGGCAGAAGGCAGAAGGCAGAAGGCAGAAGGAATAGGGAAGAAGGCAGAAGGCAGAAGGCAGAAGGCAGAAGGAATAGGGAAGAAGGCAGAAGGCAGAAGGAATAGGGAAGAAGGAATAGGGAAGAAGGAAGAAGGAATAGGGAATAGAAACAGTTTTGAGATCGCTTCCTTCCTCGCAACACTGCGATTGGAAGGAGTGAAGCCTTAAAAAAATTACTTACTCAACACTCAAAACTGCTAGCAAATTACCAATTGGTAATTGCCAATTACCAATTAGTACATTGAGAAATATTACTTCAGTTCCCGCAATGCTGCCTCAGATTTTTGTACACCCTCATTGTTGCCTTGCTGGCGGTAAGTGTCGAGGGCTTGTTGAAAAGCTTCAATTGCTTCGGATTTGCGATCGCGCGCTTTGAGTGCCGTACCCATATTGTAATAAGCTTCTGCGCGGTTTGGAGCGAGCCTTATCACTCGCTTAAAAGTGGCAATCGCTCCTAAAAAATCTTGTTTTTCCAGTTGAATTTCCCCGATTCCTGCGTGTGCTTCCACTAAATTTGGTCGCACCGCAATAGCCCGCTGATAAGCTATAAGCGCTCCGTCGAAGTCGTTTTGAGCCTGGAGAAGTTCGCCAATTTCTAGCTGCACTTCGGGATTGCGGGGCTCCAATTTGGCAGCTTCTTCAAAAGCTGCTAGCCCTTCGGAAGTATAGCCGGCACGCAGCAAGGCAGTGCCTAATTTTAACTGGACACCGGCTTGTTTGGGAGCGAGTTCGGCTGCTTGTTGGAGTACGGTGACAGCACTGGGAAAACTTCCCTGCTGGATCAATACTAAACCCATTGAAGAATAAGCTTGCCAACTTTTCGGATCGAGGGCGATCGCCTCTTGGTATGCTTTAAAAGAACCGCTGTAATCTTTTTGCTGAAAAAGTACCACTCCGAGACCGATCCGGGCATTGACATTTTTGCGATCGAGCACAGCGGCGCGGCGGTAAGCTGCGGCTGCTGCAGGATAGTTTTGTAAATTCGCCATAGCATATCCTAATGCGTATTGGAAGTCAGCATTATTCGGTTCCAGACCGATCGCTTGTTGGTAAAATTCCACTGAGGCTTGATAGTTGCCTTGACGCGCTTCTAAATAGCCAATACCAGAAAAAATGCGCGGATTTTCTGTATCTAAACGCGCCGCTTCCTGATAAATGGCGATCGCCCTACTGTAGTCTCCTAAATCTACAAACTCGCGCCCTTGTCGCAGCAGAGCATCTAAATTTGAATTATTTTGAGGGTTGACTTGAACCGATGTTTCTGCTGAGAGCGCTATCTGCGGCGCTGCGACAGCGAATCCTGCTACTAGCAACGTACTGAATACCAAGAGACTTTGTTTGTGCACGGCCATGTGTTTCAAAGAGTATGTGGAATGGAAGAGCGAGTTGCTGTCAGCTTGGCAAGCTGACAACTTATGATTTACCAGGAATTTTTGAGTGGCGAGATGTAGTAAATCTACAGAACAAGACCCACTCAAAATTTTCGCGATTGAGGCCAACTGATGATTGTAACAACAACTGATATCATCCAAGGAGCAGAAATTCAATCTTACCTGGGAATAGTAACTGCTGAGGTGGTCTACGGCACTAACGCCCTGCGAGATTTCTTCGCGGGCATTCGCGACATTATCGGCGGGCGCACCGGCAGTTACGAGGAAGTTTTTCTCAAAGGACAGCGAGATGCCCTCGCGGAACTGGAAAAACGGGCCCAGCGACTGGGCGCCAATGCCGTAATCGGGGTGGAAGTTGACACCGGCACGATTAATGTAGACTCAAACGGGGCTTTGCTGCTGATTACTGCCGTTGGAACGGCTGTAAGATTGCGTTAAGCTGTATTTTCTGTATACGTCCGCATTTCCTGTATACATCCGGGAACTTTTCCAACGGGATAAAATAGTTATCACTCATCAGTCATCAGTCATCAGTCATTAGCTAATAGCGGGTGGCTGGGGGCGGATGACTTTTTCGTTTCTTTCTTCAGACATAGATACTGGTTATTTCCCCAGGCAGATATAGTTTCTATCAATCTCAGCCACAATCAATGCTTAAGTGAAAGATTGTTAAAAATTAAAGCAACTCTAAGAGGAAAAAAAAACCTATGTCATACGTAAATAGACCTGTAGATAACGTTGGTACTGAACCCGTGGTCGTAAATTCAGTGATGGAATACCACGATCGAGTACGTTGGGGCCCGATTTTTTCTGGTTTGGTAATTGCGATCGGCACACAACTGGTGTTAAGTGCATTGGGTGCTGCGATCGGGTTGAGCAGCATAGCTGGTTCAGGAGCTCCGCGCACTATTTCAGGGGACGTGGGTACCGGCGTCGGAATTTGGTCAATTATCAGTTTGTTAATTAGCTTAGCCGTTGGCGGTTGGGTAACTGCTCGCGCTTGCGGCCCGATGAACCGCAACACAGCGCTTTTAAATGGAGCAATTTTGTGGGCAACGACCTTAACAATTGGCTCTTGGCTGTTAGCAAATGGCGTGGCCGGTACTTTTGGCGTCATAGCTGCCAATGCGGGAGAAGCAATTAATCAAGCGCAGCAGGGCGGGGTGAATTTGCCGAACCAAGCGCCTAACGTAACTGCTCAGGATACTCGCAATATCGCTGGTAATGCCGCGAAAGCTGGTTGGTCGTTTTTGTTCGGCTCGCTATTGGGTTTAGTTGCTGCGATGGTAGGAGCATCTGCCGGCGCCCGCACTCCCCGCAATTACTCATAAAAGTTTCGTTAGACACGGAAAGTTCATATTCAGGAAAGCACTTTTGTTAAGGTGCTTTTTTGTTGGTTTAATTCGTGAAATCTCGCCTTTAGCTAAGTCTAGATCCCCCTAAATCCCCCTTAAGAAGGGGGACTTTGAGAAGACTCTTGTCCCCCCCTTCTTAAGGGGGGCTAGGGGGGATCTGAGCTTAATACTCAAACAGCAGTCTGTGATTGGGTTTGACGTTAAGTTATCACGAATCGGCAGAGCCTGGCAACGAGTATAACGAGTACAAGAACGAGAAAAACGAGAGAAAAAAGTGTGAGGCGCACCCTATAAATTAAGCGCTGAAGTATTTGGCTGCTGGGTGATAGGTGATAATTGCGGTTGTTGATTGTTCGGGATAAAGTTGTTCGCTTTCATCCATATACAGGTTGATACGATCGCACTTTAACAATTCCAGTTGCTTGTACTGATCCGCCATGTTCGGACAAGCGGGATAGCCGAAACTGTACCGCGAACCGCGATATCTTTGCGCTAGCATATCGCGAATGTTGTCCGGTTCCTCGCTACCAAATCCCAATTCCCGGCGAATTCGCGCGTGAGTCCACTCTGCGATTGCTTCCGCTGTCTGTACCGCTAATCCGTGAAAGTAGAGATAGTCGGTATATTGATTATTAGCAAATAGCTTTTGCGCGTACTCTGTAGCAATTTCTCCCACTGTCGCTACTTGCATCGGAAATACATCGATTTTACCCGATTCTTTGGGCGCGAAGAAGTCGGCAATGCACAGCCGTCGCGCCGATTTTTGCCGGGGAAATGTCAATGTTGCAGCGGGTGTCGATACATCTTGCCCGCCATCCATGATTTCTGGGTGGTACAAATGCAAAGAATTGCCTTCAGCTTGACAAGGAAAATACCCGTAAATTGCTTGCGGATGCAGTAATTTTTCACTGATGATTTTGTGTTTCCACTCTTCCAATATGGGATAAACTTTCTCAGCTAAGAAAGCATCGTATTCTTCCCGCGATTGGTCTTTTGGCTTGCGGAACTGCCACTGACCGGCAACTAAAGCTTGCAAATCTAAGTGCCAGAAAATCTCCTCAAAGGGGATGTCTTCTCCCTGCAACAGTTTCGTACCCCAGAAAGGAGGAATCGGGCGATCGATATCTGCTGAAACTGCCTCGGATCGCCTGGTATCTATCACCACAGGAGTGTCTGCTTTCTTCGCATCTTCTACAGAAGTTTCTGGCGGCGCTTTAGCTTCTTTAACCGCCCCATTCTCATGCCCTATTTCATCTAAAAACCCTTGCAAGTCTTCCCATTTACCAGCAGATTTGGCTGGCATGAGTTTGTCCATAAAGTGCAAGTCGGAAAACGCATCTTTGCCGTAAACAACTTTACCTTTGTAAGTATTTTGGCAGTCTTCATGTACAAACTTAGGAGTCAAAGCCGCACCGCCCAAAATTACCGGAACAGTGATTCCTTTCTGGTTGAACACTTCCAGATTCTCTTTCATGAACGCGGTGGATTTTACCAGCAAGCCACTCATCGCGATACAGTCGGCTTTGTGCTTTTCGTAGGCTTCGATGATATTGTCAACAGGCTGTTTAATACCCAAGTTAATCACTCGGTAGCCGTTGTTTGATAAAATAATATCAACTAAGTTTTTGCCGATATCGTGAACGTCGCCTTTGACTGTAGCAATGATGAATGTTCCTTTGGCGTTGTCCCCCGATTCGGACTTTTCCATGTGCGGTTCTAAATAGGCAACTGCCGCTTTCATTGTTTCTGCTGACTGCAAAACAAATGGCAGTTGCATTTGTCCCGAACCGAACAATTCTCCGACTACTTTCATCCCGTCTAGCAAGAAGGTATTGATAATGTGGAGGGGCGGATAGGTTTCTAAGGCTTTGGCGAGTTGGATGTCGAGTCCAATGCGTTCGCCGTCGATGATGTGCTGCTTGAGGCGTTCTTCGACCGGGAGGCTTGCGTCTTCTGTACGATCGCGCTTTGTGGTTTTGCCCGCAAACACCGTTGTCAGGTCGCCCAAGGGGTCGTAAACGCAAATTTCGCCGTCAAACTCCCGTTCGTCGTAAATCAGTTTACGGCAGATTTCTTGGTGTTTGGGGTCGATTTTGGCCAGGGGCAAAATCTTATTGGCGCTGACAATTGCCGAGTCCATCCCCGCCTGCATTGCTTCGTGCAAAAACATGGAATTCAAAACTTGCCGCGCCGCCGGATTCAAGCCGAAGGAAATGTTAGAAACTCCTAAAATTACGTGACAACCGGGCAATTCTTGGCGAATGCGGCGGATGGATTCAATGGTAGCTTTGCCGTTTTTTCTGTCTTCTTCAATCCCGGTGGAAATGGGCAATGCTAGGGTGTCAAAAAAGATTTCCTGGGCGGGAATTCCGTAGGCTACGGCGGCGTTATAGGCGCGCTGGGCGATCGCAAATTTTTGGTCAGCAGTTCTCGCCATCCCGTCTTCGTCAATTGTACCAATAACTATGCCCGCGCCGTATTTTTTTGCCAACTCCAAAACTTGATAAAAACGCGGTTCTCCGTCTTCATAGTTAGTGGAATTCAGCAAACATTTGCCGCCCGCAACTTTTAAGCCGGCTTCCATTTTTTCCCATTCGGTGGAATCCAGCATTAAAGGGAGAGTGGCATTAGTCACCACGCGGGAAACTAATTCTTTCATGTCTCGCACGCCGTCGCGGCCGACATAATCAACGTTGACATCAAGAATGTGCGCGCCTTCTCGCACTTGTTCCCTAGCCATTGCTACTAAACCGTCCCAGTCTTCGGCGTTTAGTAAATCGCGGCATTTTTTGGAACCGCTGGCGTTGAGTCTTTCGCCGACAATTAAGAAGGAATTCTCTTGTTCGTAGGGTTGGGCGGTGTAAATTGAAGCGGCGGAAGGTTCCCAAGTAATTTCGCGGATTTTGGGTTTAAGAGTTTTGCCAATTTCTGATAGTTCGCGGATGTGATCGTAGCGGGTGCCGCAGCAACCACCGATGACTTGCACGCCTAAGTCTTCGACAAAGCGCATTAAGGCCATTTTTAATTCTATTGGCGTGAGTTTGTAGTGCGCGTGGCCGCCGATGTTTTCGGGTAAACCGGCGTTGGGAACGCAGGAAACGACGAAGGGCGAATGTTCGGAAAGGTATTTGACGTGTTCGGCCATGCGATCGGGCCCGGTGGCACAATTTAATCCTAAGATATCTATGGGATAGGGCTGCAAAATAGCTAGGGCGGCGCTGATGTCGGAACCGACTAACATTGTGCCGGTGGCTTCCATTGTGACTGATACCATTAACGGAATTCGCGCACCTTTTTTCTTAAATACTTCTTCAATGGCATTTAATGCTGATTTAATTTGCAGCACATCTTGACAAGTTTCGACAATAAATAAGTCAACGCCGCCGTCATAAAGTCCTTCTGCTTGTTCGGCAAAAGCGGCGGTGAGAGTGTCGAAATCGATGTGTCCTAATGTGGGCAATTTGGTGCCTGGCCCGATCGATCCTGCGACAAATCTCGGTTTTTCTGGCGTGTCAAATTCGGCGGCGATACCCTTGGCAAGTTCGGCGGCAGTTTTGTTGAGATAATATGCTTTGTCTGCTAAATCGTATTCGGCGAGTACGATGGAAGCGGCGCCGAAGGTGTCTGTTTCGATGACATCGGCCCCTGCTTCGAGGAATCCCCGGTGCACGTTGGCGACGGCTTCGGGTTTGGTGTGGACGAGATATTCGTTGCAACCTTCGTATTCTTTGCCGCCAAAGTCTTCTGCGGTGAGGTTTTGGACTTGCAGGTTGGTTCCCATTGCGCCGTCGAAGACGATGACGGGGCGCGAGGGGTGGTGGAGGCGATCGAGGAATTTGCTATTCATAAGCGGTCAAAAAAACGCCGGTGCTATATATTTACAATTTTATCTATTGTGCAATATTGTCAACAATTATGTGACTCTTGCCAAACGACTAATTACTGAAGGATTTAATGCTGCTGACAATAGTTCGTAGGCGCAAGCCGAGGCGTAGCCATCGTACCTGTAATTTTACCGATCGCCTTGGATTCTTGTCAAAATTCTGTTGTGGGTGAGGCTGCGGCGGGAAAACCGGCGATTTGCGAGGGATTTTTTCGCTTAACTGCTGACGAATTTTGCGAAAAGGCGATCGCCACAATTAAACGAGTGATGTTCAAGGGCGATCGAATTCTCTTACAGCAAGACGGGGAAGATATGGCCGCGATAATTTTGGAAGCAGAGTTTCACAAGCTAGATTATCTGATGGCAGAACTCAAACCGTCACAATTGGTGCCTGAAGAATAATATTTTTATGAATATGAAGGAGGAATTCACTGCATTTAGCTGGACCAACTTTTCGATCACTTTGATAAGATCAAAGCTGATGTACAGGAATTTGATAAATTATTTTGCTTGTTACCCACCGAAGAAATGGGAGAGGATGTTGATATTTTTCTGCCTGTAGCTATCCTCATGTCGGTATATAGATTCTGGATACCGGAATACTTAATGGCTGAGAAAAATTTGGGGGCAAATGCTAGGATAATAGTATTTTACATTGTTGGCTCGCAAAACCAAAAGAGAAAAATCGCAAGATGAACGTGCAAATTGATATAATTAAATAAAAAGCAAGGACATAAAATTATGGTGGAAACAATTCAAGCCCAAAATATAATCCTCTATGACCTAGAAGCAAAGTTTGGTTTACAGCGGATAGACGACGATCAATTTTTCCGGGAATGGCAAGATGATTTACCGGAACTAACAGACTCGGAAAAGCAAGCACTAGATGAAGTAACAGCCGATTATATGCACTTGTCCAAGTATCCCATACTTGAGCCAGTTGTTAAATTGGTTGTGCTTGCTCCCCTATTAAGACTAGCAGGTTTTTATCGCGCTCCTTTTTACTTGAGTGCTGAAAAAGAGGTGATAATTGAATCTGAAGATGAGGGAACAATTGTCAGAGGACGGCTTGATTTACTGGTATTTACCCCAGATTTTTGGGTATTGGTAATTGAGGCAAAGAAGGCACAATACTCGCTAGAAGCAGGAATTCCGCAAGCTTTAGCATATATGCTGGGAAATCCTCATCCTGAAAAGCCTGCTTTGGGATTTGTCACAAATGGGATTGATTTTATTTTCCTGAAAGTGACAAATCAAGGAACACCTAAGTATGCTGAGTCCTATTCTTTCACGCTGCGGAGCGAGGATGGGTTGTACACTGTCCTGAAGGTGTTAAAGCGCTTCGCTCAATTATTCAGGGAATAGGTTTTTGTGTTGCAAAAAGTATGTAAGGGCGCTCTTATTGATTAAAAGCGCTTTTCTAACTAAAGCATTAAGATTTCTTTCTCATTTTTCTGTTGGAAGGTCTTTTAGGCAGTCGCTTAATTTCACTTTCTCCTCCTTGGACTTCTACTTTTTTTACATTTTCTTCTACTTCTTCTATAATTTCTAAATCACCAATTTCAACCTCGCCCCCGCTGATTTCTTCCTCTTCCTCAGCCTCCTCGGAATTCTGTTGATTTGCGATTAACTGCACGGCTAACCCAGGATTTTGAATCGGCCATTGTCCGATTTCTTGACTAATTGCAGCTTCTCCAATCCCATTCTCAATTTCCGCTGCCACTAAATCTTCCTCGAAAGCAGGAAAATCATTAAGTTCTTGACTAATTTCAGTTTCTCTGATTTCCTTGTCTACTAGCTGCATTGATAACTGCTGCTTTTCCCTTGACAATTGCTCAACCTTAGTTCCAAGCATTCTAATCTGTTCGTTGAGAACGCGAATTTCTCGGTTTTGCTGCTGAATCATTTCTTCGGCATCAGCAAGAGTTCGATTTCTCTCTAATATCACCTCATTTTTAGTTTCTAATTCCAAAGCGTTCATAGCCGCTTTAATTACATTATAAAAATGTGGCTTAGATACATCAACTTGTTTAGCATTATGGCGACTTTTTCCCAAAAGTCCTATCTTTTCTCCTTGCTTAACAGCCAAAACAAAACCTTGATGATTTTTTATTTTTAATTCTTTGACAAAATCTACTTGAACTAAACTGCAAATATATTTGTGACAGTCAAAATAAAATTCTGCTTTCATCAAAAAGCACCCCTTTCTGCTACAGTCCCGCAGAATTATAGCATGAACAAGGTTAAAACTAGAACAAAATTTCTAAAAATTAGGGTGGGTACAGAGGTGAGTACCCTAATTTATAAATGTATGCGATGTCAAGAGTTGTTCAGGACTTATGCGAAAAATAGTTTGACGCGCTACTCATAGCAGTAAGGGGCGCATTTAGCCCATACAAAATTAGGTTTTCCGGGCAGGAATCTAAATATTTTGGCTTAGCAAAATTAGCCAACAGCGACATATTTGATAAATTAATTAATTAATTGCTTTATTTGCTGACATAAGCAATTTCCCATCCGTGACGATAATAAGCTGTTTCTAAATCAACCCTTTCAGTTTTAACATCAGGTTCTAATTCAAACAAGCTTAATTGAATTGGTTTATCAGTTTTGGGGCTTTTGTTAAATTTGCTCAAAAGTCTTGCTTCTAAATGCTGGTGTGATTCTAAATTGCCATCTGACAGAATGTGATTAATTTGTAAATTAAATTCTTTCAGTTGGTGGCACACTAAAATAGTGCGGTGACAAGTAATCGGGTCTTTTTCCGCACACATTAAACAGATTTTATAATTGGCTGCGCCTTTGAGCAAGCGCTGCATTCCTGCGGAAAATAGAGGAGTTGCTGCTATGCGATCGTATAAAGCTTTACCGCTAGTATCGTAACAGCTTAAATCTTCGGGTCTCGCGCCCAACTCTTTGCCTAAAAAAACATATTGAATGCCGACACTTGACAGATAAGCTGTAATTTCGGATTTATTAAAATGAGGTAAATAGCGGCTAAAAGGATGCGATCGCACGTCCGCAACCGCCGTAATTCCGTGTTGTTGCAGCAGCAAAACAAACGCTTCAATACTCAGATTGGAGTGTCCGATCGTAAATAATTCCATTGCTTCGATTTTACTATGCAGTCCGCCTGCGCGAAGGAGAGTTTTTGCAGCCCGATGGTTTCAACCTGTAGACTTCAACCTGTGGGTTTTTTCACCAACTTTTGAATCACAAGTTGCAAAGCCAGCAGCATCAAACCCAAAGATGCAAAAGCAAAAACACCCGCACCCAAAGCCACAATCCCCATGACTAAAGTTCGCACAGCCGCGCCAATATTAATCGCAGTCACATTGTCAGAATGAATGGGCGAATTGGCAAAAGTTTCGACGATCGACAAAGTTAGCGCGTACAAAGCCGCCGCAAACCCGCCCGCGATCAGCGAACCCATCACGCACCGCAAAATCGTCGGCGGCGTGGAAGATGCAGAGGTTGCATCTCCAGCCGAGCTCAGAGGTTTAGAAGTAGAATTTGGATTAGTTAAATCAGTCATGGCGATTTTAGATTTTAGATTTTAGATTTTAGATTTCTGGTTAATTCACCAAAACTAAAATCGGTATTGCATGACATATTATCAGTTCTTCGATCTCAATAGACTCTGCGAAAAGTTAGATTCATCTTGACCCTCGCCTGTTAGACACGTTTAACGGGCGATGGCGATCGCACCCTCTTCGAGTTACACCCTCGAAATCGGCGGTTTCGTCTCGTTTCCCTCCGAAAAAATCTGAATCCCAGTATTGCTAAACTGTGCTACCCAAAAATCCAAATCGGGAGAAGCGATCGCACTTTTAACCCGTTCCAAAACCTGCTGAGCCTGCTCTGAAGACTCCGCCAGCGCAAACACCGTCGGCCCGGAACCCGACATCATCGTTCCCAAAGCCCCCGCCGACTCAAAAGCCTCCCGCAACTGCAACACCTGCGGGTACACAGGCAAAGCAACTTTTTCTAAATCGTTGTGCAGCAATTGACCAATTTTCGATCGATCTTTTTGGGCGATCGCCCCCACCATCGGGCCCGAATGCAGCCGTTGCCGGCGGCACTCCAAATCCTCCGCTGCACAATAGGAACTACTGAACTGCTGGCGATAAGTTTGATACGCCCATGCAGTAGAAATACTGAGATTGCGGTACTTGGCCAACACCACAAAAAAGCCGCCCAAATCAGGCAGCGGCGACAGTTGATCCCCGCGACCGGTTGCCAAAGCCGTACCTCCAGCAATGCAAAAAGGCACATCCGAACCCAACGTTCCCCCCAACTCTTGCAACTCCGACTGAGTAAGTCCCAATTGCCACAGCAGATCCATCCCGACTAAAACCGCAGCCGCATTGGCCGAACCGCCGGCGAGCCCCGCCGCCACTGGAATCTGCTTGTGAATAGCAATCTCGACTCCGCCGTATTTCGCCAAAGCATCGGGGAATTGCTTCGCCAACAAATCCGCCGCCCGGTAGGCCAGGTTATTCTTATCAGGAGGGACTTGCGGGTGATCGCAGCGCACGCGAATCGTGTCCGTACCGATCGCGCGCAAGTCAATTCGATCGGCTAAATCTATGCTTTGAAGTACCATCGCCAGTTCGTGATATCCGTCGGGGCGATCGCCTATGATTTCCAGATACAGATTGATTTTTGCTGAAGCTAGCAGAGAATATGAACGCATAGGTGATTAAGCCGCAGGTGAAAGAAACCCCTGGTTGAAATTAATTGACACCAGTCAGAGTCCATTTTCTCACAACTCAAAGGAAATATTATGCAGGAAATGTGGAAAAGTTTTTTTACTTCCGGGCCATTTATTCCTCACGGCCACTGCTATCTCTGGCATACCCCGTTAGTCTGGCTTCACCTTACCTCAGATTCTATCATTGCACTCGCGTATTTTTCGATCCCAATTACATTGGTTTATTTTATTTCCAAACGCGAAGATTTGCCCTTTAATTGGATCTTTGCCCTGTTTGGAGCCTTTATCGTCGCCTGTGGCATCACTCACATATTTGAAATCTGGACACTTTGGCATCCTACCTATTGGCTTTCAGGAACAATGAAAGCAATTACTGCCCTTATTTCATTTGCTACAGCCATACTTTTGGTAGACTTAATGCCTCAAGCCCTAGCACTTCCCAGTCCCGCACAGTTAGAATCTGCCAACCGACTCCTAGAAGCTGAAATTGTCGAGCGCCAATTAGCCGAAGCTGCACTAAAAAAAGCTAAAGAAGAATTAGAAATTCGAGTTGAGGAACGCACCGCAGAGTTAAAGTCTCAAACTCAACATTTAGAATTGGCAAACCGACTCCTAGCATCGGAAATTGTCGAGCGCCAATTAGCCGAAGCTGCACTAAAAAAAGCTAAAGAAGAATTAGAAATTCGAGTTGAAGAACGCACCGCAGAGTTAAAGTCTCAAACTCAACAGCTCGAACAAGCCTTGTCTGAATTGAAGCAGGCTCAATCCAAGCTAATTCATAGCGAAAAAATGTCATCTTTGGGGCAATTGGTCGCTGGGGTTGCTCATGAAATCAACAATCCGATTAACTTTATTTACGCGAATGTTACTCACGCTCGCGAGTATGCCGATACTTTGCTAGAATTGCTGAATATCTATCAAGAGCAGTATCCGAATCCCCTACCCACACTTAAAGAAAAACTCCAGTCTGTAGATTTAGATTTTATTATCTCTGATCTACCAAAAATATTAATTTCTATGAAAAACGGCGCCGAGCGTATTCTCGGTATTGTCAAGTCGCTGCGAATTTTTGCTCGCCATGACGAAGCAGAAATGAAATTAGCCGATATTCATGAAGGAATTGACAGTACACTGATGATTTTGCAAAGCCGATTGAATGCTAAGCCCGGTTTGGCGAATATTCAAGTGATCAAAGAATATGGCAATTTACCCCGAATAGAGTGCTACCCCGGACAGCTAAATCAAGTGTTTATGAATATCCTGGCTAATGCTATTGATGCTTTAGAAGAGGACAGTCACAGCGAGGGGATTGCAGCCCATGAAGCTAATTGTCCCCTCATCAAAATTTCTACCAAACTTTCAGACAGTGAAGTGGTAGAAATCCGAATTAGCAACAACGGGCCAGAAATAACCGAATCGGTGAGGAACCAGTTATTTAATCCATTTTTTACCACTAAACCAGTAGGTAAAGGCACGGGATTAGGTTTATCTATTGGCTATCAAATTATCACAGTAAGACATAAAGGCGAATTGCAGTGTATTTCTGCACCGGGGAAAGGTGCAGAATTTATTATTAAAATTCCCATGAGGCTGCAATAAACCTTTAAGAATCCCCATAAAACCTCAATTCAACTGTTAGTAGTCACAGCGAAAACTCCTGATTAAAGAAAATACCCAGATAGCCGAATAATTTAAGAATTCTGGTATCTAACACCATCCTGAAATTCAAACATCGCACATAATATTATTACTCAAAGTTACCCATTGATCCACGCTTAAATCTTCAGCGCGAGATTGAGGATTTATCTGTAACTCTTCTAGCAATTGAACAAGTTTATCTAAGTCCACAGCCCCTTTCAAATTATTTCGCAGCATCTTGCGCTTGCTACCAAATCCCAACTTGACTAAATTCTCCAAATAGCGCGGATTAACCGCCGGAGTTTCTATCTGTCTGGGAAGCAGCCGCACCACGGCAGAATCGACTTTTGGCGGCGGAAAAAAGTCTTTAGACGGCACATCGCAAATTAACTCGCATTCTGCTAAATACTGCACCCGCACCGACAAAGCGCCAAAAGCTGTCGAACCCGGTTTAGCGTAAAGCCTTTGGGCCACTTCTTTCTGCACTAACAGCACGATCGAATCGAAGGGTTTAGCAGCAGGAACAGATATCGTTCCCAGCAGTTTTTGCAGGATCGGGCCGGTGATATTATAGGGAATATTGGCAACAACTTTATTGGGATTTTGGAATTTGGGAAAGGCCGTTAGTTCAGCCTCTAAGTCCATTTCCAGGATGTCGCCTTGCAGCAGTAAAAAATTGTCGGTTTTGCCGAGTTGTTTGGCTAGCTTGAGACACAAATCTCGATCGATCTCCACAGCAACAACAGACTCAGCCGCAGGCAGCAAACGCCGAGTCAGAATCCCCGTACCCGGCCCGATTTCCAGGACGCGATCGCGATCCAAAGAAGCCGCTTTCACAATCTTATCTAAGGCTTTCTCGCTTTTGAGCCAATGTTGAGCAAACTGTTTTCGGGGTCTGGTCGATCGCATTTTTTGAATTGTGGGAGAAATCTTAGCCTGTCATTCTATCACAGCTCAATATCTTTTCCCAACCTACGGTGATGTTTATTTTTGTTAACAGGGGTTGAACTAACCAAAAAAATTGGGCACTATAATAAGGACAAACGATAAAAAATAAATTTATTTCTTCCCAATTACCAACAGCACGACACGGAAGTCACGGATACACAGATAGCTGTTTTTCCAAATAACCAATAACAAATATAGCATTCCTTGCAGGAGTCGTAAATTTTTTACCCCACCCCAACCCTCCCCTTATCAAGGGGAGGGAGTAAGAAATTTACAAATGATTTAGGATTGCTATAACCAATAACAAATAACCAAGAACCAATTACCACTTCCCCAAAAATGAAATTCCAACGAGTATTTGGTACATTACCCAAAACCACAGCCAGCGCGCCCGGAAGAGTAAACCTACTGGGCGAACACACAGACTATAACGATGGATTTGTACTTCCAACAGCGATTCCCCAGCGCACCACAGTACAAATCGGCTTCAGCAGCGACGATCGCCACCATGTTTATTCAGCAGAATATGACGAACTCATAAATTTTTCAGACGACGATACCATACCGCAAAAATTTGTCACTTATATCTGTGGCTGCCTCAGACTTTTAGAAAAAGAAGGATACAAAATACCGCCAATAAATCTCTACATTACCTCGACTGTGCCGATCGGAGCCGGTTTGTCCAGCAGCGCCGCTTTAGAAATAGCCACCCTCAGAGGAGTGCGCGCGCTGCTGAACCTCCCCATAGACGACGTGCGCCTAGCTCAAATCGGACAGCAAGTCGAAATCCGATATGCCGGCGTGAACTGCGGCATCATGGATCAAATGGCATCGAGTTTAGCAGACACCAACACCATGCTATTTATCGACACCCGCAGCCTCGAATGTCGCCCGATACCTTTTCCCACCAACACAGAAATTTTAATAATTGACAGTGGCGAAAGCCATCAACTGGCAGCAGGAAGCGGCTACAACCAGCGACGCGCCGAGTGTGAGGAATCCGCGCGGATATTGGGAGTTAAAGCTCTTAGGGATATCACCGATCCCCAAGCTGTCGAAGTATTGCCGGAACCCCTCAGAAAGCGAGCGCGGCACGTCGTTACCGAAAACAACCGCGTACTCGCAGCGGTAAAATCTGTGCCAGCAAAACGTTTTGGCGAGTTAATGAATGCTTCCCATGCCAGTCAGCGCGACGACTACGAAGTTTCGGTGCCGGCAGTAGACACGCTGGCGGCCATCTTGCAGTCAATTCCGGGAGTCTTCGGCGCAAGGCTGACGGGCGGAGGTTTTGGCGGTGCTTGCGTAGCCTTGGTGGAGAGTGGGAAAGCGGTTGTTATTGCATCAGAGGCGATCGATCGCTACCAGCGCGCGGGTTATAGCGGTCGCGTTTTGGTTCCCGAAGTTAAAGTTAATTCTTAACTCCAGAACTATCTCCCGACAGGGAAGGCCACCGCACAGTCACGATTACCGAATCCTCCTCGGCAGACCAATAATGAGGCACTCCCGGCAGCCAGAGAGCATAATCTCCTTCGCGAGACAGCAAGATTTCTTGCTCGGGAAATTGCAGGCGAAACCGCCCTTTTACCAGGATAGAAAGCGTCGTGGCTGTCGCATTTACCGCCCACTGAGTCCTACAATCTCCGGCGGGGTGAGTGCCCCATTTTACTTCTAAAACAGAAGTCGATCGCGCGTCGTCGCCCGGCGTCATAAAGTGACCCGCAAACCAACCGCCCCGACTTGCACCTTCAGCACCCGCATTTCCGAAAACCACTTGAGATGACATCAGTTAATCAGGTAAACAACAAAGATGCTTAAATCTGACATCTTGCACCATTTTCAATAAGCTTTTTATGGGCGGGCAGGATGCCCACCCCACAATAAATTCACTCTTTGTGGAACAGGCATCTTGCCTGTTCTGAGAATAGTGCAAGATGTCAGATATAACTAACATCTTGCACCCTTTTCAATAAGCTTTTGATGGGCGGGCAGGATGCCCACCCCACAATAAATTCACTCTTTGTGGAACAGGCATCTTGCCTGTTTTGAGAATGGTGAAAGATGTGAGTTAGATCCGGGGACACCATCTAACTTATTACTTGCGGCCCGAAGATTGACCTTCCGTAGTCGCTATTTCCCCAGTTTCCATCAACTGCTTAAAGCGACGTAAATCATCTGCAATTTGCTGTTCGGGAGCTTCGCCAAATAGTTTAGCAGCGCCAGCAGCAATTGCACCGCCCGGAGGATTGTATTCGATGACAACTTTTACCTCAGTACCCCGTCCTGCTGGTGCCGGTTGAAAGCGCACAAAACCCGAATTGTCAACATCAGCCCCTTCCACAGACGCCCAAGCAATTAAGCGATTTTCTTCTTCGCGGACAATCTCTGCATCCCATTCTACACTGTTGCCGATCGGCGCGCTGGCAATCCAGTGAGAACGTGTTTCATCTATTACCGTAACGTGTTTGAGATGCTTCATAAACCGAGGCAAGTTTTCAAAATTGCGCCATAAACGGTACAATTCATCAGCCGGTTTGTCGATCGTCACTGTCTTTTCAACTTTAATGCTTTGATTCGGATCTGCGGCCGACTGCAAACCCTCCACAACCCCCAGACCACGGGCTGCTAAACCGCCACCCGCAACCGCCAGCAAAGCACCTCGCAAAGAACGCTGCGACAAACCAAAAAGCACCAGCGCCCCGCCACCAATTAAAGATGCCCAGCGTTCGGTATCGCCGGTGTTAGTTTGGTTTTGTTTGTCGGAATTTGTCATTGAAGTAGATTCCATTGGTTTAAACCTGGTAAATTAATAGCGAAAAATAGCAGCTAAAGGTGCCTCCTCTGGCACCTGTTCCGGCGGCATCGCGTAAACAGTTCCGCCGTTGAGAATAGTTTGAATTGCTGCCGCATTCAACAAATCTTCGTCGCCCAATTCTGCATCGGGGTGGACTTGCACCGCGTTTGTATCGGGAATAAAACTACCCCACTGCTGAACGCCAAGAGCAACAAATAGTCGATCGACCCGTCCCAAATAAGCAGCCGAAACAGCTTGTTTCAAATCAGCAGAAATTTTATCGCTGCTTCTGATCGGACTGGCTGTAGCAATTCCACCGCTTCTTTCTTATCAAATCCGTACTCTACTATTTTGTCTTCAGCCTCTCTGATTAAATTTTTGAACCGAATCGGATTTTGTTGAGTTTCTGTTCCTTGAGCGACTGGCATATAAATTGATACGCACAATCCCGGAGATTGTTGTACCAGTGCTTTGAGTTCCTCTGCAGATATTAAGTTCACCGCTGAAACTCTTTTTCTAATAAGGGGTTGTGTAATGAAACAACCGATTCTTTAAAATGTATCTCCCTGACCTTGTTCCTGCGTCTGCCTAAAGTAATGATCGCCTGCTGTAGAGCCTTTCATCCCCGAACAAAAACGCGGTTTCCAGCCGCTGTTCCAATCGAAGCCCCTAATCCTTACGCCTCCAAGCAAATAGACCCTTTCTGCCTGCAACTCCAAAACCTTGCCTGTCTCGATTTGCCCGACAAGACACGATCGCACTTATCTTTTCGGCTTTGCATAATTTTGGGATAAATCTTGTGGGGTGGGCCGAAGAGCCCGCCAGAAAAATAAGCGCTTTTAGCTTTGATAAAATTCAAAATCATCCCGCCAATATGCAACGCCGGTTTTTAGAAGCCACTAAACCTTAGCGATGAACTCGATCTCGATAAGCTGCGGAGGCAAAGCCAAGCGCGGAGTCACAAGGATGGTGCTGGCAACCTCATTGAGAGCATTAGGGGCATTAGGATAGACTGCGTGTGGCGTGGACAAAGTTTTTAATTTCGCTGAAAATCTCGATCGACAGTTATGAGGTGACTCTATGGAGCCAAATGATACATCGGCCCGCTACGACCGAATTGCCCAATGGTGGCAAACTCAGCATCAAGATTCAACCTACGGGATTGCCCAATTAGAACGGGCGATCGAATTTACTTCTAAGCAGCACGCAGCACTTGATGTCGGGTGTGGAAGCAGCGGGCGTTTTATCAACAGCTTATCCAAGCATGGATTTCAGCCGGAAGGACTTGATATTTCTAGCGAAATGATCAATTTAGCCCAGCAGCTACATCCAGAAATCACGTTTTACCGGGAAGACATTTGTGATTGGCTGCCGCCGAAACTTTACAGCCTGATTGCAGCGTGGGATAGCACGTTTCATCTGCCAATCAACAAGCAAGCGCCTGTGATACAAAAGCTATGCGATGCGCTTGAACCTAATGGAGTGCTCCTGTTCACTTGTGGCGGCGGACATACAAGCAGCGAGGTTTCGGGAGCATTTCAAGGTCAAGACTTTGATTACAGCACTTTGGGTGTAGATACTTTCCTGCAAATTCTGGTTGAGCATCATTGCACCTGCCGCCATCTCGAATATGACCAGTATCCGCAAAATCATGTTTATATCATTGCCCAAAAGATCTAATCTATAATTCGCACCATTAAAGTGTGGGATGTCGCAACTGGTGGCTGTATTAGGACGTTGATGGGCGATCGACTGTATGAAGGAAGCTATGAATATTCAAGGGGCAACTGGATTGACGATCGCTCAAAAAGCGACCTTGAAAGCGTTAGGGGCATTACCATAATCATCAATACCAATCTGCGATCGGCGCTTGACAGCAGCGCTTCGCGAGTGCAAGTCCATTTCTTGGGGGGAGACATTGGCAAGATTTTGAGCAACCTGTCATTGACCTTTGAAGAAGTAGATCCGTGAATTTGTGCGGAGGCAAGTAGCCTCGAACCCTCACCAAAAACCTTGATTCCGTCCGTACCAACGCAGTATTGGGCTGCTGGCAAGGGGAGGAAATGAATAGACCACTCCGGTTAACAGTTAGTTAAGTAAGTAGCCAATTCCTCAGAAATCACGAAACGAAGTGTATTGTTGTAAGTGATTTCATAAATTAGTGCATGATTTTCTAAAATTCTTAGTTTACTCCTCAGCCAAGAATGATCTTCAAAAAAATACTCAAGAATTAAGTTGTTTTTGTCTCCGTTGTAAACTGCACCTTTGGGCATAATAATGAACTCACGGGCAACTGGATACTCCCGTAAATCTTTTTTCATCTCTGCTAAAAGTTCAGGAATCAGATTCTCGATATCTGTAAATATACTTTCCGATGGTTTAGATAACACAAAACTTGGTTTAGCTGCATTTTCGCGGGAAATAGTGAGTTTCAAAAGAACTTCGTTGATTGATTCAAGTGCTTTTACCATTTTTGCAGGGTTATCGTTTCCAATGGTAATTGGTGAAACAGACCCAGAAACTTCAATTTTGGTTTTATAAGGATAAAAGTTTCCGGCTAGATCGTAATACTCTACTTCAAGATACACGTCTTTTCCAAAACGCTCTTCTGCTTGGTAATAAGTTGATACATCAAAAAAGAATGGATTATTGCGATCGATAACCGAGATATGGAGAGGAAACAGACTGTCGCAATGTCTTATCATCTGGGGCAGAGGTGAAATGTTAATCTTAACATCAACTGCTGGAGCGTCTGTAAGTCCAATAATTCCAAGTTGGATAGTTTGCTCTTGCTCTGGTTTGAGCCTAAATAAATGCGTCAATCGCGGTTTAAAGAAATATCTTTTAGCCCAAATTGCATCAATAATGAAATGTCCGGCTGCAACTGTATGAGCACCTGCTCGAATGTAATAGCGGTGATCAGCCATGTGTGGTCCAGCATAACTTTCATGAATGGCAACGAGCAAAACGGCTGAATCTGGCTGAATAACACCCCGTCCCATCGGGTCTGATATTAGTTTGATGTCATATTTAGGAACTGGTTGCACTTGATGGACAATCTGATCAACCCAATCACGTAAATCTTGGTTCTTAATCTTTAAGGAGTAGCCATTGTCAGCATTGCCATTATCATCAACACCAACAACGAAATATCCACCTCCAGCATTGGCAAAGCCTGATACTGCACACCTTAGTTTCTTCTTGAGGTCATCGGGTGGAGTGCGACTTGATTTGAATTCAAAACGATCGTCTTCTACACTTGGGAGCTGTGTAAGGTCAAAAGTTTCAAGGTTAATCTTCATAAGCCTTAAGAGATATTAACAACCTCAAACTAGCACTTAACAAATGCTATTGAGGAAACGTGGCACCTAATACCAATACACAAACTGCGAACTACTACTATCCTCAGCGATAATTCAAGCAGCCCAACAAGATGTGGGTATCCAAAACGTACATCTAAAGCCTCTATTGTAGGATGTCTTGCCCCGAATTAGCACGAATGTCCTCCAAGGTAGGAAAGCCCTCTGCCCAACTTGCAGCTAAGGAATAAACCAGTTCTGCCCAAGGCACTGGAGCGACTTTACTGCTGGGTTGATTGCCATTTAGATATTTAGCTCGAATAGATTCAGCAAAAGTGAGAATCTCTCTGGCTTGGTCTTGAGGAAAAGATGTGACGAGTTCGTAAATCGGCTCGGCGATAGCCATACAGAGTGCCAGATAGAGTATACACCTGAAGGGATGCAAACTCAATTATATGAAACAAGAGCCTGTCTTGCCCCGCTACAACATAGTCCTAACTCAGCCATTAACTTGCGGATCTTGAGTGGTAAAATTTGGTAAGATTTTGCAAACTGAGTTCATGCCGCAACAGGTTACGCCATAAGCCATTTAGAAAAAATAGACGTTTCGCTTTTAATAAGGAAGCACATTTAATTGGTAGAACTCAAGGCTTTCTGATTCTTGACTCCATTCTGCAACTCCTCATTCACCCATAACCCAAATAGGAGAAATACCTCATGTCTACATTCAAATACAACCGTCTAGACAAGAATAATGCTGCGGTTTTGCTGGTCGATCACCAAACTGGACTGTTCTCACTTGTGCGTGATATTGGTGCCGCCGACTTCAAAAATAATGTGCTGGCGCTGGCAAGTGCAGCTAAATTTTTCAACCTGCCTACAATTTTGACAACTAGCTTTGAGCAAGGCCCCAATGGAGTCATCATCCCTGAACTGAAGGAGAAGTTTCCAGATGCTCCCTTTATTCCGCGTCCCGGACAAATCAACGCTTGGGACAACGAGGACTTTGTTAAAGCAGTAGAAGCAACAGGCAAGAAGCAATTGATCGTGGCCGGAATTGTCACTGATGTATGTGTTACTTTTTGTGCGCTTTCGGCATTGGAGGCAGGTTATGAGGTTTTTGTTGTCACCGATGCCTCTGGAACCTTCGATGAAGCCTGTCGCTATGCAGCTTGGGATCGAATGTCTCGTGCTGGAGTTCAATTGGTCAATTGGTTTAGCGTTGTGTGTGAATTGCACCGTGACTGGCGCAACGATATTGAAGGATTGGGTAGTCTCTTAGCAGGGTTTATTCCTGACTACAAAAACCTGATGACCAGCTATGCAGCAACGGCTAAGGCTGGATCTCCCAATAAGTAGTGAGAAAGCGCCTAGTTTATTTAGCTGGTGTGTAACTGAGTTAATATTGTCATCGCTAGGTTATTAATTTTACGTGAAGCATAGCGGTGACAAATACTTGGTTGTAAGTCACGTATAGGGTGTTGTTAATACCTCTTACGTCAAAGATTGTAAGTATTTTTCTAGTCATTTCATCTCATGCCCAACCTTCGCGATCGCATTCGTTAATCTCCCTTCTGTTTCAAGACGTGCTGCCGAAAATTGCCCAGCAATTTGGTGTCTCTAGGGTGGTTGTTCTGAATAAAACTTTTCTCTCAGTTAATTCTCTAAATTCTATGTTGGAAGAACCGTTGGCGAGCAATACCAGTGAAGAAAACTATCTAGTCACCGCTGTGATCTCTCATATCGTGAAACCGGGGCGCGAGCAAGGTTACGAAGCATGGTTTCATGGCATCGCCGCAGATGCACGAAAATCCAAGGGACATCTGGGTGTCAGCACTATTCGACCCCAACATCACGCTCATCCTGAGTACGTGGTCATTCTCAAGTTCGATTGCTACGACAATCTCAAGACATGGCTAGAATCTGATGTTCGGCGAGAGTGGATTGAGCGATTGCAGCCCTTGATTGAAAAGCCAGAAGATATTCAAACCCTGACCGGATTGGAAACCTGGTTTACGCTGCCCAATAAATCGATGAAGGCTCCACCCCCTCGCTACAAAATGGCGTTAGTTACATGGTTGGGAGTGTTTGTTACCATTTCTATTCTCAATCGTTTGGTGGTACCGCTACTATCAGGAATTCCTGCCTTGCTCATATCTCTGATGATCACAGGTCTCACTGTTATCCTGCTCACCTATTTGGTGATGCCGCGCTTAACACAATTATTTCGCAAATGGCTATATCCCATTCCATAAAGTAAACAAACAAAACCCGCTAGATGCGGGCTGAATTTTAAGAATTGCAATTTAACTCACTACTAGGACTTAGGCAGAAACCGGGTTTTTTAGCGAAATAGTGGATTTGAGACTTTAATACTGGTGAAAAACCCGGTTTCTTTAGTATTTATGGGTAAGTCCTAACTACATTACAACTGCACTAATCAAAGTTTGCACATTTTGTACAACAGCAGTAGTAAAGTTATGAGTCACAGGCAAACTGTCAACGACTATTCCGGCGCACAATAGCATCAGGTACAGAATAGAGTATTTGAAGAGCGATCGCGCAACAATCTTATCCTCTGGAGTCTGCAACAGCAACCAAGCTTTTTGGGCAAAAATAGCACCGAGGAAAATAGCTGTTCCCGCATACACCGCGCCGGCTAAATTCAGGGGATAAACTAGCAGCAAAGTTGCAGGAATCATCAATAGCGTGTAAATCCAAATTTGGCGGGCTGTCTCTTCGTCGCCCTCAATTACAGGCAACATCGGGACGCCTACTTCCTTGTATTCGTCGCGAATCATCATTGCTAACGCCCAAAAATGCGGCGGTGTCCACAGGAATATAATCCCAAACAGCAGCCACGCACCCCAACTCAAATCTCCGGTCACCGCAGCCCAGCCAACTAGCGGGGGAATCGCCCCTGCTGCACCGCCAATGACGATGTTTTGCACGCTGTGGCGCTTCAGCCAGTGGGTGTAAATTAGGACGTAGAAAACGATGCCTGACATTGCTAGCAATGCGGCTAATAAGTTGGCAACAACTGTGAGCAATGTAAAGGATATTGTAGCTAGGGCGATCGCAAATATCAAAGCATCCCGCTTCTTGACACGCCCCGAAGGAATCGGCCGCCACCGGGTGCGCTCCATAATATAATCGATGTCGCTGTCGTAAACACAATTAATCGTATTCGCCGACGCAGAAGCTAAAGCGCCTCCGGTAATAGTTGATACCAGCAATAGCGGATCTACTTCTCCTTTGGCGGCCATCCACATTCCTGCTGATGTGGTGATTAGCAGCAGTAAAATAATTCTGGGTTTTGTTAGTTGATAGTAACTTTTCACCACTTGCGAAAAGTTTTCGTGGAGGCGGGGGCTATTGTTTGTAAGAACTTCTTGCATCGGTTATTAGTTGTTAGTTGTTAGTTGTTAGTTGTCAGTTAGTTGTCATTGGTTCGTAGGGGCGGGTTTTACGATAGATATCTGCCGTAGCTAAAAGGATTAATAAACCCGCCCCCACCGACGAGTGATAAATCAGCCCTCTCTTACTCAAGGAATAGATAAATCTGCGTTTTATATCCTGTCCGGTTGATTCGTGCTTGTATGGGCGGGGCGGGTTTATGAAACTGTTGGCTTTTAGATCGAGAATCATGGTGAACCCGCCCCTACAAGACCTTGCACTATATAATAACGATGCTACCGGACATGATATTACTCTCAAGCTGATAAAACTCGATCGCGCCAAGCTAAAACACTAAAAGCTATCAGGGTTCCCAGCAAAGCAGCACCGACTGCTTGGTGGGCGACTGTCAGCGGTTCTACCTGAAGGTGCAGCCGGAAAGTTGCTAATCCCAGAACTAATTGAGCAATTAGGCAAACACTCGCCCAATTAGCCAGTTTTCGCAAATTTGGACTGAGTGCAGGCTGCCGCCAAGCCATGACTGCTACGGCTAAAGTCGCTGCTGTAGCTGGTACGATACCGGCGATGTGGCTGTTCATTACCGAGCACAATTCTGAGGAACTCAAACATTGGTGCAGCGCCCATCTAGAGCCTACTAATGCTCCTAGCAAACTTTGCAGGTAAACTAACAATGCTGCGATCGAACTTACCCAAGCTAATTTGCCGACATTTCCTGTAGCTTCGTAGGGAGTCAGCATGAAACCGATGACTAGCAGGGCGCCAAAAAATAGTAAAGCTGTTCCCAAGTGAGCGGTAACGATGTCAAATCTGAGCAGTTGTGTTACTGTCAAGCCGCCCAATACGCCTTGAAAAACGATTAAAAATAGTGCTCCGGCGCTCGCCCAAGGCAGCCATTTTGGCAGGTGGCTGCGGTAAAACAAAGATAGTCCTAAAAGTGCGATCGCGCTTAAGCCAATTGCTGCTGCGTCCAATCGGTGAAACCATTCCAGAAATACCTGCAAATTCATTTGCGCTGCAGGTATTAATTGACCGTAGCACAGCGGCCAGTCGGGGCAAGCTAGCCCCGCATTCATGACTCGCGTGGCGCTGCCTACAGCCATTAACAGCCAGGTTGCGATCGCAATTTTCCACACTAGGCCGCGGATAATATTTTGTGGCTGCCACTGCACTCCTGCTGCTGCGTTTGGCTGATTTAAAACTGAGTTTGCCATGAACTTTACCTTAGCCTTTGTTATCGATCGAACTTAATGAAATAGCGAGCTTTTACTTTTGCTGAGCTTAGCGGAGCTTAACACTCTTTTTCTGTGACAAACCGTCATCTATACTACCTTAGCTACATCGCAATCCAATTAGTTTGTCTTTAGATATTTTTCAACTTTCCTCTTTACATTACAAAGTATTGCAGCTATTTTTATAAATTTCAACAAACTTTAATTATTTTACCCAACCCTTTGCTGTTACAGCCTCCCTCCCTGTCCCCATCGCGGAGAAAAATAAAGATATGATTAAGAAAAGCTTTTTTTCAAATGTTTATGATATATACCCAACTTGAACGTAAAAATTTGTAACTAAATACAGGACTGAAGAGTTACCCCCTAGGTGTTATTCAAGGTAGTTCTCAGGTTTACTCACCTCAGATTGTATAATTCAGTTCCAACACTCAGCGTTTTATCTAATCCACCAGCTATCATTTCTTGCCTGCTTAACTAAATTTGGAATGGAGGAAGTGGTGCTCTTGCAGGGTAGGGTTGACTAATCTTTGAAGCGGTAACTTATAAAAATTCCTGCACTTTTCTGGTGGAACCACCTTGAAAGCATTCAGACTAAAGAGTGCGATCGCCCGGATTTGACTATGCCAATGTTACTGAATTATATCAGATCCGGGCGATCGCATATAATAAGGGAGTAGTGACTACTGAATTTTAGGCTGGCATGGTGCCTCAGCTCCCAGAGCATCAATTGATAGATCCAATCACCCTATCTGACGCACGCTACATCAATTCGCGATCGCCCAGTTAAAATCACTTTTTCTCCTTGGTCAATGTTTTTTCCTCGACCCTAATGACTAATGACTAATGACTAATGACTAATGACTAATGACTAATAACTAATGACTAATAACTAATGACTAATAACTAATGACTAATGACTTCGTTATTTCAAAAATCTAAAAAGGTAAAATTATGTCACAAAAAAATGAAACTGGTGTTCTCATCTTATCCCTCCTAATTACGATCGGGCTAGCCGGTGCAGGTATTTGGTGGCTGACAAGCCGAGGCAGCATCAATCTCGGAGGTTCATCACCCCCAAATCAGACAATTTCTAAGTCTCCGACGGGGAATTCGCCGCAATCAGAGCAGGCAATTGGGCAGCGTCTGAGCGCGGGGAACAAACTGTTAATTGCGGGGGGAGCAACAGCAAAAAAACAAGAAGCTGTAGGGGCGATCGCATCTGGCAACTATAACGCAGCTATTTCCGACTTACAAGCTTCGCTAAAAACCAATCCCAACGATCCCGAAGCCTTAATTTACCTCAACAACGCCCGCATCGGATCTCAAAAATCCTACACAATTGCCGCCGCAGTTCCCATTGGCAGCGATATCAATGCTGCTCAAGAAATTCTGCGGGGGGTAGCTCAAGCTCAAAATGAAATTAACCAAAGCGGCGGCATTAGCGGCACTCCCTTAAAAGTGCTAATTGCTAACGATGACAACAACTCAGAAATGGCGGCACAAATTGCCAGTGCTTTGGCAAGTAACTCGGAAATTTTAGGAGTAATCGGGCATTTTGGTTCAGATACGACGCTAGCAGCCAGCAAGATTTACCAGCAAAAACAATTAGTAGCAATTTCTCCCACAAGTACATCTGTGCAGCTTTCAGGAGTTGCCAAAAATATATTTCGGACAGTGCCGAGCGATCGGTTTGCGGCTAATGCTCTTTCCCGCTATATGGTGGGGAAATTGCAAAAGCAAAAAGCTGCTGTATTTTTCAATTCTGCTAGCAGTTACAGCAAATCTTTAAAAGATGAATTCACGACGGCTGTTTACGGAGATGGAGGACAAATAGTAGGCGAATTTGACTTTGCTAATGGCAATTTTAATGCCGCCGATAGCGTTAAAAGTGCGATCGCCCAAGGAGCAGAAGTGATTATGTTAGCATCCAATTCAGACACGATCGACCAAGCTTTGCAAGTAGTGCAAGTAAACGCCAAACGGCTGCCATTACTAGCGGGAGACGGTGCTTATACTGCTAAAACACTGCAAATCGGTGGCGCAGGAGCAACAGATATGGTGCTGGCGATTCCTTGGCACATTCTTGCAGATCCGCAGTCGAACTTTCCCCAAACATCCAAACAACTTTGGAATGCTGAAGTAAGTTGGCGCACAGCTTTAGCCTACGATGCGACGATCGCCTTAATTGTCGGTTTAGGGCGCAATCCCACTCGTACAGGCATTCAACAAGCTTTATCCGCGTCAGATTTTTCGGCAAATGGAGCATCGGGCCCGATTCGGTTTTTACCTTCGGGCGATCGTAATCGAGCAGTTCAATTAGTAACAGTTAAACCCGGAAATCGCACCAGTTACGGTTACGAGTTTGTGCCGCTATCTGGTTTGTAAACTATTTGCGAGCGCGAAAGGTAGGTTATAATATTCAGTGGTAAGTTCTCTGGCTGGTCAAGCAGAAGTGATTACAAGATGAGTAGTTATCCGCAACTAGAAAACTTGTATGGTAAAAGATCGGTTTCATGGTGTTGTTAAGACTGCTTTAGAAAAGCAAGGTTGGCAGATTACGGCCGATCCGTATGAAATCAATGTTGATGATGTAGATTTTGAGATTGATTTAGCGGCGAACTGTTAGCCGCCCAGCGAGATCATCAGAAAATAGCTGTAGAAGTTAAAAGTTTCATTAGCCCATCGAATGTTTCAGATTTTCATACTGCATTGGGACAATTTCTCAATTATCGCGATGCGCTGGAAATGATGGAACCCGATCGCCGTCTCTATCTAGCGGTGCGAGTGCCAATTTAGGAAAGTTTCTTTCAACGACGGTTTATTGTGGCTGCGGTTCAGCGATATCAACTACGATTGATGATTTATGATGTGCAACAGGAGGTTATTGTTCAATGGCTATAGAGCAATATCGGCAATACATTCGTCATCTTCTTTCAGAACGGCGAGAGCGCATTTCGATACAACGCAACGCGCAAGAATACGAAGTGCAAACCCTTTTTGATACTGAGCAAGATCATTATCAACTTCTGTATGTTGGTTGGCGTGGAAATAGACGCGATTTTGGCTGTATTCTGCATCTTGATATCAAGGGTGGAAAAATTTGGATTCAGCATGACGGTACTGAAGTCGGAATTGCGAACCAACTCGTCGAACTGGGAGTGCCTAAAGAAGATATTGTTTTAGCATTCCATGAACCCGATGTACGCCAGTTTACTGATTTTGGCACTGGGGAAGCGATTTGCGAACAATCGCCCTCAGTTTCTGCTATGTAAATTAGGTTTAACTTATTGATGATTAGGGATGATTTCTGTTGTTAACGTAAAATCTCAAATTTGACAGTTATGTCCCCAAAAATCAAGCTCCGGTTGTCATTTTGTCGCTGATGATGACGATCGCGATCGTAGGTACAGGTATTTTGTGGTTTCCAAGTCGCAGTGGCGCAAATATCCATATTCCAGCACCACCAACTCGTACTTTTCCTAATGCATCAACCCCTAAACCGCCATCGTCATCTCTCCGAATAGATGCACGATTTTTCAGAGAAAGCGGGTTATTTTCAACTTAGTTCAAAGAGGATTGACAACAAGAATACCTTTACCGGGACCTTCGTAAATTTCAACTCTAGATACTTGTCCGCTACCGGCATAAAATGTTACTCCGGCGAGTGATCGAGATGGCATTGATTGCCAAACACCGTCTTCTGAAGACACCAAATTAGTTGTGAATCCATCATCCCAGGTAATTGTAATTTGGTTGAGACTCTGCTTGATTGAGCAGCCGATCATTTGTGCCTGTGGTTGATTTTGTCCGTAAAAACTACATTGACCTTTATAATTTTTAGTAGAGCTACTTGTCTGGGCTTGAGCGACGATACCGAAAGTGGTCACAGATGCTAGGAGCAAATTTGTCACCAAAACCGCTTTATAAAACACAGATGACTTGAGTTTCATAGGTTCGGAATTTTTTACAAATATAACTGAATTTATGTTATCAAAAAAATTATATTCTGTCAATCAATTTTGGCTGTGCAAAAACGATTGAGCGGATATCGGAATGCCGTTTTCCGACAATCGATCGGGCAAGGAACACGGCAATGCCGTCTCCTGATTTATGGTAAGATTAATTCCGATGCTACCGGATTTGATATTAGTTCTAAACTTGCGAAACTCCGATCGGTCTAACTGACCTATTCCTCTCAAAAACAGCCCTCGGTTTCAAAGCAATTCTCAACAACAGCCACAGCGATCGCCATTCTCCCGGAGTTTCCTGCCGCTGCCACTGGCCCGGGCGACAGTACAGCATTTCGATTAAACAGCGGTGCTGGCTAATGTTCAGGCGATCGAACGCAATTCGCACAGTGGGAAATTCCACCAAACTGCACTCTTTTCCATCCCGAAAACTCGACTCCAACTGAGATTTATCGCTCACCAACTCAATCTTAGCCACAGGAATAAAACAGTTCTCTTCCATAATTTCCAGAGTCGCCGAATCGCAATCAATCAAACCTTTAGCCAAACGACGCTCCGTGCCCAGCTCAACAACAGACGGCGCTACCGATCTCATTGCTTTGACTGCCGCACTGCGAGGGAGCGCTTTTATTTTACCCTGCGATAAACTTGTCGGAACAGCATATTTTGGCAAAATCTCTGCTGGGGTCAAACTCTCTTTACTACCCTTACCTTTCACCGCAAAACTTGGCCACTGCGTCAGAGCAACTTCAGCGCCACTTTCCGAAATTACAGTGGTTACACCCCAAAAACTTTGACCGCCAATATTTAATTGTACAACCCGGCGTAAATTGAACCATTCGTAAATGTCCGGCTTAGGAATATCCACCAAAATCAGTAATGCAATCCCGATCATCAGCAGGTTGTAAGCGCTCCAAATCCATCCCAAACTTATGCCTTTTAACAAATCTGCCCTTTCTGATATTACCTGTAAGCTGCCCACATTTTTAACTAAATTAATGTTCAAATTGTGCCACAAACTGAATGCTGTAGCTGCAAACAAAACAATCAAAGGCCATCCCAAATTCCAGTTAAAACGAAAGCGATCGCTCGCCATTCCTTTTGGCGTCACCTGAAACCCTTTCCCAAAGGGATTCAGCATGGAACTCACCACCGTCACCGCTAAAGGAATACACTGGACGAACGAATAAATATCCGAAAGCAAAGCCGAGCCCGATCTGCGGTTCAGCCAAGAAAACACAGTAAGTTGCACCAAATAGTAAGGCAGGAAAAAGTACAGCAATTCCCGCGCACTTGCCCGCAAAGGAATTATGCCGAAAAATGAATAAGCTAAAGGTATCAACAGATATAAAACCTTGGTTAAACTGGTAAACCAGTGCAGCAATCCTTCCAAATGAGACAGCCTTTGTACGAATCTGAGACCGCGAATTGTTAAAGGATTGGAATCAATAAAAAATGCCTGAAGCGTGCCTCGCGCCCAGCGTAGCCTTTGATTTAGATGAGCTTCTATATTTTCAGCCGCCAAACCAGCACTCAATTTTTCATCTAAATAAACTAAGCGATATCCGGTTGCTGACAGCCTAATTCCGGTAAAATAATCTTCGCAGATTGAATCTGTGACCAAGCCTCCCGCTGCTTCTAAAGCACTTCGCCTCACTACAAAAGATGTACCGCAACAAACCACGCTGTCGGCGCTGTCTTTGATAATTTCAATTTGTCGGTAAAAGATTTCTTCTTCCGGCGCGAGCACATTTTCTAAACCTAAATTACGGGATATGGGGTCGTGGTTGTAAAAGCTTTGCGGTGTTTGAACGAGGGCGATTTCGGGATTTTGAAAAAATCCAACTGTGCGGGTTAAAAAGTTTTTAGTAGGAATAAAATCTGCATCGAAAACTACAATTAGTTCTCCATTTGTTAGGGCTGTGGCATGATTAATGTTTCCAGCTTTGGCGTGAAGATTATCGGGTCTAGTTATATACTCGCATCCCAGTTCTTTTGCCAGCAACTTGATTTCATGCCGCTTGGTATCGTCGAGCAAATATACTTTTTTGTTGGGATAATCTAAAGCTTGACAGCCGATTACACTGCGCCGTAAAATGAAAGCCGGTTCGTTGTACGTTGGGATAAAAATATCTACGGGCGGGGTGAAGTTTCCAGCTTCAACTGCAACTGCCATGCGATCGGCTTCTAGACGCCGATCTTTCATTCTCAGCATTAAATACAGTTGAATACTGGTGTTGAAAACCAGTAACATTTCTAGGAAAAACAGCCCCAAACTAAAGATACCGTTGAGGGGATCGGTTAAATTTAGAGTAGCGAGCGATCGCCATAAAACGTAGCGAATGGTTAAAGCCAGAACTATTGCAACTACCACAGCGCGCGACCATTTCTGCGGTTGAGGCGAAATTTTAATTGCAGCTAAAGCAACACAGACAAGCGCGATAGTCGGCACTAACAAATACATCTTGCTCGTAGCAGGCACTTGCAGCCACACAGGCGGGTTTTGCTGCCAAGTGTTGATTGTGGCAAAAATACCGCTGACAGTACCTTCACTGCCAAACCAGGCTGCGGCGATCGCACCTGCGAAAGCAACCGCCCCCAACACGACTAGCGTTGCCGTCGGCACCCGCGAAATCCGCCAAAAGCGGCGTTTCAAGTCTTGAAAATCAAATCTTGAAGTTGTCATAAAATAATTTTAAAGTCCCGATCGTGTATGCCACAGTAAGGGTTTCCTGCTGTCCACTTTTTACTTCAGTTGAAAATTCCGACACACCCCAATTACTCTCTTTACATTTTTTAACATTCTGACCATTGTATGATAATTCATCTTGCTTGCGGTTGCCAAACTGCTTAGCGAGTCCAAACCTGGCAAAATATAGCAGAAGGAAGAAGAAAGAAGGCTTTAGTTACCGAGGAGAGAAGTCAATCGATTTTAGATTTTAGATTTTAGATTAAAGAATTGAAGCATTGACCCTCCGGATAAATTGGGGGGCTTGTATCCTGGATGCTTTCGGTCAGAAGCAATATTCGGCAAGGATTTCAGCAATGTCCGTAACAGGCTTTCCGGCCTGTTCCATAATAAAAAATATTTCTTGTGGGCCGTTTCTGCGACGCCGCCCATAAAAATCTTACTAAAAATGCTGCCACATCTCAGTCATAAACGTCGGGCGCGTTTGCTATAGTTCCCAAAAAAATTACAGCAGTTCTCAATCAAGTGAGGTATGCCCTATGCCCTATGCCCTATGCCCTATGCCCTATGCCCGCTTATCAAGCGTGCACCTCATGTTACTGAGAAAGGCTATATCTTGTCTACAAATCAAATAGGATTGCTATATCAAAGCTATAGCAATCCCTAGGATTTAACAATTAGACGAATTTGACATCTAACTAAAGGTAGATTAATTTTATATTAATTTAAAAAAATTACCGCTATCCCAGCCCAAAAACCCAGCGATCCAAAAACTAATCAGCAACTTCTAATTGCGAGATTGCATAGCGGGCGACAGCCAAACTAACTCTAGCTTGTTCTATTTCCGACAATTGGGCCCAAGGTCTTTTAGTAGCCATGACCAATTCCCCCCCTTCCGAATCCACATCTCGCATCGCATAAGCCAAAGGACGTGCCAACACCTGCAAATCTTCCTCACCCCAGTGAGGCAAAATATCTAAGACGCACTCTACCATTTGGTCAGCTAAAGATTGATACTTAACAGTAGCGTTTTGCACGCTTTGAGCGATGCTGGCCAGAAAATCTTGAGGAACGCGAGCAAATTTTTCGCGCAAAGACTTTTGCAGAGCAGTCGTCAGCCAAACTTGTTCTAATTGGGAGAATAAAACTTGCGACTTCAGGGCAATATCGCTGTCGCTGAAGGAATCAGATAGCGCAAATTCCTGCTCTAGGGCAGTTAAATAAGATTCTGATTCAAGCTGTGCAGGATTCCAGGGATAAGCAACATCAGTCTGAACTATTGTGGCGAGAAGTTCCATCTGGGCCTGAGTTTGTGAGTCGCGAAAATATTCAGAATCAGAAGATTGGGTAGCCATGATGTAATACCTCAGGGGGAAAAGGAAAAGACAGAAGGGGGACTGTGCCAAGAGCTAGTTGCGAGCTATCAGTGGTAAATAACTCTTTAAAATTCAGACTGGAGACTCAACGCCCAGAACTTTGCTGTGCTACTCGCCGCTTGCCTTCATTAGCTACACCCGCATCTTAATTCGTTCCGCAATCAGTCTCACTGTAGCCCGAAGTTTTGGGAACCTCAATAGTGAACTCAAAAATCTGACCTTGAGAACTGCCAAATTTTAGCTGAGTCCCGCTGCGTAGCAGAAATTCTTGGTGGTGAACTCTCTGCCATCCCTCAGATCCCAAAACTAGAGTCCCGTAGCGAGAAAAATCGCGCAGGAAGTAGCTAGGTTCTTCCCGGCTATCTCCGATAGTGTTTCGGCAGAAAATCTCGGCGTGTTTTTGAGAAACCCACTGTTCTCGAATCACTACGTCATTTTCTTCCCAGCGTCCGACTCGAACCATACCCGCGCGAATCGGCCAAACCTGATTAATCGATTCGGTGGATTTGGCATTTGGTCGATCGCGCCCCCGCAAATAAGCACAAGACGGCAACCGTCCCAGCCAAGTAGAAGAATTTAAAGGTAACTCAGTTTTGAGGTCATCTACCGGCTCAGTTAGCTGACCGTCAAACTCAGGGTGCATATACAGCACAGGCAGCGTCCAAGCCGGTTGATTGAACTTGTAGATGGTCAATAACTGCTGTCTGGCGACGGCGACTGCCCGATCGATCGACATCCGCCCGGCCAAAGCTTGGGCAAAAGTTTGGATAAAACTCAGGGCCTCGCGATCGGCGATCGAGTCCCGCATCCCCAACACCGCAGGCACCCCGTGATGGATCAGTACCTCAGCCAAACTGCTACGGGCGATCGCCTGTTGCTGGCCGTTAGTTAAGTGCAACCTCTCCACCGCTGGCTGAGCACCCCAGCAGGCATTAAACACCGCCAGAGTCACGCGACACCGAACTAAAACCTGAGCCAGTTCAGTACCGTTAATCGCCGTTTCCGGCCCCAAAAACAGCAAGCCGCCGTCGGGGCCCGGTATCCCGTGGCCAGCGTAAAACAGAATGTTGTAAGCTTGCGTTTCCAGCCGCGAAATTAGTTCCGCCGGAGTAGGTTCGATCAAAGTATCGACGCGAGTCGGAACGCTGATGTCAAAATATTTGCCGCTGTCGTCGGTTTGAAAAGCACTTTCCAGAACGTCAGCTAGGGCCACTGCTTCTTCTTCCAACTGCAAATGACCGTTATTACTCTTGGAAAATTGAGAATTAGCACCGCCGCCGGGTTCTGCTTGTCCCAAAACTAGCAAAATGTTGAGCGACTCTGCAGGATGCAGGGGTGGCAAAGGTTCAACATTGCTGGTAGTGCGGCTAAAAAGCAATTGCTGCGACAGAGAAATTGCCGGTTGACCGGCTTGAGGCTGCATAATTTCCCAAGGTAAAGCAATTAAATACGGTTCGCGCAAGTCTACGCGCACTCGCAGGGGTAGATTTTGCCCGATCGCGATACCTTTACTTTCCTGGAGACTACCCTGAATCGGGCCTTCAAACAGCCACTGCCAAAGATTAATCCCCAAATGCTGCATCAGGCGGCTGCTGTAGCTTGCCGGTGGCCGAGGCGGATGCTGATCCCCTTTGTCGCCCCACCCTCGTTGACCGAGGTGGAGCGGCACAGAGGGCGTCGCTGGAGCGAGGTGGAGCGACTGAGGACTTTGTTGTTCAGTTTCTGCCAGTATATTCTGGTTGTTTTCCGGCGAGACGAAACTGCCATCAGGATTTAGGGGCAATTCGTGAATTGTCCCGGAGGGCGAAAACATTTCCTGCCAAGCTTTCCAAGATTGGGAGAGGGTATCGGGCCACATACAGTCGTGGTGAACGTACCCGCTGGGATAGGGAGCTTGTAGAACCCAAGTGGCAAAATGGTTTGCCCCAGCGGTTCTCAGGCGAGCGATCGCTATACTGAGGCAAGGACTTTCAGGGCGCGCCATTCACAACTACCGACTCTGGATATAGGGATTGATCGAGTTTATCTATTCGTAGTTTATCGGGTTTGGGGTGCGATCGAGTGCGTGAGATTGCTTTGGGACCTTTCACTTTTACTTAGTGCCCAAAAATTTATCTAAATTCGGTAAATCTACCCAAGTTCCCGTAGCATTCGACTCCTGGGTCAAATCCATCAACAACTGAGAGTAAACCCCTTCTCTGAGCGAAGGTATCAAAGATTTACCGGCATCTATTGCTTCTACCCACCTATCTACTACTCGAATAAACGGTGCAATTCTCCCGTCTGGATATACTTGAGGAAACTCCAATCTTTGAGGAATTTTGATTTCAGCTAAAGGTTCTCCACCTTGGGAACCCCACAAGCGAAATCCGTGGACGTAATCTTGCTGGTTGTCGCTTCCTAACACCAACGTACCCTTACTCCCATATATTTCCACCCAGTGTCCCCGCCCTTGATAAGTAACAGAACTCAAACAAACTTGACAAGGCGTTCCCCCAGCTAATTCCAACATCAACGTGCACGAATCATCTGCATCAACTAATTTTAATTTTCCCGAATCATTGGGATCAGGGCGCGCAGAAATTCCTGTAATCAATTGCCCAGAAAGCCTCTGCGGCGCGCCGAACAGCCAGCTAATATAATCAAAAACGTGAGAACCTGTCGCGCCCAAAACTCCGCCGCCTCGCTCTTTCTGCGCGTACCAATTCCAAGGGCGACTTGCATCAGCGCGGCTCGACACCAGCCAATCAATCTTAATTAAACGCTTTTCTCCCACATATTCTGCTGCCAATAATTCTGCTAGCATTTGCCATGCGGGGATGAATCGAAACTCAAAGTCCATTGTGGCAATTCCTCTCGAACCACCATTTTTAAAATCGGTTTGAGATTCGTTGTTTGCCAATCGGTAAAGTTCCCTGGCTTCATTTGCTGTCAGGGCTGTGGGTTTTTCTAATAATAAATGCTTGCCTGCTTCCAAGACGGTTTTTGCCATTTCATAATGCAAAAATGGCGGTGTGGAAATGCTGACGCCCGCTACTTCTGGGATCGCTACTATATCGGCGATCGAGTCGCAAGCGTAGGGGATATTGTGGGTAGAGGCGAGATCCTTTGCTTTGTCTAAATTCCGGTGATAAACAGCCACAACCTCTGTCCGGTGATGGGCCTGGAATCCGGGAAGGTGTACTTTTTGACCGAAACCGGTACCGACTACTGCAACGCCAATTTTTGACATAATTTTATAATTGTTGACTGTTGACTGTTGACTGTTGGCTGTTGGCAGTTTGTAGTTGGTAGTTGGCAGTTGGCAGTTGGCAGTTGGCAGTTGGCAGTTGGCAGTTGTTAGTTGTTATTTGTTATTTGTTATTTGTTATTTGTTATTTGTTAGCTGCGACCAATAACTAATGACCAATAACTAATAACTAATAACAAATAACGACTAATCAATGACTAATAACTCATCACTAATGACTACTGACTAATGACTAATGACTACTGACTACTGACTACTGACTAACTACCCATTCAATCACTTGTTTGCCCAAATTAACGCCGTCAAACAAGTCAATTTCTCTGATCCCTGTAGGGCTGGTGACATTAACTTCTGTGAGATAACCGCCAATAATATCAATGCCGACAAAGTACAGTCCGTCCCGTTGCAGCACGGGTTCTAACTGAGCGCAAATTTGCAGTTCGCGATCGGTAATTTCGGTTTTTGCGACTCGGCCGCCGACGGCCATGTTGCCGCGAAATTCATTGCCCGTGGGAATACGGTTGATAGCACCGATGGGCTTGCCGTTCAACAGTATAATCCGCTTGTCTCCCTCTTTGGCTTCCGGCAGATAAGTCTGAACCATCACTGGAATTTGCCCTTGTTGAGTGCTAATTTCGACCAGGGAGTTGAGATTGCGATCGTCCGCTTCCAAGAACAAAATCCCCTCCCCAGCTTTGCCGCCCAAGGGTTTAAGAACTGCTGCTCCTTTTTTCTCAACAAATTGCCGAATTACCTGCTTATTTTGAGAAACAATTGTCTCGGGAATCGCTCCCTCAAATTGCAAAGCATACATCTTTTCATTCGCCGCCCGCAATCCTTTGGGACTGTTCACTACCAAAGTTTTAGCCGGATCGATGCCATCTAGAAGGTAAGTAGCGTAGAGGTAAGGAATGTTGACTGGGGGATCTGTCCGCATAAATACTGCGTCCATTGCTTCTAGAGGCTGCAAAGTAGGCTGTTGTACCTGGTACCAAGCCTCAGTCGCCTCCCAGCGTCCCTCTACCACTTTTACTGGGGTGAGGGCTACCCGACTCAGAATTGCCCAGGTTTTGCCGCCGATGACGCTTAGTTCGTTGGCTTGAGTCGCCCAGACTTCGTGACCCAACTCTTGAGCTGCCTCCATCAGCGCTACGCTGGTATCGTGTCCTGGAATTAGTCGCGCGAGGGGATCGATGATGAATGCAAATTTCATTGTCAATTAAAATTAAGAATTGGTCGCAGGAAAATTTTGGCTAACGGAAAATTCGACAGGGAATGCCTCATTTTGCTGCTAGCAGCGGGTCTAGCTGGCCTTGAGCATCGAGTTTGTGGATTTCGTCGCAGCCACCTATGTGTTGGTCGTTAATGAATATCTGGGGCAGGGTGCGCCCTCCGTTGGCTCGATCGCTCATTTGAGCCCGTGCTGCTTCATCTCCGTCGATCGCGTACTCTGTAAAATCAATCCCTTTTCGTTTCAGCAGTGCTTTGGCACGAATACAAAACGGGCAGGTTCTCCAAGTGTAAATTTCTACTTTAGGGGTCATGGGACGCTCAAACAATAACAATATTTGTTAATTGTAATCTTAACCATAGTGCGGACTGTTTTTAGTTCCTAGGCTAAAACCCTCGATTTTTCGTTGGTAGCGAACTTGGCTTGGAGCCTTGAAACCCTTATTATACGGTTGACTCTCAAAAACTGTTGGAAGGATTGATCTTAACCAATCTTATTTTTATTTTTATATTTGAATTTTTATTATATATAGCAACATATAGCAACCTTATCTTTTGCACCGGAGGTTATTCATTGCTGAAACCCTTGCCGGGAAGTGAATTTGTCTTCTTCCTTCTTTTTATCCTGACTGAAGTCGCTATGGCTTTCTTCCTTCAACATCCGGCTCTATTTGCAGCGCACAAGCTAGGTGTCAAGTTATTTTTTATACAATTTTTGATTTTTTATATATTAAGTAAACAAATATCCACGCTTAAAAAAACGGAGACATTTTGAAGGCAAACAGGTTGGTCATCAGCCTGCCTAGCGCTGCGGACCAACCTGATTGTTTCGCTTTCTGCACGAACAAATCATACCTGCACCTGTCAGTAGGACTGCGATCGCAGTACCCGGTTCAGGAATAGAAGTTGCGTTTCTCGAAGGTGGGGTTCTGTATATTTGGGACAAACTCGGCTGGGTCGCCAATTGCGGGTCGGGTTCCGTTGGGGTTGATGCCGGCGTGGGGGCACAGGCAGTAGAATAATTTCCCGGCCCACACACATCTACTTGTGCTGAAGCCGGAGGGGCGGCAGCTAGATAGTAAAACGCTGTTGCCATTGTGGCAGAGAGTCCAATTGCTAGTTTTGCCAGTGGCGTACACATAACTATTTAGTTAAACAGTGGTAAAATCGAAAAATAGAAATAGTCTTAGAGATTAGCGCTGTACGACGGGCAAGGATTTTAGAGTTCTTACCATAAATGGATGTATTCTCTCGCGAACGTCTGTAAAAGATAGTATAGCGCTTGAGGTGAGTGCTCAAACACTTGAATAATAATATTATTCTCTTTCACATTGACATCGCCTACCGTGGTTGGCCCAGAGTGAAGCAACATCTTTTTGCAACCTCTGAACCAACAGCCGTTACAGCCATTAACAAAGAGTGTTTTTACCTTGACAGCGACATCGGGAAATTAATTATTTAACCGAGCGCAAAATCGAGCTGCTGTATTGTACTTTGCCATGCACAATCTGACTACTCTTTTATCATCTCATAGTTCGACTATATCTGTCCTCAGTATATGTACGTATATTCCCCCATGTCAACTATTCAAAAGGAATATTTAAGTATTTACCGAGGGTAGAGGGCGTATTGAATGAGCTGAGCTAGTCTGTCGCGGAGAGTTTCCATCCCAAGACCTTTGGCGGCCGAAATAAATACTGCTTGAGGAAATTCTTCTCGGGCGAGGGCGAGAGTATCTCCATCTACGGCATCGATTTTGTTAAAAGCTACAATGGCTGGCCCGGGAGTTACGGGCATATCGCTCAAAATATTCATGACCGATCGAATTTGGCTCTGCCACGCGGGATGGGAGAGATCGACCAGATGCAGCAAAGCATCGGCGTCAGTGACTTCTTCGAGGGTAGCCCGGAAAGCGTCGATCAAGGCGGGGGGCAGTTCGCGAATAAAGCCCACTGTATCTGTGAGGACGATCGATAGAGGTTCCCTGGTGACAGTGCCGGGAATGGTCAACCGTCGAGTTGTCGGGTCGAGGGTGGCAAATAACTGGTCGGCGGCATAGACTTCGGAATTTGTGAGCAGGTTGAGCAGAGTCGATTTACCTGCGTTGGTGTAACCAACGATCGCCACGGAGGGTACATCGTGATGATGCCGATTCTGCCGCAGCCGGAAGCGGTGGGCCAGCAGTTGATTTACTTCTTGCTGCAATCGAGAAATGCGTTTGGCGATCGTCCGCCGTTCGGTTTCTAGCTTAGTTTCCCCAGGGCCTCTGGTACCGATGCCGCCACCCTGTCTCGACATTGCCTGACCGCGACCTCTGAGCCGGGGCAGGGCGTACTCTAGCTGAGCGAGTTCGACTTGCAATTTACCCTCGCTCGATCGAGCTCTTTGGGCAAAGATATCGAGAATTACCTCTGTTCGATCGACAACGCGAATACCTATCTGAGTTTCCAAGTTCCGTATTTGTGCGGGCGCTAGGTCGCGATCAAATACCACGAGGTTAGCACTAATCGTCTGAGCGGTAAGAGAAATTTCCTGAACTTTGCCTTCGCCGACCACTGTCTGCGGATGGGGGCGCGATCGTTTTTGGCGCACTGTTTGCAGAACCTGACCTCCGGCGCTTTCAACCAGCCGCGTGATTTCTGCGAGCCCGTCCTCAAACTCCAACTGAGTCATGTGCTGAGTCATTACACCTACCAACAGCACTTTGTCTTGGTCTGCATCGACCTGCTTAGCGACAAACTCTGCTTGAAAATCTGCTTCGAGTCCTTCCACCAAATCCAGAAAGTCTTGGTCGGCGAGTTCGTCCAAATTCAGCGGTTCTGATATTTTCCAGGGAAAGTGTGGAGTTTGAATTAGTGACTTGGGAATTGAAGGCTCTTCTATTTCATCAGTTGAATCTGGTTCTAACTGAGCGCTCAAAACAGAGAACTCAAAATTTGGCTGATCTCCCTGGGGTATCAGGTGAGCGAGATAAGCTTCTTGGATGTAACCAGTCGCACCGCCGCCGCGGCGCTGAAATCCTCCCCCCGTCAGTGTCAGCCAAACCAGGGCGTCTAGGCGCTGAATTGCCATTGCTGTGAGGGCTGCTTCGCTTGGGGTTTCTGGCTTTAGGTGGGTGGCGATGCAGCGAATGCCGCTGAGGCGACCTCCCCCGTAGCGGGGCAATTCTAGGGGCGCAATCTGCGTTTGCCGGGGTGAACCCACGCCGACGCGAATTACTTGTCCGCGACGGTTGATGTAGGTGCAGATTGGTTTGTCTATTTCCGTGCTGATGGCGGCGACGCGCTGGGCGAATTCTGCAGTGGTGATGCGATCGCCCGGTAGTCGCTGGTGGTACAGCTTTTCGAGTTGCTTGAGCTGGCTGGACTTTAAACCTTGAAGATTGCCGTAGATGGTTTCGATAACTGTTTCTCCCGATCGATCTGTTTATCTCCTATTTTAATTAACTCCCGCGCGATGTGTTCGGCTTTTGAGTTGAAATTTACTAAATTTTCTTGCTTCTAGGATTTCGCGGATTGAGTCGGGGCGCGCTCAAAAACGGATACTTGCTTTCCGACAACTGTCGTGAGTCTGCCAAAAAATTTTAGAGCTTCCAGATTCATCTGTGGAGTAAATCTCAAATCTCAAATCTACTGAAGAGTCAAAAGCGCCATTGTTTGTCGCGGCAGCGCGATCGGGCTTTTCACAGCAGCAATCTCAACTTCCAGTTGTATTTAGTATCAAGAGATACAGGCGATCGCTAAAACAACTCGCGCAACAAAACTTAACACTTTATTTCCCGTTTCAAAATCCTCCTTTAGACTTGTCTGTATCTTGAGCCTAGAGACAGATAGCAAAGCAGAAATTAGGTCGCTACTATGAGAAGCGAACATTGTTAAGGAATGTAAAAACATGGAAACTCGTCCTACCAACTTGCCTCCTACAGCTAATGCTTACAACGGCAAAGATCGGAATGCCTTTTTGTTTGGCTTCAACCCGCAAGCAGAACTTTGGAACGGTCGCTTAGCGATGATCGGTTTCTTAGCTTATTTGCTTTGGGACGCCGCTGGATTTAGCGTTCTGCGTGACATACTTCACTTTCTGCCTACCTACATTGCTCAGTAATGAGTAGCGGTATTTCCTGTCTGGCAGCGTGAGTAAATGCCGCCACTGCCAGACAGGCTAAAAGTTACAAATGGCAGCGAGTATGGTTGTGTCCCTTTGTATCTTTCGTTACTTTTGAATGGCATTAAAAGACTTTTTGCTGTGATTAGATGATTACGGGTGGGGGCGCTGTCGCTGGCGCGGTGAATATTGAGAGCAACAGATATTTATTGCGTAAAGGCGATCGCCCCTGCTGTATTTTTGGCAAGAAATCTCATCGAGCATTTCTGATAATTTATGAAAAATAGGAGCATCAACGATGATTAACTCAAATTTACTGGCAGTAGTAGAATCGACTCTGACTGACACAGCATCAGGAAATTGGGAAAAGCCTCTGGTGATGTTTGTTTGCAATATCTTAGCATTGCTAGTTCTCAGCCGCCGAATTTGGTATCCCCACGTGGGGCCGAAAATGCCTTTGCCCTTCCCGTCTTTGTTCAACAATGTTAGCGTACCGGCATTTCTGGCTTGCATGAGCGCAGGTCATTTGCTGGGGGTATTCATGATTTTGACCCTCAACATCGACAAGTATTTTTAGGACAAATGGCGTCGCTTTTGTGGTGATTTCTTCCTGCAATTGGTTTGTTAAAAGGCGGACAATAAATGGCTGGGGTAAGTGAAAAGCACTCACCCCTAATTTTATTTTTATATATGGAGTGACGCCGAAATCGGTTTTTTTACCATCCACATTAGATCAGCTTACTATGCTTAAACCCTTCAAATGTGACTGCAAAGCCTTCACCTTGGGGAGCCGCACACATTAACCCAACTTGAACGATTGGCGACTCAGTTAGATATGCCAGTCGCATCATTGAATAGTCTGACCCATTCAACGAGTATTGCACTTCCACCGTTTCAGCTCGGCGCTTTACCCGCAGCCACAGGGAAACAGGCGGCACTTCAAGCGGCATAACAGACCAATCGGAATAGTCTCGTGTCACAACCGCACTCACGTTTTGCACTCCCTCAACAAACTCAATGCCGCACTTGAGCCAGATATTTTCGCTCTCTCGAATCATCAATCCTGCTTGATCGTAGAGCGATCGATAGCAACCAGTAATTTTGACTTCGGCTGTAAAGTCGCCTGAAACTTGACGGTAGTAAAAGTTGCCGTTATCGCGAATGAATCCGTAATGAGTTTGCCGCCAAAAGTCAGTCTTGGCGCCGGCGGTAATATGGATAACATCGTTATCCTCATGCCATTGTAAAGGTTCATTGTACCATTGCATTGTTTCCATCTCCTGCTAACTTCCTCCAATTCCGTGCAGTACCAAATCAGCAAAAAAATGAGATAACATAGCGTATTCTAATCCCCAACGCCAGTAAAGAAAACCAAAGGGAATTCCTAAGAGGGCATTGAGTGTAATGGTGCGGATAACGACGATCGGGGTTAGCCCCCAGAGATTGGCAGCGGCAGGCAAATGACCCACACCAAACAATATTGCCGCCGCCACAATTGCCAGCCAAAAAATCAATGTAGAGGGTTGCGGTTTGTCTCGCTCAAAAATCTTCCAAAGTAGCCACGCAATCAATGTCATACCGAACAGTCGCAGCAAGAGTTCTTCGGTGATGCCTCCGTAGAAAGAAGCTAAGAGGCGTTTCCAGAGGTCAATCTTTAACGCAGTTGTTGAAGTCATTGGAGGCATCCAAGGTTCAAACCCTAAACTCAATCCAATTAAGACGATTCCACCAACGCCACCGACTATCAGTGCCGTTTTGATAGCAGATTTAGAAAGAGTGGGAACAGGCTGTCGATACACCAGTGCACGAATGAGGGGGGTATCGAGTCCCATTGAGTTGCCTAGGCGCAGTCCAATCCAATTCAGGAGAATCAAAAGAAGTCCAGTCTGAAGGGCGGAGGCAATAGCTATAACAGGTAAGGGTGTAGGCAGTTGCGCGACTGCTGGATTCAGAGACAGCACATAAGGGAACACCGCCAAGCTTCCCAAACTACCCAGAAACGCCCAGAACAATGCCAATCGGAAGTAATGATTTTTTGCAGTGTTAGCAGACATAATTTTTGAGAAAAAAACGAATCAATTACACTAAATCAGTCTTGAATTTTTGAAACATTAAAGCTCGATCGCATTTATCCAACTTGTCTCAGGCGGAATATAGCCTCGGCTAAGGTGCTACAAAAGCTGGGAATGACGCAGGAAGGTAGCCAAAAACAGCGTGTTTTTCACCGAGGGCAGTTTGAAGAACTCGAACTTTACGGTTTACTCAAGAAGCACAAGTGTTGAGTCTTGTTACCAAACTTTACTTCATTGCTGCTATTCCTCCTACACCTCCTAAATTTATCCGGTAAAAATCAGTTTTTCTTTCCCAGTTTGAGGATATTGCTTATCTAGAAGATTTTTCTGTTGGCGATGTATTATTTATTATCTTAGCATTTCATATTTACCAAAGTTGCTGTGCAAAGCTTCAAGACGCTTGGCTGCTGCTTGATGGAGCAAATAAGTTTCAAGTTCTTGGGTGTTGGCATGATAGTAGGTGAGTGCGGCGTAGACTTCGGCGAGGGTGAGATGTCCGATGCGATCGCAAATCTCTTCAGCATTCAATCCTCGCTTGTACCAGGTTACGATGCGGCAAACGGTAACGCCTTTACCGAGGATGTGGGGACATCCACCATGCAGTCCGGGAGTGCGTGTAATGAGCTTACCACTGTCAATAGATACTGCTGCGGTCATAAATTTTATAATCTTAACTATACTCATAATAGATGAAAACCCTATAGAGGCCCACTGGTGATGAACTGGAAAGCACACATTCACTCAAATCCTAAAATTCTGCTTGGCAAGCCTGTAATTAAGGGGACACGAATATCAGTGGAGTTCGTTCTAGGGCTATTTTCAGAAGGTTGGACGCAGCAACAAGTTATCGAAAATTACCCAAGGCTTAATGCTGAATCTCTACAAGCTGTGTTTGCTTTCGCGGCTGAGTGCCCCAAAGAAGACGTATTTTACACACCTTTACTGTTTGCTGAGGCAAGTTAATGGGGTTTCTAGCAAATGAAAACTTTCCACCCAGTGATTTAACCATTTGGACAGATGAAACTACCCAACGGAGACAAGGCACTGCTGGGCGACAAGCTTGAGCGATACTCACTGAATATGCAGCATCCCAAAGGAAAAGATAAAGCCATCCTGTTTAGAAATCGATTGGGAATTACACTAGAAAACAAAACTATTTTAGAAGCCGCTATATTAGAATCTGCGGTCAATCAGGAGGCGGAAATTTACAAAACAGACAACTATGGAACCCAGTATGATATCAAATTTTTCATGACCACGGAAACCGGAAGCTCTTGGGTGCTGTCATGTTGGATGATTCGCACCGATGAAGACTTTCCCCGGCTAACTAATACCTATCCTGTCAATAAGTGAGGATACTGTGATGACGTTACACGAATATGATGTTGTTGCCTTGACCGAAGAAATTCACGCAATCCATAAAGCAACCTCTCAGCCAATTTTGCTCCGACCGGGACAAGTTGGCACTATTCTCATGAGCTTTGAGGATCGCGCTTATCTAGTAGATTTTGCGGATGCTCAAGGTAATACCTATGCAATGGAAACCATTCCCTCTGAAAAACTCATGGAACTTGTTTATGAGCCACTTCCTGCCTACGCCTAGCCTGCCAATAATACTTTACAGAGTATTGAGCTGGAAGTGGCGATCGCCGAATTATATCGTGGTGTGAGTTTGGGGCGATAAATGAAGTAAGCTAGAGACAAAGGTTTCAAACAATTTTAACCAATGCCAGCATCCGTTGCTGATCTGTTTGACCAAATCACAGTGAACCCAAGACAATGTGGCGATCGTCCCTGCATCCGGGGAATGCGGATTCGAGTCATCGATATCCTAGAGTTGCTAGCTGGTGAGCAAATTTTTGAGTTTATCAAAGAATTGCCAGACTTGGAACTTAACGATCTCAAAGCTGCGCTGATGTATGCAGTCCAAAAACTCAATCGTCCCGTTTTAGCCGCATGACAATTTGGTTGAATGCTCATCAATCGTCAGCGATTGCTGTGTGGATTACTGCTACTTTTGGTGAAATACATCAGCGATCGAGTGATCGGCGGTATTTTTCTATTGTATTGGGTATTGTACCGCAACTGCGATACAATTATAAGTTTGGCTTCACAGGAATTTGAGTATATTGAGGAAAGTGTATGACGATTCCTATTATTGGCGGTTGCGCGTGTGGTGCCGTCCGTTATCAATGCAATGCCGAACCAATTGCCATGCTGAATTGCCACTGTAAAGATTGTCAGCGTTCTAGCGGGGCACCGTATGCCTCTGGCTTCATTGTGACCCCGAGTGCGATGGAAATCAGCGGAGAAGTAGCGGCGCATTCTGTGGTGGGTGGAAGTGGCGCAAAGACAACTCGAAATTTCTGCTCAATATGCGGCAGTCCTTTATTTGCCTCCACTGAGGTCAGTCCTGCTTTTATGTCGGTTCGGTTTTCGACCTTGGATAGCACCGCTGACTTCGAGCCGAAACTGGATATCTGGACATCGAGCGCTCAGCCTTGGACATGTATGAATAGCTTGTCACCGAAGTTCGAGCAAAGTCCGATGTAGGTATGCTTGCCTCTAGACTAAATCATGCTCAACAACGGCGTTAGTTCGGACGGACAAAAGCGCCTTGTCAAAACTAATTGTAGCCTCCTTCGTTTTCACTATGCAAAACCAACAATCACCCACCCCATTCGACCAAAAGGCTGCGGCTTCCTACGACGAGAAAACCGCTGGTTGGGCATCGTCTCGCGATGCGCTCTTTTCGTTAATGCGCCAGATTTTCGCCGAGCTTCCGGCTGAGGCACGGATTCTGTGTGTCGGTGTCGGCACCGGAACGGAAATGATCGCTCTGGCACAAGCCTTTCCGCAATGTCATTTCACAGCGGTTGAGCCTGCATCTGCGATGCTGGATATCTGCCGTCAGAAAGCCGAAGAACATGGGATTACCTCGCGTTGCACCTTCCACGAAGGCTATCTCGACTCGCTGCCTGCTTCTGACCCGTTCGATGCGGCGACTTGCCTTTTGGTTTCTCAATTCTTGAAAGAAGCGGCAGAGCGGAGCCACTTTTTCAATCAAATCGCGCAACGCCTTCACCCCGGTGGAATTTTGATCAATTCCGATCTGGTTCTGGGTCTGTCGGCTCCGGTTCATAAAAGTTTGATTGAAGTTTGGCTGCGAATGCTCGGAGGCTCTGGCTGGGGTGAAGAAGACATCGAAAGGATGCGCACTGCCTGGCGTCTTCACCTCGCGGCTTTAACCCCACCTGAAATCGAAGCAATCATCGCAGCGGGTGGCTTCGATACTCCAGTGTTGTTCTTCCAAACCCTTTTCATTCACGCCTGGTTTTCAAAGCGAACATCGTCGGGTTAAAAGCTCCAACTGCCGCCCAACAACGCCCATGCACACCGACCGCCGAGAGATATTCGGTTATGATGTAAAGGTTATCTGCAGCGGGTGATGGGCACCGTTAGACCGCTAAATCTGAGTTGGGTAGTGGCTTTAGTGTATATCAAATTCCAACCCAAAGGTGAATGCCATGCAAGCCAAACTTCAAGAACAACTTTCTCCTGCTGATGCCGAAGTCATTTTGAGACGCTTGCCAGAACGAATTAAAGCGGATCTAATCGCGCGTGCTGCGAAAATTGAAGATCCGATCGCAGTTTCGATCGCCAATTTTCTCGACACAGAAGCATTAGGTTTCGTAGATTGCAAACCAGGACGCGGGCAGTAAAATCGAGAAGTCCCAGGCGATCAAGTTCGAGATAAGGTGAAAGCCCGATCGCTAAAATGATGAATAGATGTTGCTGCCAAGATAACCATGACCACCATCACCCTCAACCTCTCTCCCGAACTCGAACACCAGATCCGCACTGAAGCATCTAGACAGGGCGTTGAACCCGATCGCTACATCCTCAACGCCCTGCAAGAACGCCTCTAGCCTAGACTTCCAACCACCCAACCTACTGAAGCCGACTTGCTGCAACAAATTAACATCGGCTTTAGTGCACAAACCTGGGAAGAATACCATGCCCTCATCGCCAAGCGTCATGCCGAAACCCTGACTCCCGAAGAACACAAGCAACTGATCCAAATGAGCGATCGCCTTGAACAACTCAATGTTGCCCGCATTCAAGCCTTAATTCAACTCGCAACCTTTCGCAACCAACCTCTGACAGACCTCATGCAGACCCTTGGCTGCCTGCGGGTTCTTCCGTCTATGATAATAAGTAGTTAGAATCAAAAAAATGTATGCCAGTTGTAGCAGTTAAAACTTACATAGAGTATCGGAATGATGCCTATTGGGTTGAAGGAACTCGGATTTCTCTTGACTCGATCGCCTATGCTTTCCAACAAGGATTATCGCCCGAAACTATTGTTCAGTCTTTCCCACTACTGACACTGGAACAGGTTTATGGCGCGATCGCATTTTATCTAGCCAACCGCGCTGAAATCGACGCTTACCTAGCCGCCGAAGAAGCCGCATTTGATGCCATGCCTCAACCTCTACAAACCAGCGCTCCAGCTTTGTACAACAAACTGATTGCAGCTAAAGCAGCAAGACAGCAGGTGCGATCTTGAATATTCGCTACCAAGCTGATGCTGACTTAAATCAGGCGATCGTCACAGGATTACTGCGACGAGAATCTACAATCGACTTTCAAACTGCTTTTGCTGCTGGGTTAGAAGGCGTTAAAGATTCCGACGTGCTGGCAATTGCAGCACAGCAAAGACGTGTTCTTGTCAGCCACGATCGCAAAACAATGCCATCGGAATTTGCTGAGTTCATTACTACTAATCAGAGTGCTGGAGTCATTATTGTTTCCCGAAAAATACCGATGGAAGTTATCATCGAAGAACTACTCTTGATTTGGGCAGCATCTAGTGCAGAGGAATGGGTCGATCGTATTGCTAAGCTACCCCTTTGATGCACACTAAAATGGAGATCGAAAGCGTTAAGCTAGAAACAGACAACAGAGAGCCAACCTACGCAAAAGGTTAATATCAATGGTTGCGATCGCCCAAAAAACCCTTTCCTTCGAGGAATTTCTCAACTGGGATGACGACTCCGGTAGGTCGTTCGAGCTAGTCAATGGAGTTGCGATGCCCCTGAGTGAACCCACAGCCAAACATGAGGATGTTGTCGATGGATTATGTCGTCTCTTGGTAGATCATTGCCAATCATTGAACCTTCCCTACGTTCCTCGACAAAGTAAACAAGTCAGATTGAACGCTGCCCCGGGCGAAAGTGAATCGAGTCGTAAAGCCGACATTGTGGTGTTTGCCAAGGAAGAATGGGTCAGAATGCGTCAAAGTTCTGCCTCTGCTGCTGCCTATATTCCACCTCCCTTGGCGATCGAAGTTGTCAGTACGAATTGGCGGGATGATTACCGCATCAAATTGAATGAGTATGAAACTTTAGGAATCCTGGAGTATTGGATCGTTGATTATGCAGGGTTGGGAGGCGTTCAGTATATTGGTTCTCCAAAACAGTCTACGGTGACTATCAACCGCTTAATCGATGGTGAATATCAGGCACTGCGATATCAAGGAGAAGCCATTATTGTTTCTCCAACGTTTCCTCAGTTGGTATTAACCATCGCTCAAATCGTTGCGATGACACAAGTTTAGTGTTGGTAAATTATTAGACTTGCAATTGTTAGTTGACGAACTGTACGAGCAATTGGGATACAATTATTTCATCGATTACGATAGCAATCCACCATCCCCTTGGTTAAAGTCAGAGATAACGGACGTTTTGTCAATTGATCGGCGATCGCTATTATTTTAACTTGACTGAGATTCTCAGAAACCGGGTTTTTGACCAAATCTGCTGGCTGCAACGAAAGATATTCCTCAAAAACCCGGTTTCTGAGCCCCCAAATTAATTCGACTGAATTTGCGAATTCAAAACCTTAGAAATACGATCGCGCGTTTCCTCCAAATGAGCCCGCGTATAAGCATCAGCATTCCGATCCAAATTCCGAATACTCTTGCTCAAACCCTCCCGCAACTGCCGCAACTCGTACCAAGCCAAACTCCGCGCATCCTCTGGAACACTCGTTTTTCGCAGCACCATTCCGATCAAAATTGCTAAATGTTCCCGCTGCAACGATCGCCGAAAAGTTGAAATTTGCATCTTCTTTTCCGGCTGCAAAACCTCTTGCCAGATATCCTTTTGCACAGTATTCAACACTTCCGGCAACCTCAAAGCAGTTTCCGGCGCAGATTTTAACTCGGCATCCCGCAGCCTCGCCAGCCGCGTCGGAGATAGCAAAACTCGTAACACAAACCGCTGCAAAAAAGTAATTCGATCGCCGATCGGGTAATCTAGAGGAAACACCAAAGCCGGACTTCCCCAGTGCTCCCAGCGCGAAGGCGCCAATTTATTCAGCAATTCCGGGGCAAAACTAAACGCATCCGGTGCAAAAACGTACTTTTCAAGGGTTGCTAAAGCTTCTCGCTGCTGAGAAAGTTCGATCGGCACAAACGGCAACTTCGCATTAGTATCTCCAGGCCGAATCCGACTAAACGACTGTCCCCCCACATACAAAGTAGCATTCATCACTTGGTTGACATAATACCCGAACACCGAATCAAACATCACCCGCAGTTCGTTATAACCATCTCCCCCAACCGGAATTCGCTTTTCTAAACGCTTCCACATCGCCCTCGCATTATCCAATTGCCATTGCGAATACCTCAGCATATTGGCGCTGAGATCAAAGGTATTTGCAGCGGGATCGAGAATATCCACAGAATCCTCATCCGGCGCGTAAGCTAATTGCTGTTCTGCAGCGCGGCTGGCAATTTGTTGCAGCGCTGGTAAGTCGCTGTTCGGGTTTGCGCCACCAATCACCTTGTAACCATACTCGATCGCCCAATCGTCATAAGGCCCTACCATCGTCGGATAATAGTCGCCCTGCACAGTTCCCGGAGGTGCCAAATTAATCGGTACATAATCCATAACCGACGCTACCAAACCTTGCGTGCGAGTTAGCTGAGTATTGTTCAACTCCTCCGGTTGCAGCATCGTACTCCCGTGAAAATTGTGCCTCAAACCGAGAGTGTGACCGACTTCGTGGGCTGTCAAATATCGGATATATTCATTCACATAATTGTCAATTGCCGGACTGCTAGGCGCTGCATTTTCCAACAGATCCATCGACATTGCCCCCATCGCAAACTGGCGGCTCGATTCCAACCCAAAACACATATCCGAACTCGACATCAACCGCCATAAAGGCGAGCGCTTTTGCTCTTGGTATCTTTCTACCAAAGTCGGCAAATCATCAGCAATTCCACCTTGAGCATTTTCCCCGCTGCTTTTTCCTAAATCCCCATTTTCTAGCACATTCAAATAGCGAGAATACATCCCAAACTGACAAGGATTCGTATTAGAACCGTTTCGCCCTTGAAAACTCTTAGATAGCGATCTATTTTGTTCCACCAAAGCCCGATAACCCTGTTTGATTTGCCGGACAACATTAGCATCCAAAAGAATGTCAGCATCCAAAATTTCCCCAGTCAACGGGTTAGTGCGAGACGGCCCGATGCCTGCAAACTCAGGCTCAAAAGAACTCGACCAGCGGATAGTATTGTAGCGAACGTCAGCCGGGTCCCATTTAGCATTGTCCGGCATTTGTTTGACCTGAATTGCGTCAGTAAAACCTGCCTTTTCAAAAGCTTTGTTCCACTCCAAAACGCCCTCACGAATTGCGTTTCGGTATTCGGGAGGCACATTATTTTCAATCCAAAAGACGATCGGCTGTACCGGAGGCGACATCGGCGCTGTCGGGATTTGCTTTTGCAAATGCCAGCGATTGATATAGCGCACAAAAGGCTCCCGGCTGCTCTTGTCAGAAAAGTCCTTATATGCTGTGAGAAAATAGCCCACTCGCTCGTCCGCCAGTCTGAGGCGGTAGCCGTTATTTAGCGGCACTTCCGAGAAACTGTAGTGAATGCGGAGGTTAAAAGCCCGACTGTCAGGAACCGAAGGTAAATAGTTAACTTCACTGTCATTATCGCTAGAAAAACCATAGACAGAAGCAATCTCCACATTCAGCGGAAACGCTTTAACATCTTTAAAAGAAGACTTGTCTGCATCGATCGAGTAAGAAGCGCCCAAAATCATCGGTAAAATCGCTTTTACCCCTGGTAAATCGCGTTTTTCGCTCATCAGCAAATCTCCTAAATCGATTAGCAGAGTTTGTCTTTGCGGATGAATACTTTTGAGAGGCAAAGAATAGAGAATCGACTCGCTAAATCCCCGTGCTACCGAACCTGCTTGCGGGTCGCCCGGACTTGTGCGAAAATTTATATTTGGTATCACAAACTGCACGTTATTTTGGATGCGTCGCAGTTGAAACAAGAAATCGCCGATCGGCATTCCGCTCAAAATGCCCGCTTCCCCCAAACCCGATGCCAATGTCACAAAGCACAGGAACTTTTTGTTGAGTTGTTCCGGTTTAATTTCCAGATATACTTTATCAGTTGCTTGATTGCGGTAAAGGGTAAATAGTCCCTCTAACTTTTGTGCGTCTTTAACCACCTGTTCAAAAGGTGCCAGAGTTGGCTGTTCGCTACTTTGTTCGTTGCTGGGCGGCCCAGAGGATAAAGCTAATGGTAAAAAGAAACCTTTATACAAACTGAAACAGAAAAATGCTAAAGATAATATAAAAAATATCAAAGGCCAATTTTTTCTAGGATTTTTTATCTGTGTATTTTTGCTATTTTCAGGAAATATCAATCTTTTCATTTTCAGTATTTAGCCACAGGAAAGAATAGCTTTGAGATAGTCGAGCCGCACTCGCAACTTTGGGCTCCTTTAACTTCTAAAATAACTCAAAACTCAAAACTCAAAACTATTGTTTAGCAGGCCAGGGAATCATGGGATCTTGAGCCAACCGCTTAGAAACTGCAACAGCACCGTAACGGTTGAGGTGGCTGGGGTCGGAAAAAGATTCCCGCGCCTGGGGCCACAATAAACTCTTATCTAGGAAAATTAGTCCGCTTTGGGCTGCTAATTCTTGCATATATTGCCGGAATTCTTGTTCGTAACCTGTCCGCACCGGGTCTAAATAATCTTCAGTCAGAGGCATATTCACAAACACGAGATTGATGTTGCGAACTTTGGTAAATTCGATCAGATTTTTGAGTGCTAGAGCTTGTTCGCCTACCAATTTAAAATTTTGATAGTCGGAGTCGTAATAACCAGATACTTTCGGGTGCTTCTGAAAGTAAGTTTCGGGATTGAAGCGTATATCGATCGGCAAAAAGCCATTTGGTTGATACTCGCTGACGGGTTTACTCGCAGCAGTGGGCTGAACGTTTTCAGTTGTTTGTTCACCCAGGGCTGCGGTTTGGGGGCTGTCGGTGGCAACAGGGGCTGATGAGGGATTAACGAGCGATCGCAAAAACCCTTTAAGTCGATCGCGCTTTTTGTAAGTTGCAGAACCCTCCACCAACTTTTGACTCACCAATTGCTGAACATTAGCTTGAGCTTGTCCCAAATTATTCACCAATTCAGTGGCAGTCGCCACCGGATTGTTGGCGCTTTCCTTCGATGTTTCGGATTCTAATTGATTGGTGCGGATCAGAAAACTACCCCGGCTCAATTGCCTGTAACCTTCCGAAGATGCGATCGCACTAAAAGTCAAATCCGGCCGCCCGCTGTTGAGAGCCCTCGCCCCGTCAGCCAACACCAGCAATTTCGGCAGTTGTTGCGGTGGCAAAATCCGGCGGATGAGCGAATCTACAACTTGGAGAGTAGCTCCATTAACCCCAAAATTGTAAGCCCTCAGCCCCGGATAGCCCGAAGCTGCCAAAGCGGTTTCCAAAACCGCCGGGTCGATACCGCGCAGCGCCCTCGAACTACCGACAATTAAAATATCCGGCGGTTTTTTGTGCAGGTGAATGTACTCTTGATAGCGCGCTATCTGATCGTCAAGCTGCTCGCTCCTCAAAGTTGGGAACACCGGAGGAGCAGAAACATCAGCTACAGGAACGCTAGTATTTCCCGGTTTCGTAAACCCAGAGCCATTAAAAGCTTCTTCCCGGTTGGCTTCCGGCGACGGCTGCAACGGAGTTTGAGGCAAATTCACCTCCTCAGCAGGGGGAACGGGGTTCGGGGTTTCCTTGGGAAGTGGGGCTGTAACGTCGCCCAAAGCCTTGGGAGCTGAATTTTGACAATTTGGCCCGCGGCAAACTTCGGAAGCGCTAGGAGCTTGACTGACCGCCGCAGATTGCAGAAATAGACCGAGCAGCCAATCGGTATTGAAAGTCAGCAGACAGCCAGCGATCGCCCAAATCAAAGCCATTCCCGCCGCGCGATCGGCTCTCACGCCACCGGGCGCAGCAGCATTCGTTGATAAACCATCGTTGGGAACAAACAAACCCGAAGCGACAAGCGGTTGCACCGCAGCTTGAACTAATTGCTCGCCCAGATTGTATCCGGGGAGTCGGATTTTGAAACGGGGCCGCCAGGAGTTGGGCATCGGAGCATCGAACACCAAATTCTCGCCCAAACCCGAAAAGCTCCCATCCTCCGCCGGCGCAAACTCCGGCACCGGTTCCTTTTCCAACACCGCCACTTGCGAGGGAACCGGTGCGGGTGTCGTCGCTGATTCCTCGTCAACAGCCGTTCTGAGGTCGATTGCGTAGCGCCACAGGGGCAGTTTCTGGCCGGCGCGCCGTCCGTAGACTCGCACCCCTGCCACTCCGGGAATTTGTAAGTGCCGCAAGAATTTCGCCACCGGCGGCCCTACCTTCGACTGAGAAGGGCAAGTCAGAGCTTCTGTCATGACGTGCAGCACGTTGGCTTTTTGCAGCACGACAGCCCGAATCCCTCCTGTTTCCAGCTTGCGTCTGAGATTGGGGTTGAGCAACCTGTTCAATAAAAAAGTCAGAGCCAATTGGTCGCCCTCGATCGCCAGCGTTCTAGCGTTTGCAGCCAAGTCGGGGTGGTGGGCGGCAGGCAAGTCTACCCAGTCTATCCACACCGGGGACTCCGGCGCCGCCTGAGAGTCCTTGGCTGGTTCTACGCCGTAGATAGTAGCTGCGCGGATGCCTTGGGGCGCAAAGGAAGCTAATAAAGGGGCGATCGCGTCGGTGGTTTGCTGCTTGTCGGGGTATTCTTGCCGTTTAGGCTTTTGTCCTTTTTTGGCAGTTTTGCTGCAAAACAGGTGGAGGGTTGCTTCTTTGAGGGTGGCCCGCACTTCGACTCTTGATGCAGCCAAGTGTTGATTTAGCAGTTTGGCGATCGACTGTACGTCTCCCCACCTGGCCCATTCCTTGAGAATTTTGTCCGGCGAAGTCAAATCCACTCGCAGCAGCCAGTCCGGCTTGGCTTCGCCGCTGACTTGGCTGGCGATCACGGCTTCCCGGAAATCCTCTAGTTGCAGTTTCCGTAGCCTGCCGGCGATGGGTTCTGCCAGCAAGGAGGGGTCGGGGCTGTAAGCTGACTCGCACAGCACTAGCAGTCGGCGTTCCTTGGGCTTGATATTTTCCGGCCCATTCATCGGCACGGTTTCTCGGCTGCTTTTGAGTTCTTTTTCGCGAATGCTTACTTTCACCGAAACTCCCATCGGCCCGAGGATTTCGCTGAGATAGCTGGCGATCGCATCTGGATAGCCCCGGCGCGCCAACGTTTCCGGCGAAACCGTTAATGTTCCATCGCGATCGCCCTCGCCTGAGTCAGCTTCGGGGGATTGAATCAAAGCCACCGCGCCACGGTTCGCTTTCTGCTGCGGGGGAACGGCGGAACTAAAAGCTTCCCGCGTCGCAGCAGCCGAAGTGTCGATCGTCACGGGGGAAGTTTCAAAAGCTTCTGGGTATTCAATGCGGGAGGCGATGGGCAGACTTTCGGCGTCAAAATCCAGTTCTTCCCGTACTTGTGGCGGGTGGGCTACTGTTTCTACCGGTTTTGGTGTCTGTTTGAGTTTCTGGTTGTCATTCTTAAATTTGCCGAAAAATCCGCCTCTTTTAGGGCTTGCGGGTGGTTCGTCGGGGGAAGTCGCTGGCGGAGGCACTTCGGCAACTTTTGGTTCCTGTTGCTGTGGCTGTTGCTGTCGCTTGGGACTGCTGCAATCAAGCCGGACTGTCCAGTCATTTTGTCGGGAACCGATTTTGCGGCCGCACAGAAACAACTGGTAAATTTTAGGTCGATCGGGCAGCAGTCGCGTTAAATCCGTGTGTTCGAGGGCGTTGGTAAATCTCGCCGTCACCAATTCTTGAGACGGACACTGCGCTGCTTCGCACAAAATGTGCAGGTGGTTTCCCCGCAAACGCGCTTGTACTTGAACTTCGGGAAGCCCTAAAGCTTCTTGCGCCCACTGCGAGGCGCTTGATGGATTGTCTGCCAATATGCTCCCGTTCGCATTCAACATGAAACTCTAAATTTTGCCAAAGCTGGTTTTGTTTTCTAGAAATAGCACAGATACAGATTTTACAGACAATTATTTGATTTGCCGAGCCTAACCGTTTTGTCTGGTTTAAGCCATGCTGGACTTACTGTCTTGCCTTGTATCCCCTGGGCTTCGATCCGTTGGGGAATATTTTTTTGATAATACCTCGACATTTTGGCACAGATAAGTCCAAATTAAGCCAAGCAAGAAGTTATTCGTTATTAGTCATATCGTTTCCGTTTGCATCCGAATAATAATTAGACCTCTCTCATAATTCTTGTGGAACAGGCATCCTGCCTGTTCAAGACTGGCTTTTCTGGAAATGTCTATTATTGACTGTAGTGCTGTGGTTTTGCTGGGCTAGGCGGAGAGAGTCGCACGATCGACTATCGCATTTGGGGAGTATCCCGATTTTATACAAAACGTTTTTTCCGAGTGCGAGCTTAATATCTCGCGACAAGATATTTATAGACTTGGCTACGCGGGGACGATCGCTGGCACGATATCTTTCGTCGGATGTCACCGGATTTGATATCAGAAGTTATTAGTCAGAAAGCAGCGGTCAAGATGATTATTTGGCTTGTAAACTGAGGATTATGGATTGACACAGGAGGAATGTATGCCGTCGGAAAACCAAGACTTGCTCAAAAATCAAACACCTGAGAGTCCAAAGTTGCCAGTTCCCTCAGACATTTTGTTGAGCTTGGTCGCTTTACCCATGCTGGGCGGGTTGGTAGTGGCTAAGGCTGCTGGTGAGTTTGTTGCGTCGATCGGCGTTGAAAGCCAGGAAGTATTTCGGGGCTCGCGCCTCCCCGTGCTCAACTTTCCTCAATCACAGGATTAGAAGGCCCAAGAAAGGATGCTGCCGCTAGAAGTTAATTTTTTTGACCCCGCCCAAAAACGGATACCAACCCCCGACTTTTGTCGTGGAGAGATCAAAATTTTCGACTCTTGTTCAAGCTTCCAGATTCATCTTGGGAGTAAATCTAAAATTGTTCGACGATCGCGAACGTCGAGTCGCTCGCGATCGCCGAACGTCTGACGCCGATCGTCTAAAATCTAAAATCGCAAGTCAAGTGATATGAAAGCTTGACAATAGGTACAATCTGTGCTGTAAAAATTAATCTTTCCTTATACTTTGTACATAAGTGCCTTCTACTTTCTACGTTGCAATAAGTTGTCTCAAATTTGACTGCAAACAAAAGTGTTTTAGGCGAAACTAAACCATACAATTTTCTTGACACCCGCAGCTATTGAGGAACAGCCCGATGAGTTCAGTCCTCCAGTCTTCAGAACAGGCTATTGATGCAACATCTATTTCCCATTCTCCCGCTTACTCAAAATCAGACCTGTTTCTGCGAAATCGCCTCAAAGTTGTAGAGGACTTGTGGGAATCGGTGCTGCGACAGGAGTGCGGGCAGGAATTGGTGGATTTGCTCCAACAAATGCGATCGGTCAATTCCGCCGAGGGACAAGCCACTCACTTTCGCGAGTCAAATGTCGTACAGCTAATCGAAAAGCTCGATCTCAACGCCGCTATCCGCGCCGCTCGGGCTTTTGCACTGTATTTTCAGTTGATCAACATTGTCGAACAGCACTACGAACAGCGAGACCAACAGCTAGCTTACGCTAGCAGCAACGACGCTGGTGGGCGGATGTTTTCTAAGCTGCCCGGACAAGCAACGGATGCCCCCGATCGCCCCCGCCACCGGGAAGGCCCAGTCCCAGCCCAAATGGCTCCTCGCGGTGCAGACAGCAGCGAGACGATCGCCCGAGACGCCGGAACTTTTCACCAACTGTTCCCGATGCTGCTGCGCTTGAACGTGCCCAGCCAGCAAATCCAGCGCTTGATCGATCAGTTAGACATCCGCTTGGTATTCACCGCTCACCCGACGGAAATTGTCCGCCACACGATCCGCACCAAACAGCGACGAATGGCGAAGATTCTCCAACAGCTAGACCAAGTTGACGAGAAATTTCAGGTGATCGGGGCCGACTCTCCAAGCCCCTACCCGGTGTCTTGCTGGGAAGCAGCGGCTCTCCAAGAGCAACTGATGGAAGAAATTCGCCTCTGGTGGCGCACTGACGAACTGCACCAGTTCAAGCCGACTGTACTTGACGAGGTGGAGTACACTCTGCACTACTTTGATGAAGTGTTGTTTGATGCAATTCCAGAACTCTACCACCGACTCAAGCAAGCGCTGCACGCTTCTTATCCTTACCTGAAACCGCCGAGTTACAATTTTTGCAAATTCGGTTCTTGGGTGGGTTCCGACAGGGACGGCAATCCTTCTGTGACTCCGAAAGTTACTTGGCAAACCGCTTGCTATCAGCGCCATTTGGTGCTGTGTAAGTACATCAACGCCGTGAAGCGGCTGAACGAACTTTTGAGTTTGTCGCTGCACTGGAGCGACGTGCTGCCGGAATTGCTCGAATCTCTCGATCGCGACAGATCGGAATTCCCGGAGGTTTACGAGCAGTGGGCGATCCGCTACCGCCAAGAACCTTATCGGTTGAAGCTGGCCTACGTGCTGCAGCGGCTGGAAAATACGCGCGATCGTAATTGGCGGCTCTACAAAGGAGACGAGTTGCAGCGGGAACGCGAAGCTTTGTCAGAAAATCCCGGAATGACCGGCCTTTATCGATCGGGTGCTGAGTTTTTAGCCGAGCTGCAGCTCATCGAGCACAATTTAGTGGAAACAGGTTTGAGCTGTCGAGACTTGGAAAATCTGCTCTGCCAAGTAGAAATTTACGGATTTAATTTGGCTTACCTAGATATCCGCCAAGAGTCAACAGTACACTCCGACGCTTTGAGCGAAATTGCTGAATACTTGCAAATTTTGCCCAAGCCTTACAATCAAATGTCGGAATGCGATCGAATTATTTGGCTGGCCACTGAACTGCAAACTCGTCGCCCTTTAATTCCAGCAGAATTGCCCTTTTCTCCCAAAACTTGCGAGACGATCAATACCTTCCGAATATTGCGGCAAATGCAGCAGGAGTTTGGCCCGGAAATTTGCGAAACTTACGTCATCAGCATGAGCCACGATGTCAGCGATTTACTGGCGGTTTTGCTGTTAGCAAAAGAAGCGGGAATTTACGATCCTGCAACAGGAATTAGTAACATTCAAGTAGTTCCCCTGTTTGAAACGGTGGAAGATTTGAAAAAAGCACCGGAAGTTATGCAGCAAATATTTGATTTGCCACTTTATCGAGCTTTGCTAGCAGGAGGATACGCGCAGGAACTAGCGGTAAAAAACGCAGAAAATCTCAAATGCCCAATCGAAATTCTCAAATTGCAAGAGGTGATGCTGGGCTATTCCGACAGCAATAAAGATTCGGGTTTCCTCAGCAGCAATTGGGAAATCCACAAAGCTCAAAAGGCTTTGCAAATGGTTGCGGAAAAATACAATGTAGAGTTGCGGATTTTTCACGGCCGAGGCGGTTCTGTAGGGCGCGGCGGCGGGCCTGCTTACAAGGCAATTTTGGCTCAGCCTGGAAAGAGTATTAGCGGGCGAATTAAGATTACCGAACAAGGCGAGGTTTTGGCTTCTAAATATTCTTTGCCGGAGTTGGCGCTTTACAATTTGGAAACTGTGGCGGCGGCGGTAATTCAAGCTAGTTTGCTGCACACTGGTTTTGATGGCATCGACCCTTGGAATGAGATTATGGAGGAGTTGTCGGCGAAATCGCGATCGCACTACCGCAATTTAATCTACGAACAGCCGGATTTAGTCGATTTCTTCCACCAAGTTACCCCGATTCAAGAAATCAGCCAGTTGCAAATTAGTTCTCGTCCGGCCCGGCGCGGTGGCAAAAAAGACATCAGCGGTTTGCGAGCAATTCCGTGGGTGTTTAGCTGGACTCAAAGCCGCTTTTTACTGCCTTCTTGGTACGGTGTCGGCACAGCTTTGCAAGAGTTTTTGCTGGAGGAACCGGAAGAACACATGAAACTTTTGCAGTATTTCTACTTGAAATGGCCATTTTTTAGAATGGTAATTTCTAAGGTGGAAATGACTTTATCTAAGGTGGATTTGCAGATTGCAGAACACTACGTGCAGGAGTTAGCTTTGCCTGCTGATAAGGAGCGTTTTAAGGCCTTATTTGATCAAATTGCTGCGGAATTTCACTTGATTCGCGATTTGGTTTTAACGATTACCGGACACCAACGTTTGTTGGACGAAGATCCATCGCTGCAGCGATCTGTGCAGTTGCGAAATGCGACGATTGTGCCTTTGGGCTTGTTGCAGGTTTCGCTGCTGAAACGCTTGCGGCAGCACGGTAGTGGCGGGGTTCCGGGGGTGATTCACTCGCGTTACAGCAAGGGTGAATTGTTGCGGGGAGCTCTGCTGACGATTAATGGAATTGCTGCGGGGATGCGGAATACCGGCTAGGCAAATAGTTTTGAGTTGTGAATTAGTGGTGAGGTGCGCGATGGAGCACCTTGCTACTGGTAGTTTCAGAATTCGGGCGATCGCCCATTGTAGTCACAGCCATAGGAAACTGTTCGCTATCCTAGCTGAGATTTTTGATGTCTAAACGCAAACAGTCTGAAGGTTGTCGCCCGATGCTGCGGCGCACTTTTTTATTTTTAACGGGTATAGCTTTGGCGCGGGTTGTGGCTGACTATTTTGCGATCGCCCAAAACCGAGATAGTTTTTTGACTCTGGCGGGTCAATTGTGGCAAAAGTCACTCGCTTTTTTATCCAGTATACAATCAAATCAAACTCCTCAACCTCTCCCTAGCAATCCCGTTGTAAAATCGACAAAAACTAATCAACCTCTGCCGAGTAATCCTATTGTAAAATCGCCCGAAAATTCTCCGGCTGTGCAGCCGTCTCAACCTCAAATTATCAAACGTTCTGCTAAGCAAGCAAAACCTGTACAAGTCAGCAGCCAAAATGTAGCTGGCGCAAGTTTTTATCTCACAACTATTGACCTCGCAGATCCCGACATTTATATCACAATTGGGTTAGCTAACAATGCAGATTTTGCCAATACTTCTAAAGTAACGCGGGGCGACGAACCTTTTGAAAATATGGTGTCGCGTTACCGGGCTGCTGTTGTTGCTAACGGGACTTTTTTTGGTAAAGATGAGCAGAAATCTGTGCTGGGAAATATGGTGGCGGCGGGTAAGTTTCTGAAATATAGCCGATGGGAAAATTACGGCACGACTTTGGGGATTAAAGCGGGAAATCAATTGGAAATGGTGACGGCGAGAATCGAAGGTAAGCCGGATTGGAGTCAACATTGGTTTTCTCTGACTTGCGGGCCGAGATTGGTTAAAGGGGGGAAAGTTTGGCTGTCTCCTTTGTCGGAAGGTTTTAAAGATGCTGGTGTTTTGGGCGTGGGTTCGAGAACGGCGATCGGCTTTCCGGCTTCGAGAGATAAGTTATTTTTGGTGACTTTTCTTGATAGTTTGTCTTTGGAAGCAGAAGCTAAAGTTATGCAGGCGATCGGCTGTTTTGAAGCGATGAATTTGGACGGGGGCGCTTCGGTGGGTTTGGCTTATCAAGGGGAGATTTTATTGCCGCCGGGACGGAATTTGACGAATGTCCTGGTGGTTTACGATAAAGAATATCCGGCGCCGGCTCAGTTAAAGCAGTCTTGGGAACGCTTTCACAATGGATCTCGAACTTCCCCCGATTCGTCCGTTTTTTTTGATTGATCTAGCAGAAGGAAGTTCGGCAACGAAGCACGCGATCGGGATGTAACGGATGGAAGAAAGAAGGAAGAAGGAAGAAGGAATCGAGGGAGCATCCAGATTTTGGGTAGTGATCCCGAGGGAAGGATGAGAAAATTAGAGACAATGCTATAACCAGTGGTTGGGATACGTCCTTTCTGCCGCTAAATTATTAAAGATGACGGCGCACAAGACCAAGATTATTGAGCCCTCAAAAGCAGGTGTTAGCAAAAATTTCCAGTCTGGTTGGGTCATCATGACGACTAAGGCAACTGCTCCCGAAGGCGGATGTAGAGTTCTGGTAATCTGCATAATTCCGATCGCACTAGAAACAGCCATTCCCATCGCCCAGGGAGAAGAACCGAGAAAATGCAGAATCATTAAACTGGTGAGAGCAGCGAAGAAATTGCCCCCAATGACATTCCGGGGTTGAGCCAAAGGGCTGTCAGGGACACCAAAGATCAGAACGCTTGTAGCGCCAAACGGAGCCATTAGTAAAGGAGAATTAGTTTTTAGAGCAAGATAGGACGTTGCAGTAATTGCCAAAAAACTGCCAATCAAACTCCAAAAAATATGCCGAGGATGAGGTCTGTCTACGGGGCAGCTCAATGGACACGATCGCCATCTCCCAAAGGTTTTAAACCAATAACTTTCCCATTTCAGTTGAATTTTTTTACGGTCAATCATAAATCAGGTTACTTGATAACCAGGCTTCTTAAATTGTCTGAACTAGCCTCCGCTGAAGTTAAGATATCATAACAATTGGTCAAAAAGTAGTTAAAAGCACAGATTTTTTACTTCTATGCCGATCAAGCTGCCGCTAACCACTCGGTTGGAACTCACATCTTGCACCATTCTCAAGAAAAGGCAAGATGCCTGTTCCACAAAGAGTAGATTTTCCTCTTGTGGAACCGGCCCCAGAGCCCGTTCATCAAAGGCTTATTGACAATGGTGCAACATCTCAGTTGGAACTGACTAGCGAGTTTGGTCGGTTTGGCAACAGGCGTTATCGGCAGTCGCAGAACTTCACCCTTAGCCGTCAGAGTTATTGAGGATGGTAAAGCGAGAGGTTATTTGTAAGGTGCGATGCCCAGTAAGCATGAATTGTCAAGATCGCACCCACACTTTGGATAAGTCTCTAGTTCAGAATGCGATCGCCGTTTTCTGGTTAGTGCGATCGTCTCGATCGCACTCGGATATAATTACGAACTTAATCTTCGCTACGGAGAGTTTTCCCACTCGGCGGTAAGCTTGCGGAAATTGTATTGAGATGCACCGGGGTGACAAGTAACGCAACTGCTGATATTTGCGGGTTGTGACATTTTGACTTTGGGGTGCAGTGCTTTGAAATAGCGAGAACTGGCGACTCGGTAGGCGATTTCTTCGTCTTTGGCTTGGGGACGGGAAAAAGTTTGCAGGTAGTTCCAGACTAGCAGGCGGGGCGGGTCTACTAGCAGTTTGATGCTTTGTCCGTAGTGTTGGGAATCTTGCAGCAATCTGCGCCAAGTTTCTGTAGGTAATACTTGCGGCGGTAAAGCGATGTGACAGGTGGCGCAGTTTTCTAGGTACAGTTGCTGTCCGAGTTGGTAGCGTTCGGGGATACGATCGACAGTTCCAGTATCCTCGATCGAAGACACCTGAGCAAGTCGCGCGGGAGTGCGAGAGTAGGCAGTCTGAGCTGCAACCCATCCGCCGCAGGTACAGCAGATAATTATCAATACTAGCAACGTTGAGTAAAGCCCCCGCAAGCCTACTCTGCGACGTTTGCGGGGTTTTTCCTGTTTCATAATTCTGAATTTATTTTTGGTTAAATCACTGGTATGCTCATGCCTTCGCGGGCTAAGCAGCTATTGGCGAACGCTGCCTGCACTTCTGCTTCTGTACGATCGAGAAAATTGTCGTCGTGACCCGGATCATGGTGAAACATCACGATTTTTTTGACTCCAGCAGCTTTCGCTATTTCTACTCCTGCTTGCCAAGTCGAGTGTCCCCAGCCAACTTTCGGGGTTTTGAAGTTGTAATACTCTTCGTTGGTGTAGTTGGCGTCGTAAATCAGCACGTCGGCGTTGCGAGCTAGGTGTATCACGTTGTCGTCCAGGCGATCGGGAAAATGTTCTGTATCGGTGCAGTAGACGGCTGTGTGTCCCTCCCAGGTGACTCGATATCCGATCGCGGTGTTGGGATGGTTCAGCAGTGCCGTTTCGATTTTCACATCGTCGAGTTCGAGAATATCCCCAGGCGTTAAATCGTTAAATTTGAGGTCTGACTGCATGACTTGGATGGGGACGGGAAAATTGGGGTGCAGCATTTGGTCGGCAAGACGGTGTTTTATTGTAGTGCCGTTGGGGGCGATCGCACCGTAAATGTGAAAGCAGTTCCCTGGGATAAAGGCAGGAGTAAAAAACGGAAACCCTTGAATGTGATCCCAGTGAGTATGACTAAAAAACATATGGGCTTCAACCGGCATTTGCCGCAGCAGGTTGAGGCCGAGAACTCGCAGACCCGTACCGCCGTCAAATATCAGGCGTTTTTTGCCCAAGCGCATTTCTACACATGAGGTGTTGCCTCCGTAGCGCAGTGTTTTGGTGCCGGGGGTGGCGATGCTGCCCCGCACACCCCAAAACTGAATGACAAACTCGGTCAAAGGACTATTTTCCATAGTGGCTTTGTGATCGGAAGGCTGTGGATTGGGTACAGAGGGTGCGGAATCTGGCATTTTTTTTAGCTTTGAGGGCAGGAATTTGGGAGTTGAAATCTTAGTTTTTAGTTTTTACTTGTTAGCAATCTGTACTATAATCAAGCGCTTGATCGGGAAACCATTCGAGTGCCTAATACTTGTAGGAGATGTCACGCTTGAGAGATTATTTTTTGTACCCTGTGGGCTGCCCGGCTTGTTCTGTGTTCTGAGATTAAGATAGCGCCGAACCAGAGTGTTCGGGTAAAATTTCCTCACACGTAGAACACATTCCCCAGTGGTATAATTTGCGCTTCATCTTACTCTAGGAGTAGTATTTTTTTCAAGATTGGGGTCGGCAGGGTTTTGAGGAATGCTGTTCCGGTGACTCGGCATTCACGACTGATTTGACATTGTAGCCACCCGTTCCTCGACTGCATCCTTAGACGTGCAGCGGTCGCCTTAAGTTCGGCCTCCTGAGTTTTTAGTCGGGTTGCAGTCGAGGAGTGCGGGCTAGGGGCTTATTTGCGATCGGCTGCGATGCACTTTTCCACTAAGGGCATGACTTGATCGACATCTTGCCAACCCAGAATTTCCGTGACTTTTTTCTCCAAATTTTTGTAGGTTCTAAAAAATTCGGCTATTTCGTCCAAGCGGTGGGGTGCTACGTCTTTGAGGGACTTATAGTGAGCATAGCGGGGGTCTTTGTCGGGAACGCACAAAAGTTTTTCGTCCCTGTCGCCTCCGTCGATCATTTCCAGCATTCCGATCGGACGGGCTGCGATTATGCACCCTGGAAATGTGGGCTCATCCATCATCACCATGCCGTCGAGGGGGTCGCCATCATCGGCTAAGGTATTGGGTATGAAGCCGTAGTCGCACGGATATTGGACTGAGGAAGAAAGCACCCGATCGAGAGCAAAGGCTTGTAAGTCTTTATCAAATTCGTACTTGTTTTTGCTACCGGCGGTAATTTCGATGAGGACGTTGAGCAGTCCTGGTTTCGGCTGTGCCGGAATTAGCGATAAGTCCACAACAATATCTCCAAGTTAACAGATGATTGGGATGAGTGCTACTTGCCAAATCCCTTTGATAGCATTTTACGGGCGATCGGGGCCGACGGCTGCATGAGATTGAGAGAAAGCGGGGGAGTGCGATCGGGGTTGCACAATTTGAGGATGATGCTTGTGGGGTGTCCCGCCTGCTGGGAAAATACACCGGAGGGGGGGGACGCCCATCCCACAGTTTGAGGGGGCTATGGTTTCAGAGGGCGATCTGGAGATATTTTCAGACATACCATCTAATAAATTCACGGTATGTCAAAGTCCTTTTAATTTTCAATCCCAACCACTGGCTTAATTCTGTTGCCAGCCACTCGATTTCTGCTTCATTTAATTTCTGCTTCTCTCCTAGTCGATATTTTTGGTCTCCGGCTTGAACTATCAAAGAAACTCTACTCAATTTCTGTCGCGTGAACGGAATAGTAGATTCAATTTGTTCAATTTCTAACTTGCAAATATCATGTCTCCTAGCTGGCTGAGAATAATTCCATGTCAAGTCCAGCAGATGGTTCATACAGGAGATTTGCTGCCGATCAATCTTGAAATGCAATTCCTGAATTATTGCCTTAATTAACTTTAATCCTCCGATCGCAGTTAAAAAAGAGGCTAGTAGGAGAAGAAGTTGCGTATCTATATCTCCCTTATAAGCGATATATGAACTGATAAATAACTTGGCATTTGCAGTGATAGCACCTGCAAGCATTGCAATTACACCCAAACCGACTCCCTGTGGCGGAATTTTAATTTCTATAAACTCCGAATTTTTTGTCAGTTTAATATCGCTACCTTGCCGCTGCACTGCCATAGGTATTTTGTCGAGCGTGCGGGGATTTTTGAGCGATATCCATGCTTCCCGAGCCGAAGATAACCGTTTGTCCAAACTCGGTTCTGTCATCCACTCCAGCCAATCAATTAAATTAGGATTGAGATGCGTCGCCCGATCGGCAAATTTAATTTTCAAATCCTGCTGCGACAGTTCAGTGGGATGCAAACCCGTTACCAAATAAATTAAAGTTGCACCTAAACCGTACAAATCCGAAGCCAGAACGGATCGCCCGCCAAATTGTTCCGGTGCCATATATCCGTAAGTTCCGACTACTGTAATTGTGCCGCCCAATTTTGCTGCTTGGTTCTGCACGGAACCGAAATCAACTAAATAAACTTGTCCGACACTGTGGCCGGATCTGCTGTGCAGTAAAATATTGCTGGGTTTAATATCGCGGTGAATCACAGGTGGCACTTTCGTGTGCTGCAAATAAATCAAAATTTTTAATAGCAATTTAGCTAATTCTTTAACCTCGCTCTCGCTAAAACTACGCCCCGATCGTAAATGATCTTCCAAAGTTTTTCCTTTGACATAAGTTTGTACCAAGGCAAATCCTTTACTCTCTGGTTCGTTAATTTCCAGGTAATCGAGGTAGCGAGGAATTGCTGGGTGAGAAAGCTTTTTTAAAGTTTCCGCTTCCCGTTCAAATAGCTTGAGGTCTTGCCATTCAAAATCGCCACCGAGGAATAGCTGTTTGATGACAACTAATTCTTGATTTTTCAAGTCACGAGCTAGCAGCGTTTGGCGACCAGTTTGTTTTCCCAATTGCTGCAGCACTTCGTAGCGTTCCGCTAATATTTTACCAATCATGTTGTTTGGTCTTGATTTTAACTTGACATTAAAAGCTTTTTTTTAAATCCCCGACTTCTTAGAGAAATCGGATATCTGGGTATCGCGATCTTATTCTCTATTGGAGATTACAGTCTGCTGGCTTTTTGATAGATACCACCGGGTAAAAGAGTTGGTACTTGCCCCCATTGAAAGTCCTGCCATTAGCGACGGTGCAAGCACGACAATAATGAAAGCAAGATGCCAAACACCCCCAACATTCAGCGCCCAAGGACGCACCATGTGAAAGAAGATCATGCTTATCCAGGTGCAGAGTACAATACTCATTGTAGTTAAAACCTGTCGGTAAAGTTTGGGATTAGTTAGGGGAACGAACCACAAGCGCGTCACAATTCCTACGATTATTCCGTTCGCCAACCCCAGACTCAAGCCGAGACAAACGCCCTGAAATCCTGTGATCATTCCCCACCCTGGCCCAAGGAAGGTGGTGTAAAGGGTTCCACTAATTCCTACAGCTAGAGATCCTATCGCAGTGCTGTACCAAATCGCATTCTCGAACAAGCTAAAGGTATCTACCGTTTTTCCCGGTTTCAATGGCAGGGAATATTTATGAATTTCCTGTGGTTTTTCTAGAACTTCTTTTGCAATCTGAACTGAGGTGGGACGGCGATCTAAACTCGGATGCGTCATCCACTTCAACCAATCGGTAAAAGCGGGACTTAGTTGGGTGAATTGCTCGAACTCGATCTGCAAATCTTTCTGCGGCAAGTCGGCTGGATGCTGCTTGGTAATTAAGGCGATTAATGTTGCTCCCAAGCCGTACAAGTCGGAAGCGGGAACGGCCCTCCCGCCAAATTGTTCTGGTGGCATATAGCCATAAGTTCCGACAACTGTGACTGTTTTTCCCTGTTGCGTGGCTAGAGTTTGAACTGCACCGAAATCGACTAGGTAGACTTCGCCGACGCTGTTACCCGATCGATTTTTGAGTAAAATATTGCTGGGTTTAATGTCGCGGTGAATGACCGGGGGCTGTCGCTGGTGCAGGTAGGCGAGGATGTCTAATAATGCTGTTGCTAATTGTTTGACTTCCCTTTCGCTGAAGGTGCGCCCATCTGAGAGATATTCTTGTAGGGATTTGGCTTCGATGTAAGTCTGAACTAGGGCGAATCCTTTGCGGTTGGGGGTGTCGATTTCAAAGGAGTCGAGATATCGGGGAATTGCGACATGGGATAGGGATTTTAAGGTTTCGACTTCTCGCTCGAACAGTTTTAAGTCTTCCCAGTTAAAGTCGCTACTGAATGACAGGAGTTTGACGACTACTTGCTGTTGGGTTTTTAAGTCGCGGGCGAGTAAAGTTTGCCTTCCTGCTTGCTTGCCGAGCCGCCGATCGCACTGATAGCGATCGGCTAATATTTCTTTTGACAAATCGCCGATGTTTTGTCCGCTCATGTTCTCTTGCCCTAGAACCGATTACACCTAGTCTAGTTGACAAAAGTGCAATAATCGGAAATGTTCGGGCTACAGCAAAAAAATTTCTGTCAAAGAGCAACCGTCTTTAATAGCCAGCGTTCTCGCACAATAAAGACGCCCCTGAGTGAAGGTTGAATTTAATTTGGGATTTGCTTGTAAATTGACTGCACTACGTCGAGCAGGCTCAAGACTTGCTGCCATTCGGGGGCATCGGGGTTGTAGCTTTTGGCGCGCTGAGTTTTCAAACTGTGGTGCAAGAGGGAAAGCAGCGCGTCTGGAGACTGTAAAGAATTGTCATCTTCATCTGCTGGGGTTTGGGCTGCATTTTCTTCGATATCTTCTTTAATTTTTTGTGCTCGATCCGCGAGGGCTAAAGATCTGCCTGCAAGGTTTTCCGGCATTTTGGGCTGTGCGGACAAAGACGCGCTGGTTAGTTCTACCAATAGTTGGCAGACTCGATCGACCCATTCGCGATCGTTTACTGAAAAGGAACCTGATTTGAACACTTGCCCGTCAGGTCTTTGTTGAATGCTTTGTACCTTCTGGATCAGAGGGATGGCCTTAACAGTGATATTTTCCGGGATTCTGGGGATATCTGACAGGGAGCTCCGAGCAATCTCCAGCAATAGTTGGTAAACCTGATCTACCCACTCAACATCTCCCGATTGCGAATTCCAATTATTCATAACTGACGCTAGTGGTTTTCTATATCTAAGACTAGAACATTGACTATCTGCGAAGGAAGCTCTTTTTAGGAGCCGCTAACGCTATTAAAACTTACGCGGGCGGGGTGAAAAACCCGGTTTTTAAGCGGCTGTTTCGTCGCCTTTCTCCAAGATTTTTCTCAGAAACCGGGTAACGCTGCCGCCAGTCATAACTATTTTTAAGCGCTTCAAATAATAGAAGTGCTAAGTTTGTTGCGGTAGGTAGTGCGAACGAAACACGTAGGGCGAAACCCCCGGCATCTCGCTTGCCAATTCAAATCCGGTTATATAACCATAATACCTGTTGGAGCTTATTTACAATTATCTCAATAGGATATTAAGGTTAATTGGTGGTGGGATGGGAGCCGCACCCCCGATCGCGATCGCCCCCGCCCCGAACCCTGACGCCACCGCCAGCATTTGCTGTGGGCCACTGCTATTTTTCTGTGAGATTCCACACACCATCCCAGTTGAGTACGTCTGAAAACCGATGTTGAAATAACATACAGCGATCGACGTGCAATTTAGCTGCCTTGTTTTTCGGGTCAACTTCCAGAACGGCGTTAAATTCGCGTTCAGCGTCTTTAAAGGCTTGCTTGGCTTTGGGTTCTAAGGCTTTCTTAAACTCGCTCAGCAGTTTTTTCACCCGATCGAGTCCCAGGTTTTCAAATTCCTCATCTAACATTTCTGCAACTGTCTCGCAGGCCCGACTTTTAATTTTCGCCTGCAATAGCTGCCTGATCTCTGCCGGTTTCAGCCGCTTGATTTGGGGATTTGATGGTTCTAAGATGTCTGCTTCCAATAGCTTTTTGACTTCGCCTTCTTGCAAGTATTTAATATCGTCTGCTGATAGGGGCTTGATTTTTGCTTGCAGCAGCATTTTCGCTTCGTCTTCCGAGAGGTTTTTGATGCCTTCCAATTTCAGCAGTTGGATTTCTGGCTGCAACAGTACGATGAGTTTGTCTGCTTCGGACAGGTTTTTCGGGTCATACTCTGACAGCTTTTTCAGTTGATATAACAGCTTCCTTAGTTCGTGTTCCAACTGTTGCTCTAGATTGTAGGACAGTTTCTTAATCTCTGCCTCCGGCATTTCGGCGACATCCTTTAAGATGTTTTTCACCTCACTTTCTGAGAGTCTTTGGCTAACTGGAGTTTTGTAATGTTCGCGTCCCTTGGTGTAATGTTCTATAATTTGTTGCTGTGTTTCGGTTAGTGACTTGCCCACTGGCGAGTATCCCTCGCGGATGCCGACGAGTTCGTAAACGATTACGGGTTCGCTTTTGCCTTTGACAGTAATAAAGTCGAGTTCTCGCACGTACAGCCGATCGGCATAATCTCTGTAAGTATTGTCGCTGATGATCAAATCGGTTCCGTACTGCTTGCTAGCGCCTTCTAAGCGAGAGGCAAGGTTTACACCGTCTCCGATCGAAGTCAATTCCATGCGTTTGCTACTACCGATGTTGCCGCTGACAACTTCATCGGAATGCACGCCCATACCAATGCCGATCGGCAATTCCCCATGTGCCATACGCTCTCGATTAAACTCAGCCAGTTTTTCCCGCATTTTCACCGCCGTTTGCATGGCGCACCAAGCATGATCCTCTAGGGGCGCTGGAGAGCCAAAAACTGCCATCAGAGCGTCGCCGATGTATTTGTCGAGAGTCCCACCGTACTCGAATACGACATCTACCATCACTTCAAAATATTTATTCAGCATCACTACCACTTCTTCGGCTTGCAATTTTTCCGTAAGTGTGGTATAGCTGCGAATGTCTGAGAACAGCACCGAAACGTTTTTGCGCTTACCGCCCAATCCAGTATCCCCTGAAGCTAACAGCGCTTCGGCTACTTCTGGAGTCATGTAACGGTACATCAAGTTTTTGACTTGCTTGGCACTGCTAATATCTTCCATTACTACTAACGCGCCGTTGACCTTGCTGGGGTCGGTAGCGTCAGTCATTGAATTAATCGAGAGATTGATACTCTGCGCTTCTCCTTCAAAGGAAAGCAAAACTTGATCTGGGTAATACTGCTGGCGGTCGTTATCGTCTTCGGGAGACAAAGACGTATCAAACCATTTGGCAAAATCGCCTTTTTCTAACTTAATTAACTCGCGCAAAGATTGACCTTCGGCTAATTCTGCATCGCTGACACCCAGTAATTTTTTCGCACTGGGATTTGTCGCTACTATATTGCCTTTTTTATCTGTAGAAATCACGCCGTTAGTCAAGGCGTGCAGCATATCTTTTTGTCTTTGTTCTTGCTGTTTGACTTCTGCAAACAGTTTGGCGTTTTGCAGCGCGACTCCTGCTTGGATGTTAAACGCCTTCATAAATTCCATGTCATTGCGATTGAAACTCGCTTTCCACTGTTCGGGGGCGTGAGGCCAATCTTGGGGGTTGTAGGGGGGGAATTCTCCTTGTCGTTTTTTATTAACTAATTGGGTGACGCCAATCAATTTTTTGTCCGAGTTAAAGACTGGCATACAAAGCATACTGCAAGTGCGGTAGCCCGACTTTTGATCTACTTCTTTGGAAGTGGCGGCGCGGGGGTCGTCGTACACGTCAAAGGGAATCAGCAGCGGTTCGCTAGATTGGGCGACGATGCCTGCAAAACCGGCGGTTCTGGGTATGCGAATTTCTTTAAGGTTGCCGCCCATCGGGATTTTCGTCCACAGTTCGTCTTTCTCTTCGTCGATCAGCCACAGGGTGCTACGATCGGCGTTCATGAGTTCTTGGGCCTGATCCATCACCCGCTTGAGGGTATCTTCTAAATCTAAACTGCTCTGAGAAAGAGCGTTGACGGCATTCATCAGCGCCGTTGCTGCTCGTTGTCTCTGAGTTGCTGCGTAGAAAGATTTGGAAGATTCTAGAATTAGGCGAATCGAGGGAGCAAATTCTTTAAAAACTTGTTCGTCTTCTTGAGTAAATCCTGCCTTGTCAATCTGTGATTCTAAAGTACCATAATGTTCGTGGTTGGGTTTGAGTTTATTAATCAGTTGAACTACTGCTACTAACTCTCCTGTTTCTTCGTTGATCAGGGGCATCGCCAGCATTGTATAAGTGCGATATCCTGTAGTTTCCTCAACTTTTTTGGCGTTAGCAGAGCGGGGGTCGTTATAAAAATCATAAGGAATGTTCACCACTTTTTTTTCCGTGGCTACTTCTCCGGCAATGCCCACATGGGCCGGAACTCGGATCTCTAGACTTTTGCCATTTTCGTCTTTAGCGACGATCGCCCAGAGTTCATTCTTTTCTTCGTCTAATAAAAATATCGTGCTGCGAGCGGCATTCAGCAATTCCCCTGTTTTGAGGGTAATCGACTGCAACATCTCGTTGAGGATGGCATCAAATCCCTCGCTCTCCAGGATATTGTCGAGCATTCCCAGGGTTTGATTGACAACCTTAAGTTTGTCTTCTACTTCCTTAACTACTACTGTGAAACTTTGCTTATTTAGAAGGTCGAGAATGCCAGAGAGGTTTCCTTGGCGTGGGATAATTGCACTGCTCCTAATTTCCGGGGGAGAATAATTTTCCTGATGATGATTTTCACCGCCGACAACAGCGACATCAATCACGTTGTCCAGAGAAGAGTAATTGGTGGAAGATGCAGATTTCATAGACCTTTACAGAAGCTTAAGTGTAAGGGTTAGTCTCTAAGCGGAGAGAGCGGGGAAGTTGATTAGTGAGTCACCTGTCGCACAAGACTCAAGTATGTGTGAAAGTATTTCCCAGTGTACAGAACTCCGGCCACAAGGCAAGGGAAATTCAGTTAGGCTTGCTGCTGAACGGAGGGTGGGAGAGTAACGAGGCGGTGGGAGTGCTGCAATCTTTTTAGAGATCGCGAATCTTGTTTAAATGGTTTATTAACTGATTTTGACATTGTGCGTGCCTGATTTAAGTAAGTTCTGCCGATCTTTGAGCCGATCGCCCGCAGGAACATGAATGCGTACTGGCGGGAGGACTGCTGAAAAAGGGGTAGCCTTGTGGGACTAGCCGCAATTGTGACACTACCAGTTGCTAGTGATGTGTGCCCTTCTCTACACAATTGTGGTTTTTAACTAGAATTTCTCTCTATTTTGCTGCTCTTAGCTTTCATCCCACTAAATTCACGGGGTTTTCAGCTTTTTTTTGTAAAATTAGCGGTTGATATTTTTAGTGTAACCTCCGACTCTGAAAAAACTCCGCCTTTTAACCCCCCGATCGGCTTGAGGGTCTGATCAGGGTTGGGCCGACTGAGTTTGGCGCAATCCGGCGGCTTCGACAAGCAGGGATTCGGCGAAGGCGATAGCTTCTGTTGCTGAGCGGCCACTGGCGAGTTGGGCCAGTTCTTCCCGTCGCTGCTCACTGTTGAGAGCGGCAACTCTGACTACTGTACGTTCGACTGGTTCGGAGTTGGCTGCGGGTTCCTCGATACTTGGTTCTGCTTCGATCGTCTGTTTGTTGACGCGAAAATGAAAATCAGCCATCGCGGCGATCAGCGGCTGGTGGGTGACGCAGAGAACTTGGTGTTTGTCGGAAAGTTGGTAGAGTTTTTTGGCGATTGCCCCGGCGACTCTCCCGGAGACTCCGGCGTCGATTTCGTCAAAAATCAACGTACCGGCACTTTCTATTTGGGAAAAACAGGCTTTGATGGCGAGTAGAAAGCGGCTCATTTCTCCCCCGGAGGCGATCGCGCCCAGGGGTTGCAGAGGTTCGCCCGGATTGGGGCTGAAACAAAAGGCGATTTGGTCGGCACCGGTAGCGGTTGGGGTACAAGGCGAGATTTCGACTTGAAATTGCACTTTTTCCATTGCTAACGGCTTAAGTTCTCCTACGAGGTGCGTTTCTAGTTTGAGGGCTGCTTCGCGTCGCAGGGTGGTGAGGTGGCTGCAAGCGTCTTTTAATTGCTCTAAAGCGGTCTGATATGCGAGTTCTAAGGCTTCCATTGACTCGCCTCCTTCTAAAAGTTCATTTAGTTCGTTTTGAATGCTTTGGTAGTAGGCGATCGCTTCTTTGAGCGGCCCGTATTTGCGGCAAATTTGTTTGAGCTCCCGAATCCGATCTTCTACTTCTTCGAGTCTTTCGGGATCTGCTTCTAATTGTTCGCCGTAGCTGCTAATTTGCCTGCTTGCTTCTGTGGCTTGAGCTAAAGCATCGCTGACCATTTCTAGGATTGGTTGCAACTGCACATCGTAAACGGCCATGTCGCTTAAAATTACTTCGGCTTTGCTCAACAAGTCGGCGGCTGATGCGCTGTCGCCCTCGTTTTGGTACAGGGCTTGGTGGACTTGGTAACTCTGCTGCTGCAATTCGACGACGTGGCCCAGCCGGATTGATTCGTGTTCTAGCTGTTCGAGTTCGTCGGCGTCTTCGATGTGGGCTTCGCCGAGTTCTCGGACTTGGTATTCTAACAAATCAAGTCTTTGCAGTCGCTGCTGTTCCGACTGACGCCTGCGTTTGAGGGCTGTTTTGGCGCTGTTGGCTCCCAGCCACGCGGAGGTAATGATCGATCGCGCTTCAGTGAGCTTTTTGCCGCCGTATAAATCGAGCCATTCTCGCTGGAGGGTTTCTTGTCCGAGGTGGACGGTTTGGCCTTGGGCCGTAATTTCGACAAGCCGATCGCGCAGTTGATCCATTAACTGGCGGTTGACGAGAATTCCGTTCAAGCGAGATCTGGTGCGTAGAGCACCGCTTGATGCGTTAATTTCCCGGCTGCAAACGGCTAAATTTCCGTCTATGGGTTCGATTTCTTGCTCGCCCAGCCACAAAGCTGCGGCTTTGTCCAATTCAAAGGTAGCTTCCAATATTGCCCGCGCTGCTCCGGTGCGAATCGATCGGCGATCGACTTTCCCGCCCAACACTGCATCGATCGCATCTAGGATAATCGATTTACCAGCGCCGGTTTCCCCTGTAAATACGTTCAAACTCGGGCCAAATTCTAGATCTAGGCAGTCAATTAAGGCAAAGTTTTCTATTCGGAGGTATAGCAACATGAGGAATGGGGAATGGGGAATTGTTAATTGTTAATTGTTAATTGGTAATTGCTAATTGCTAATTGCTAATTGGAGGGAGAGCCTGGAAAATTATTGATACCCAATAACAACTGTCAACTGTCAACTGTCAACTGTCAACTGTCAACTGTCAACTGTCAACTGTCAACTGTCAACTGTCAACTGTCAACTGAGTTCTGCTATAGTTTCAACCACCCAAACAAATCTCCTACCGTCAGCCGCAATTCTGCTGCCCAATCTGGAACCGGCAACAATTCTTCTGGTTTTGCTAAAAGTTCCGGTTGCTTTCCAGGGGGATAAATTAAGATCGAGCGCACCATCGGATCGATCAACCAACCCATTTTAGTGCCGTTTTTCAGACAGTGTAAAATATTCCCAGTTACTTTAGTTTGACTCTGGCCGGGAGACAGAATTTCAATTGTCCAATCTGGGTAAGTTTCAAATACATTAGCAACATCCCCATTTTCATCAAGTGGTATTCTTTCCCAAGTAAATACTGTGACATCTGGCACGATCGATCTACCGTCAAAAGTACAGCGCAATTCAGGAAATGCTAGGGCAATCTTTCTCGGTTCCACTATCTCGTTAATTTTTGTGACTAGCTTTCCCTGTAACTTGCTGTGTTTTCCTTGTGGCATAGGTTTTTGGATGATTTGACCGTTGATATATTCGCTAGCTGGTTCTGTTTCTGGCAGTTTTAGAAACTCGGACAAAGTTAGTATTTTTGTTTGTATTTGTACCATTTTTTACTCCTTTTATTCCATAAAACCCAAATGTTTTCTAGCAGCAAGAGTTACCATTCTGCCCCGACTTGTCCGCTGCAAAAATCCGATTTGCATTAAGTACGGTTCGTATACATCCTCAATGGTTTGAGTGTCTTCTCCTGTGGAAGCTGCGAGGGTTTCTAAGCCCACGGGGCCGCCGTTAAAGTTCTCAATCATTGCTGTCAAAATCCGCCGATCTGTCCAATCTAAACCTAGCGGATCGACGTTGAATAATTCCAGGGCGAGTGAAGCAACTTCGGCATCAATTGGCTTTAAATTTTTGACTTGGCTGTAGTCTCTAACTCGTCGCAGCAAGCGGTTAGCGATCCGGGGGGTTCCGCGAGCTCGGCGGGCAATTTCTGTGGCTCCTTCTGGGGTGATTTGAGTGTCTAGAACTTGGGCGCTTCTTTGGACAATTAGACTAAGTTCGTCTATTTCGTAGTACCGCAATCTTTGGATCAAGCCGAAGCGATCGCGCAATGGAGATGTGAGGGACCCGACTTTTGTGGTTGCTCCTACTAAGGTAAAGGGTTTCAGGGGAATACTGCGGATTTTGGCGCTTTTGCCTTGACCGATCGTAATATCTAACCGACAGTCTTCCATCGCCGGATAGAGGATTTCTTCTGTAACTTTAGATAAGCGGTGAATTTCGTCGATAAACAGCACGTCGCCTGCTTTGAGGTTGATCAGCAATCCGACAATATCTCGCGGTTTTTCTAACGCTGGGGCGGTGGTGATTTTGCATTCAACTTCCATTTCTGCTGCTAGAATTAGCGACATTGTGGTTTTTCCCAACCCTGGCGGCCCGTAGAGTAATAGGTGATCCATAGGTTCGCCACGAGATTTGGCTGCTGCAATTGCGATCGCCAAAACTTCTCTTAAGTCTTTTTGCCCGATGTATTCAGCTAAACGCTGAGGTCGGATTTTGTCGTCTTGTTTGCTGTTGATTTCGTCGGGTAGTTCTTGCGATTCTAGCAAAGATTCCGCCTGGGGTTTGGCGGCTTTTTTGCGACGGGCGGGGGCTATGTCTTCGGGTAGATTTGGGTCGGGGGGCTGTTGTTTGGAGGAGATAATAGCCATATTTATCTGCGATCGCGCAGCGGGAAGTGTTTACAATTGTTAGCAGAATCTTTAAAATTATTGAGTTCGTTATGAGTATTCCATCTTCTTTATTAGCATCGGAAAGCATAACTTTTGAGGGGGCGATCGAGCTGACTCAATCTTTACTGTCGTTCATTGACGCCGATCGACTTTTACAAGCCGACATCCAGCAAGCTGTGGCTTCTCTGGTGAAAACACAGAACGGTGCTAGGGGGTTTTTTGTCACCTATCTAACGGACGATCGACAGGAGGCAGATCACCCGTCACCCGGAGTAGTCGAGGCGCTGCGATCGGCTCCTGAGATCGTAGCAGAACTGCTGGTGAAAAATTTGGCGATGTCGGCGGCAATGGTTGTACATCATTCGCGCCAGCAAAAGGAGAAAATGGTGGCCGATTCTGCTAGAGTGCAGGAGCGATCGCGCAATTTAATTCAAATGCTGCAAATGCCAGCCTGTCAAACTATAGCGTCGCAAATGCTAGAAAGTTTGCAGAGTGCCAACGGCGAGTACGAGGAATTTTTCCAGCGGTGGGGCTACGACGACGAGCAAAAACTAGCGATCGGTTCGGCAGTGCGATCGGCGATCGGCTAAAATAACCTCCGAAGGAAGGGGAAAGAAGAAAGAAGGAAGAAGCCCAAGCCCGGGTGGCAGATGCTTGATCAAAACGACGGGGCTGTGGAATAATTGCGGTTTAGCAAAAGCTGCACAATTGTAGCTTGAGTTGATTTAGGTGTGAAGCTAGTGAACGAGGGCGAAAAAATTGCAGAGAACTGTGAAAGGAGTTGCCCAAAAGGCCCGAAGGCTGGGTGGCAGGCTGCCCAGAAGTACACGCCAACAGCGCTGGGCGAAGCTGAATCTGCTGGCAACATTGGTGCGCCGGGACTTGGAAGCTCAATACAAAGGCTCGATTTTGGGCAATTTGTGGCCGCTGCTGAATCAGCTATCGCAATTGGTGATTTACACATACGTATTTTCGATCGTCCTCAAGGTAAAGCTCAGCCTTGCAGGCTTCCCAGAAAACAGCGACATTACATTTGGAGTCTGGTTGTTTGCAGGTTTGCTGCCTTGGACTGCCTTCACCAGCGGTTTGATTAAGTCGGGAGTATCGGTGGTGGGACAGCCGAATTTAGTGAAAAAAGTGGTATTTCCTCTCGGTTTGTTGCCCCTAGTGCCGATTTTTACAGCTTTTCTTGAAAGTTCTCTGGGTTTAGCAGCTTTGATTGTGATAGTAGCAGTGTCGTCGCAAAAGCTCAACGCTACTTTATGCTTGCTGCCGCTGGTGTGGGTGCCTCAGTTGCTGATAACTGCTGGTTTGGGATATTTGACAGCGGGCTTGACTGTATTTTTGCGAGACATTCCTCAGACATTAGGTGTTATTCTAAATTTTTGGTTTTATTTGACGCCGATCGTCTACCCAGCATCAATCATCCCCCAAGAGTGGCGAGGGTGGGTATTTTGGCTAAATCCAATGGCCGCCATCTCGGAGGTTTATCGAGACCTCATACTGCTTGGAGAAGTTAAGCATTGGGGCGAATGGGGTGTCGCCACGCTAATTTCTGCTGCTATATTTTGTGGAGGTTTGGCGGTTTACCGGCGTTTACGTCCCGCTTTTGCTGACGTGCTGTAAATTTGTTTGAGATCTACAGTCAATCTAAAATCTAAAATCTAAAATCTAAAATCGATTGTGCTGTAAATATGTTTGAGATTTCAAGTCAATCTAAAATCTAAAATCTAAAATCTAAAATCGATTGACTGCCGCCAATGACAGAAAATGTAATTTCACTAAAAAATGTTTCCAAATGCTTTAAGCGGTACGATCGTCCAGGAGACCGCTTAAAGGAAATTATTTACCCCAGCAAAAAACTGGCTGACGAATTTTGGGCCCTACACGACATCAATCTGGAAATTCCTCAAGGACAAACTCTGGGAATCGTCGGTCGCAACGGTTCGGGAAAAAGCACTCTCCTGCAAATAATTGTAGGGACGCTGACTCCTACCACAGGAAGCGTCGATGTTAAAGGCCGAGTCTCCGCTTTGTTAGAACTCGGAAGCGGGTTTAACCCGGAATTTACCGGGCGACAAAATGTGTTTTTTAACGCTCAGTTACTGGGATTCAATCAAAAAGAAACTGAAGAAAAGTTTGACGATATAGCTGCTTTTGCTGATATTGGCGATTTCATTGAACAGCCAGTCAAAACTTATTCTAGCGGTATGTTTGTCAGGCTAGCTTTTGCCGTTGCGACTAGCGTCGAGCCAGATATTTTGGTGGTTGACGAGGCGCTTTCGGTGGGCGACGAAGCTTTTCAACGCAAGTGTTTTGCCCGCTTGCAAAGCATTCAAGAAGGTGGCGGAACAATTTTATTTGTTTCTCACGCTGCTACTTCTGTGGTGCAACTTTGTACCTCGGCGATTTTAATGGATAGCGGTGAATTGCTGCTCGCTCACACGCCGAAGGTGGTAATTTCTAAGTATCAAAAGCTGATTTATGCCGATCCGGATCAGGTTCTGGGCTTGAAGTCAGATATTCGAGCTCTGAACCAACTGACAAAACAGGAAAGTCAAGACCACCTTCAGGAGGCTAATTTAGAAAGCACAAAGAGGGAAGTTAAACCGGAGCAACATCTCTCTAAACCCAAGGAATATTACGATGAATTTTACGATCCGGGGATGATACCATCGAATACGGTAAGGTATCCGTCTCGTGGAGCGGAAATTATCAACCCCCACATCGAGACGCTGAAGGGAAATGTGGTAAATCACTTGCTAGGTCGTCAAGATTATATTTATACTTACTCTGTCACTTTTTCGAGGTCAACTTCCAAGGTTAGGTTTGGAATGTTGATTAAAACAATTAGCGGTTTTGAGTTGGCGGGTGCTTCTTTGAAGGCTTCTAGTCAGTCAGTTAGATATGTGGAAGCAGGAACGACAATTGTAGTGAAGTTTCAGTTTAAATGTTTGCTGAATCCCGGGGTTTATTTTCTGAATGCTGGGGTTGTGGGAACGGTTGATGGAGATTTAACTTATCTGGATCGCTGTGTTGATGTGGCGATGTTTAGAGTTCAGTCTTGTACGGAGTCCTGCGGTAACGGCATCGTTGACTTGCTGATCGAACCGTGTTTAACTGTTGTTAATGCTGATGCTCTAGTGAAAGAGCAGTCAACAGAGGTTATCTAAAATTCTGTAAAAACAATGAACGATATCAATTTAGATTTAGTCGAAAATCCCGTAATCAAAGCATTTATTCAAGATCAAGCTAAGTTTCCCGAAAATTTTAAACTGAATATCTGCGAAGACGATGAAATGTATTTGTTCAGCTTGAACAACGTCAAAGACGATCGCGATCGGGCTTTGGTGCGCTATTATTCGATCGGGCGTCGCATCTTGGATACTGTTAAACAAGTTGTGGAATGGCATTTTGGCAGTTTTGAAAATGTACCGTCTTTTCTAGATTTTGCCTGCGGTTACGGTCGATTTACCAGGTTTTTGATTCAAGAAATACCGCCGGAACGAATTTGGGTTTCTGACATTTATGCTAACGCGGTTAAGTTTCAAACTGAATACTTGGGCGTCAACGGTATTGTCTCAACTGGGAAACCCGAAAATTATTTAATTGACCGCAAATTTGACTGCATTCTGGCTAATTCTTTTTTCAGCCATATGCCGGAAAGAACTTTTACAAGTTGGTTGCAAAATTTGTACGATTTGTTGACTCCTAACGGCATTTTGATGTTCAGCGTTCACGATGAGTGTTTGCGCCTAGCCAATATAGAAATGCCAGCTAATGGTATTTTGTTTAGTGCTCAAAGCGAAAGCCAGTCTTTAGATAAGGAGGAATACGGCACAACTTATGTAACTGAAAAGTTTGTGAGAGAATGTGTCGAGAGAGTTAGCGGAGGCAAAGCTTTTGTTCACCGCATCAAAAAAGGCATCTGCAGGTTTCAGGATTTGTATGTTGTCACAAATGAGTTAGTTAGAGATTTTTCGGAGTTGAATTTCAATCACCACCCAGAAGGATATATTGATGTTGCTGCTTTTACGAATAAGGAGAATTTGTATCTGGAAGGATGGGTAGCTGATGTGAATCTCAACGGTCGAGTTGAGGATCTGCAAGTGCTGGTAAACGGGGAGGTTGTACAGAGGTGCGAGCCTTTTTACGATCGCCCGGATGTGGCTGGATATTTTGAAACTAATGGGGCTTTACAGTCGGGTTGGAGCTGTTATTTACCCAAAAACACTGTAGGGTTGCAGGATGTGTTAATAGTCAAAGCAATCAATAACTATGGTTGGGAATGGATTCTGGAAACTTGCACTGTTAAATCGCTGGTTAACCAAAGACAATCGCAGTCTTTGTTGGGTTCTACTCAGACAAAACTCAAATTACTTGAGACTCAGTTAGAGTCGGCTAGGATAGAATGGGAGCAAAATCAAAGTAAGTTAATGATTACTCAAACAAAGTTGGAAGAATCTCACACAATTTTGCAAGAAACTCAAACTCAATTAGTTTCAGCTCAAATGCAATTGGAGCAAACTCAAAATCAGTTAGTATCTGTGCAAATGCAATTGGAGAAAACTGAAAATCAACTAATTAATCTCAAGCAAGAACTAGAGCAAGCGAAGTGTCGAGTTTTGGCAATGGAAAGCAGCAAGTTCTGGAAGCTGAGAAGCGCGTGGTTTCAAGTCAGGCGATCCCTGGGCTTAGCGGGAGAGTAGGGAGTAAATTTGGTGTGGGAATTAGGGCGAGGGAGAGAAATTGTGAGTACAAATGACAGCAAACCATCGGTTTTTATTGTTACCGGAATGCACCGTTCCGGTACGTCTTTAACAGCTTCTTTGTTTCAGAAAGTTGGGGTTGATATTGGCAAAAAGTTAGTGGGCCCGGCCGACGGAAATGTGAAAGGTCATTTCGAGAATGTTGATTTTGTGGAGTTTCACAAAAGTGTTTTGCGATCGCACGGTATTGATGAACTCGGATGTACGTTTGAAAAAACGATTCCGGTAGCAGCAGAATACGTGGAAATCGCCAAACGCGCGATCGACCAAAATCAACAAACTCACAAACATTGGGGTTGGAAAGACCCGCGAACAGCCCTTTTTTGGGATTTTTGGCTGACTTTGCTCCCCGAAGCTAATTTTATCTGTGTTTATCGATCGCCCTGGGAAGTAGTCGATTCCCTTTACCGCCGGGGAACCGATGTCAGCTTGCTGCAAAATCCCGAAAAGGCAGTAAAAATGTGGATTCACTACAATCAAAAAGTTTTAGAACTTTACGAACGTTTCCCCCATCGCTGTCTCCTAGCCAACGTTTACCCGATCGGCAACACTCCTGAACTTTTCCTCGATCGAGTCAAGGAACAATTTAATGTTAACTTAGGTGCGATACCGGGCGACAATTTTGAAGAATCTTTATTAGTCAACGATATTGTCAAAAGTCACAGACCGAGTTTAATAGAAAAATATTTTCCCGAAGCATTAGAACTATATGAACTTTTGGAAACCCAAGCTGGCAATCTGAGCAGCGAATCGAAAGATGCGATCGATCAAGTTATTCATTTCCCAGCCTCTCCAGTCTGGCCATTTGAAGATTGGCTAAAAATCCGCTTGCTGGAAAAACAGCAAAAAACCACCTCTTCCGAACTCAAACAGTGGCAAGAACAATTTCACCAGGCCCAGGCGAAAGTGTTGGGATTAGAGACCGAATTAGGAGCAACTCAAGTACAGCTTGCAGGCAAAGAATCAAATTTTCAAGAAGCTTTAGCAAAACTCCTCGGATTAGAAACAGAATTAGGACAAACTCAGGTACAGCTTGCCGGCAAAGAATCGCAATTTCAAGAAGCTTTAGCAAAAGTCTTAAAATTAGAAGCAGAATTAGGGGACACTCAGGTACAGCTTGCCGGCAAAGAATCGCAATTTCAAGAAGCCTTAGCGAAACTCCTCGGATTAGAAACAGAATTAGGACAAACTCAGGTACAGCTTGCCGGCAAAGAATCGCAATTTCAAACAGCTTTAGCAAAAGTATTAGAATTAGAAGCAGAATTAGGGCAAACTCAGGTACAATTTGAAGAGACTGAATTTATATTGCAGCAAAAGTTAGCTGAGTTAATTCAGTTAGAAACCGCACAAAGTCAAAATCAGGAAAGATTAAAGGATACTCAGGAAAAATTAGAACACTCCCGCCAGGAAAATGAAAATTTTCGGGCAGAACTTGCTCTAATCAAGTCTTCAATAGGGTGGCAACTGAGAGAAAAGTTGTGGGAAGTTCAGCGCAAAATCCGCGACTTGTTCCCTAAATTTATTTTTTCGTTAGACCAACCCACTACTTGGCAAGTTTGTGATTCCAACCTGCTAATTGTCGGCTGGGTTTTTAACCAAAAAAGAGAGACTACAGCAGTTCGCGCCAGAATTAAAGACCAGAGTTTTGCAGGCGTTTACGGCCTAGATAGAAGTGATATAGCGCTAGCACACTCTAATATTCCGGCTGCGAAGAAATCCGGTTTTACAATTGAATTGGAAGCGCCTGCGGGACGGCACGAAGTGCTACTGGAAGCGCAAGATGAGCGAGGTAAATGGCATTTGTTGGCAGCTTATCCGTTGTTAGTTTCAACGATTCAAGCATCGTTAGATGTACCAGTAGTGTGGGAACAGCGTCAGGGTCAAATTTTGTTTGCAGGTTGGTGCTGCCACCACGATCGCAAAATTGCTAAATTAAGCTTGTTGTGCGGCGATACTTCTGTAGAATGCGCCTACGGTTTACGGCGAAAAGATGTCGGCGAAGTGTTTCCCGACTGGGTTAACAGTTCGGAAAGCGGTTTTGAGGCCCTTGTCGATTTGCCACCAGGGGAATGGCACGTTTCTCTGCAAGCTGAGTTAGAAACCGGGGAAATTTTGTCTTTTCAAGCGCCTAAAATATTGACAGTGCGGCGCTACCATATCTGGCAGCGAAGTGCAGATAAGTTTGAGGAGTTATCAAGGTTTACAGCCGCAATTCAGCAGCGGGCGAGGGAAAGAAAACAGCGTCTTGGGAGAATTTTGCCCCTGCCCTGGGAAATTGTGAAAGTGCTCCGCCAGTTGGGGAAGATTTATCGGCAGCAAAAACAGTTTACTGCGCCTGGGGAATTGCTGCCGCCTGCGGGTTTTGTGCTTCCTAAACCGATTGATAGGTATGATGCTTGGCTGGAGGTGAATCAGTGGAACGATCGCGCGCGCGATTACTTGATTTCTCGGTTAAAATTCTGCCGGGAACCCCTGCCAAAAATTTCGGTAGTAATGCCAGTTTACAACCCGCAGATAGATTTTCTCGAAAGTGCGATCGACAGCGTAATCAATCAAGTTTATCCAAACTGGGAACTCTGCATTGCCGATGATTGCAGCACCGAATTCACTGTTGCTGAAAATTTAAAAAGCTGGGTTCAAAAGGACGATCGTATCCGCATCACATTTCGTACAGAAAACGGCAACATCAGCGCAGCAACCAACAGCGCCGCCGCCCTCGCAACAGGCGACATCATCCTGTTTTTAGACAACGACGACGAACTAACTCCCGACGCATTAGGCGAAGTCGCCTTATATTTTGCAGCGCATCCAGCTACCGATTTTCTCTATTCCGACGACGACAAAATCGACACTAAAGGTCGCCGATTCGCCCCGCAATTCAAACCGGAATGGTCGCCGGAACTGCTGCTTTCCTATATGTATCTCGGTCATTTGTGCGCCGTGAGAAGACACATTTTTGAACAAATAGGCGGTTTGCGGCTAGGTTTGGAAGGCTCGCAAGATTACGATTTTGCCTTAAGAGCAACCGAAATTTCTCGCCACGTCGCGCACCTGCCGCTAGTGCTGTATCACTGGCGAACAGCACCCGGTTCTACAGCCATATCTGGGGCCGCGAAACCTGCCAGTTTTTCCGCCGGTCAAAAAGCCATTCAAGACGCACTAAACCGCCGCCAAATTAACGGCAATGTCGCTCAGCACGCATGGGCGATTAAAGAAAATTTGGGCATATTTGCCCAGGATTTCCCGGATAACGGCCCATCAGTAACGGTAATTATTCCTACTAAAAATCAGCTAAAATTGCTGAAAGCCTGTCTGGATTCTCTAGAAACTACAACATACAAAAATTATCAAGTTGCCGTCATCGACAACGAAAGCGACGACCCGAAAACTCTGGAATATTTAAAGCAATTAAATTGCCAAGTTTTGCATATAAAAAATCCTGGGGGAAAGTTTAGTTTTGCAGCCATTAACAACCGCGCTGCCGAACAAGTTGACAGCGAATATGTGTTGTTTTTGAACAACGATACTGAAGTAATTAACCCGCGCTGGCTGAGTCAAATGGTGGGATATGCTCAAATCGCGGGCGTGGGTGCAGTCGGGGCGAGGCTGTTATATCCCGACGGCAGAATTCAGCACGCGGGCGTAATTCACGGGCTGCATCACGGTTTGGCGGGTCATGCTTTTAAGCTGATGGACAAGAATAATCGAGGCTATCTTTCTCAAGCGATGGTAACGCGAAATTACTCTGCGGTAACAGCCGCTTGCACGATTACTCCACGTCAATTGTTCTTAGAATTGGGCGGTTTTGATGAGGAAAATTTTGCTGTTGCTTACAATGATGCAGATTACGGATACCGATTGTTAGAACGGGGTTATCGGTGCGTATATTGTCCCGATGCGGAGTTGTTGCACAAAGAGGGAACTTCTAGGGGTTTTACCGACAATCCTCAAGAAGTGGCGGCTTTTAGGCGCAAGTATGCGGGCAAAAATGACAGTTTTTACAGTCCTCATTTGTCTTTAGAAGATGAGTATTTTCATATTCAACCCCGACGGGTTTTTATGAAGGAAGAAGAGAGAAGGAAGAAGGAAGAAGGAAGAGGGAAGAAGGAAGAAGGTTATACATTGGAAGTTTCCGATTCTGGTTTGTTGGTAGCAGAAGCAGAGAATTTGATTCATCCTATCAGAGTTTTGATGTGCAGCAATTCGCTGGATTTCACGGGTGCGCCGCTGCATCAGTACGAAATTGCAGTGAAATTAGCGGCTGAGGGTGTGATTAAGCCGATCGTACTTTGCGTAACAGACGGGCCCCTGCGTCAAGCTTACGAACAGCAGGGAATTGAAGTAATTGTGCGCGACAATCCTCTCGAACACATCTATCAGCGCGATGCTTATGATGAAGCCATCCGCAGTTTTAGCACAGAAATTGCCAGTTTAAAAGTAGATGCAATTTATGCCAATACTTTAGAAAACTTTTTTGTAGTTGATGCCGCGCGGCAACTCGGAACTCCTACAGTGTGGAACGTGCACGAAAGCGAACCTTGGCAAACTTATTTTAACAGGTTTGGTTCGGAGATTGCGGCGAGAGCTTTAGAGTGTTTTCGCTTTCCTTACAAAGTGATTTTTGTGGCGGATGCCACGCGGGACAGGTATTTGCCTCTCAACAGCCACCACAATTTTACAGTGATTCACAACGGCTTAGATTTGAGCAAACTGGAAAATTCGGAAAACTCTGAATTGGCTAGAAAAACTTTAGGTGTTGCAGCGGAAGATGTGGTAATTTTGCTGCTGGGAACGGTATGCGAACGCAAAGGACAGCAGGATTTAGTTAAGGCGCTTTCACTTTTGCCGGACAAATGGCACAATAAAATTAGGTGTTTTATTGTGGGCGATCGCCCGAGTATTTACAGCAATAAATTAGCCGATTTGGTGGGGGAATTGCCAGCAGAGTTGCGACAAAGGGTGACAGTAGTCCCGGAAACTGGGGAGACGGGAAAATATTACAAAGCGGCTGATATTTTTGTGTGCACTTCTCGCGTCGAAAGTTTTCCGAGAGTGATTTTGGAGGCGATGGCTTGCGATTTGCCAATTGTTACATCGCCGGTTTTTGGGATTAAAGAACAAGTGCGGCCGGGAATTAATGGTTTGTTTTATACGCCCGATCGCCCGGACGAATTAGTTGCAGCTTTGATTAGTTTATTGGAGGATAAATCTTTGCGGCAGCAGTTAGCTGAAAACGCTAAATATGTCTTGGATTCACTTAATACTTTTGAGGAAATGACTCAAGCTTATGCAGAGATTTTCTGCGAAGCATATTTCAGCCGTCATTAGTCATTTTACAGTGCCAGCATCCCCGCCAGTGAAGGGCAGTAACTCACCTCGTAGACTTTTGGCAGGATTTAATATAATTTGCCAAAAATTGCGGAACATATTGAAAATTGAGCCATCAATACTATAAAATAATCAAAAATGAACGATGATAAAATGACCGATCGCCCAAGAGTAGATTATGAAAAGGCATGGGACAGTTACGCCCAACAGTGGCAAAAAACTAATGCCGAACTTGCCCATATTGGCGACGAATGGATAGGTAAAGCTGCCGGTGCCGCCAACTCCTTAGCCGAATACGAAGCGCTGATAGAACAGCAATTTATTGCACCGTACATCAAAAAAGAACATACGGTTTTAGAAATTGGTATCGGCGGCGGAAAAACTGGTTCGCTGCTGCTGAAATATTGCGATCGACTAATTTGTGCCGACATTTCCAGTCAAATGCTGCAAGCGGCGCGATCGCGCTTGGGAGACGATCGCGTTTCTTACGTCAAACTCGACGGTTTAACATTAGACGGCATCGCTCCAAGTTCAGCCGATGTCTGCTTTTGTTACGATACAATGGTACACGTAGAGCCGGTAGATATATTTAACTACCTGACTCGAATTCCCAAACTGCTGCGGGGCGATCGAATTTGCGTGTTTCACCACACAAATATTTTCACCGAATTAGGGTGGCAAAAATTCGCCAGCGAGTGGGACAAAAACTTGCTAGGGCACAGAGACGGCACAGCATTTTCAGTTATGACTGATACAATTATGGAAAAATTTCTCAACCATTTAAACTATCAAATCATCCTGAAAAATACATCTTCAGTACCGCGAGATTGCGTCTGGATCTGCAAAGCACCAACACCCAATGAATAAAATCAAAGCTTTTTAGCCACCTCAAAATATTTTCTTCCAACTAACAACAGTCAACAGACAACAGTCAACAGTCAACAGACAACAGTCAACAGTCAACAGTCAACAGACAACAGTCAACAGTCAACAGTCAACAGTCAACAGTCAACAGTCAACAGTCAACAGTCAACAGACAACTGACAATGAAAGCATTATTTCTCCATCCCAACTTCCCCGCCCAATACCGCCACATTATCACGGCTTTAGGCGCAGATCCCAAAAATCAAATTGTTTTCGGTACTAAAAACGAGCGCCCAGAGTGGAACATTCCCGGCGTTCGCAAAGCAGCTTTTACCCCCAGCCGGGAACCCCACGCGCAGACTCACCAATACGTCCGCCCTTTAGAAAGTGCCGTCATCTACGGACAAGCCGTATTTAGAATGGCAGAACAACTCAAAGCAGACGGTTTCATACCGGATATTATCTGCGGACATTCCGGTTGGGGGCCAACATTATTTGTCAAAGAAGCTTTTCCAAATACGCCGCTTTTGTGCTATTTCGAGTGGTTTTATCATGCTATTGGTTCCGACGCAGATTTTGACCCAGCGGAACCTTTAACAGTTGACGATATGGCCAGAATTAGAATCAAAAATGCGCCGATTCTGATCGATTTATACTCTTGCGATTGGGGTTTGTCGCCCACTTATTGGCAGCGATCGCAATTTCCGCCAGAATTACAACAAAAATTATCCACACTCCACGACGGCGTAGATACCGATTACTTCAAACCAGACCCCGGTGCTAAACTAATTTTGCCTAACTTAGACTTGTCTGGCGTTGATGAAATTGTCACCTACGTATCGCGGGGAATGGAACCTTACCGGGGCTTTCCCGAATTCATTGAGTCGATCGCCTATGTGCAAGAACGCCGCCCCAACTGTCACGTCGTAATCGTTGGTTCAGAAAGAGTTTGTTATGGGCGTTCTTTACCCAACGGCGAGTCTTACAAAGACTATATGCTCAAAAAAGTACCCCTAGATTTGTCGCGGGTTCACTTTGTCGGGCCCCTACCTTACGGACTGTATCTAAAAGTAATTCAAGCATCCGACGTACACGTTTATTTGACCAGACCTTTTGTGCTATCTTGGTCGATGATTGAATCTCTATCAACCGGATGTTTAGTAATAGGTTCCGACACAGGGCCAGTCAGAGAAGTTATCCGCGACGGAGAAAACGGTTTGCTTGTCGATTACTTCTCACCAAAACAAGTAGCCGATCGCATTGATGAAGTTTTAGACCATCCTACCCGCATGGCAGACATTCGCATCAAAGCCCGTCAAACCGCCCTAGAACGCTACAGTTTAGCTAAAATGCTGCCGCAACATCTACAACTGATCGAGCAAGTAGCAAATCGTTCCATGCCGCCTACAGTTGGTATGGAACCAGAACGGGAATTAGCAGCATCTTTTGCAGTGAGAATTTAGCAATAAAGTTGGTCAGGACTAAACCCCGGTTCACAAGCTCTCCTGTACGACTACACCGCACAGGAGAGGGCTGTTTCATTCTCTTGTAGGGGCTGCCCCCGTGGCTGCCCCCATGTCCCAAATGCCTGTGAAATCGTCTGCGGGGGGTAGGCATTCTTGGCACTACAAGAGTCAAAATCGCGATTTTCGTGAGAATAAAACTGCCCTGCCGCACAGGAGGGTTCACCAACTAGACGATAAACATCGGAACATCTGGACGTTTTAGTTTCCCAATTAAATATTTTGATAGCAGTCCGTTAATCCCTTCTAGGCTAGTCGCAAACTAGCTTCGAGATCAATAATTTAGGTGTTGCATAATAGCGGGATGATTTTGATTTTTTGTGTGGGATGGGCGTCCCGTCCGTCCCGTGTATTTTCGGGCGTTGCATAATGGAAGTATGAACTGTCCTAAATGTATCCTAAATGTGAATCCGCCGCAAATAGCAATAGCAAGGGATCATCTCATATTTGTAAAAACACTTCTTCTCCTTCCTTCTGCCTCTTTCCTTCTGCCTCCTGCCTCAAAACTCCAATTTCTAGCTTGGCTGCAAAAGTGAGAGACTCCCGAAGGCTTTTATCCCTCTCTTAAGCTGTTGTGCATTAATTTGTATGTTGAGGGCGGGCAGGATGCCCACCCCACAAGAGGAAAAATTTATTTGACCATGCAATTTAAATGCGGATTAGCTTACTTCATTACCTAAAGTATTGGAATATCCCCCTGCCTGATGATTTTGATTATAGTTGTGCAACCCTTAAAATTTATTTGACTCCCCTTAATTTAAAATCCACTAAGAAATACCCAAAGCTGTTTCAGACATCGTAATTAAATTTTTAGCAAACATTTTCTGGTGAATTGGAATATCAATAATAAAGATTGCCCCCTGATTAGGAGCTGAAATACAATTGAGCTGCCCCCCGTGTTTATCAACTACAATCTGATGGGAAATTGACAGCCCAATACCAGTACCCTTCCCAATAGGCTTAGTAGTAAAAAATGGCTCAAATAGATGTTGGCTAATTTCTTTTGTCATCCCAGGCCCGTTATCCTTAATATGAATTAACACTCGATTAGATTCCGTGACCTCAGTGCGAATGAAAATCTTAGAAGGATTAGCTTTCATTTCGCTTAACGATCGCGTCGTATTATAATCATCTATGGCATCAATAGCATTAGCAACAAGATTCATAAACACCTGGTTAAGCTGACCCGCATAACACTCTACCAGAGGCAGATTGCCGAATTCTTTGACCACCTCAATTGCAGGTCGATCGCCCCTTCCTTTAACACGGTTATGCAAAATTAACAGAGTGCTATCAATACCCTGGTGAATATCCACCGGTTTCATTTCAGATTCATCCAATCGCGAGAAGATTCGCAGCGACTGAACAATTTCGCGAATCCGGTCTACACCTACCTTCATAGAACTCAGCAATTTAGGTAAGTCTTCCACCAAAAAAGCTAGTTCTATTTCGTCTATTTTCTGTTCAACTTTTGGCCCAGCCGCTGGTAATTCTTGGTGATAAAGATTGACGAGATCGATAAGATTTTGGGTATAATCATGGGCGTAAGAAAGATTACCAAATATGAAATTAACTGGATTGTTGATTTCATGGGCTACACCTGCCACAAGCTGGCCGAGAGAAGACATTTTTTCGCTCTGCACAAGTTTAGTCTGGGTCAATTGCAATTCGCGAAAAGCTTTTTCTAAGCATTGAGCTTGGGTTCGCAATTGAGCTTCCGATTGTTGCAATCCCGCCTCTGCTTGGAGACGCTCTTGAATCTCCTGTTTTAACAATTGATTGGATTGTAAAAGTTCAGCCGTCCTTTCCTCAACTCGCCTTTCTAACTCCGATGCCAGCTTCAAGAGCGAGGATTCAGCTTTGATACGCTGTTCGATTTCTGCTTGCAAGCACACATTTTGCTCTAAGAGTTTCTTTGACAAATTGCGAAGCTTCATGTGGACATTAACACGAGCTAAAACCTCTTCATGCTGAAGAGGCTTAGTGATATAATCCACCGCACCCAGACTCAAACCTTTAACCTTATCCACCGTATCAGCAAGAGCCGTCATAAAAATCACGGGAATGTCTCTCGTTGAATCATTCGCTTTCAAACGGCGACAAGTTTCAAACCCATCTATTCCCGGCATAAGCACATCCAACAGGATCAGATCTGGCGCGGCATATTCGACCTTTTGGAGAGCACTTTGGCCATCCCTAGCTACCAATACTTTGAAGCCAAAATCCGCCAAAAAATCGAACAGTACACCTAAATTAGTCGGGGTATCATCTACGATTAAAATCGTGCTTTGTTCGGGAAGTTCGTTATTCATTATTTCGCAGTCCTATATTTCTTAATAAACTCCAAGATTTGTTGTTCTTCAAATCCTTTCACTAACTGGCGCAGATGGGTAGCAAAGGGCCCCCATTGCTCATTGAGTTGTTCTAGCTTTGTAGCTCGCTCCCCAATGGCTCGAAGATCGCCCATCATGGCTAGATTGAATAAAGCGGCAATTTCGTCATCGGGGGGAGCTACAATTTCAGAGCTTAGAGATTTTTTTTCTGCTTCTGCTTTCCTAATTTCTTCCAAATTATCTTCATAGATCCATTCTAACCCTAAATGAGTACGTAATTTTTCTAAAAGCTCCTCTATTCGTATTGGCTTAGGAATAAAATCATTGCAACCTACATCAACACTTTGTTCTCGATCGAAATCAAAAACGCTGGCTGAAGTAGCAATTACCACTAGATTAGTCTGACCTTGTGATTTGCGAATCCGGCGGGTCGCTTCTAAACCGCTCATTATTGGCATCATCAAGTCCATTAAGATACAGTCGGGTTTAAACTCTTGCGCCTTGTTTAAACAGTCCTGACCCTCGATAGCTTCCATCAGTTCAAAGCCTAAAGGCTGAAGCATTCCCACCATCATCGAACGATTCTGCCACTTGTCATCAGCGATCAGAATTTTGCATTTTTCGCCTTTGAAACCAACGATGACGTGAGCATTCGCTTTGGCCTCATTATTCGCCCATTCGGATACTTCTGGCAAATCTAAATCGAAGAAGAAAATGCTCCCTTTTCCTAATGTACTTTTTACCTTGATTTCACCGCCCATCATCTGGACTAATTGGCGGCTAATTGCCAGTCCCAGCCCGGTTCCTTCAACCTTGCGAGTGGCATCTCCTACTTGGTGAAAAGGCAAAAATATATCTTGCAATTGCTCTGGTGCCATCCCAACTCCGGTATCTTCCACTTGAAACCGGATTTTGCCATCCTGATATCCTACTTTGAATGCCACTCCACCTTTTTCAGTAAACTTAATCGCATTGCCGAGTAAGTTAATTAAAACTTGCCGCAATCGTTTTTCATCACCCTCGACAGCAAGAGGTAATTTAGTAATTGGCTCGTAAATCAGGGAGATTCCCTTTTGTTCTGCCCGAATATTGCAAATTTCAGCCAGGCCTTCCAAAAATTGTGATAAATGGAAATTACTCAAGTGGATTTCCATTTTTCGGGCTTCGATTTTGGAGAGATCTAAAATATCGTTAATAAGGGTTAAGAGGTGTTCGCCACACTGACTAATCACGTTCAGACCATCTTTTTGCTGGTCAGCCAAGTTTTTTTGGCGTTTGAGGATTTGGGTGTAACCCAAAATGCCATTAAGTGGCGTTCGGAGCTCGTGGCTCATATTAGCCAGAAACTCACTCTTGGCAGAGTTGGCAGCTTTCGCTAATTCTTCTGCTTTTTGTAAATCGATATTTTTTTCTTGTAACTGTTGCGTTCTTTCTGCCACCTTCACTTCTAAAGTAGCGTTTGCTGCTTCCAAATCGTTATAAAGACGGGCATTTTCAATCGAAATAGCTGCTTGAGAAGATAAAAGTTGTAAAACTTCTAAACGATCGGGAGTAAAAGCACCAGTTGTGAGATTATTTTCTAAATATAAAATACCAGTAAGTTTTCCTTGATGGACGATGGGAGTACATAATACTGACTTGGGCTTGTGGTTGACGATATAAGTATCCGCCGTGAAGGTTCCCTCACAACTCGCATCGTTTAATACAACATTTTCCTGAACTCTGGCAACATAGTTAATCAAAGATATGGGTAGTTGCTGACTTGTTTCTACTGGTATTGTTTGCAGCACTTCTACATCGCTATCTACGGTTCCATAGGCTTCTATTAGTAAATTTCCCGCTTTTTCTAAAATGAAAATGCCAGTTTGAGCGCCCGCATTCTCGATCGCAATTTTCATCAATTTTGCCAACAGCTTACTCAGTACAATTTCACCAGAAAGAGCTTGAGATGCTTTGATCACAGTAGCTAAATCTAGAGATCCTGCACTTCCTCCACTCGTCGAGGTAGTTGTCATAGTGACCGGGCTACGTTGACTTTCTGGCTTGGCTATCCGGGAAAGTATTTGAGGATATCTGGCTTCTAAATCTTTGACTATAGCTTTCGCTCCCCAGCGACTATATCCGTAGTAAGCATCGGTTAAATAAATCCGAGCAATTTTATCTTGAGCGCGGGAAAAATACAACTCTGCTGCTAGTTCGTTGGCTAATGCTTCTTCTTGGATATATCCCTGTTCTTTGGCTCCGGCTATGGCGCGATCGTAATAATCGCTCGCTTCTAAAGGTTGTCCCAAAATCCGCGCTTTTTCTGCTTCTACTAAGTCATACTTATGCTGGAAATTACTCGGTGCATGGAACGCCCAAGTCTTCATTTTTGCTTGGTTTATTGATACTTGACTTAGGTATTCTTCTTGGTCTTTTGCTGAGGCTTTTGGATACATTGCTAGGAGGCTAAGAGAATGGTATAAGTTGCCAAGGGCATTCTGAATTAATCCCACACCGCAATTGGCATATTTTGATACTAAACTAGCATTGACTATTGCGCCTTCGTAATCTTTAAAACAATAACGGAGCATCCCTTGAACGGCATGGTAAAAAAAGAGCAGAGTCCCATTATTAGATTCTAGGAAAATTGGAACCATTTCTTCTTCATTAAAACTCTCACCAATCAACCGATATTTATCTGGGGCTTTGTCAAGCAAATTCTTAACTAATTGCTGGTAAATTTTGATAGCAAAAGTATCATAATCTTGCTTATATTTAATGCTAATAGCAACATATTTTTCCTGCTCAAATTCTACTTTCTCTAGCTCTTTTTCTGTTAAAAATGTCATGTAGCAATAATTGATTAGACAGTGACAAGCACATTCCAAATCACCTACTTCTAAGCCACTTTGCATTGCCTTAATCAAAGGTTCGCGGGTTTCTCTACTATGATCTTTCCAGCATCTAAGAATAGCATTAAATATTAACCCCACCTTACAGTTGAGGGAGTTAGTTTCAAATTTCTCCAATACAACAATGGATAGTTTACCAAATTTATATCCAGAATCTATATCCCCCATTGGTCCACATAGAAGAGAGCCATAGAAAACGTAAGCGTAAGCAGATTCGGGCGAGTTGCCATACTTGATCGACAAATCGATCATCGTATATATAATTAGTGGCAGCATCGCTCCATTACCAAGATAAGCCGAGATCACGATGCTGCTTAATATCCGCATAGCCGCAAGTTTATCAACATCTGTCATTGGTGGCAGATTGGCTAAATCCTCAATGATCAATGTTTGAGGGGGTTCTTGCTCTAGGTAAACGCCAAACATTTCGAGAACACTAATACCAGTATCTATTGCTGATTGTGCTCGGTTTTCAGCCATATCAAACTGAATTTTTAGTTCATAGACTTTTCTTTTTTCTAGGATGGTTTTTGCTTTTTTGATAATCACAGCAGACAACTGTTGCGATCGCTCAAAGTGGGTGGTGATAAATTCCGCTTCTGCTGCTTCTAAATAGAGGTTTAACGTCAGCTTATATTGAGTCTCCCAGCTATCAGCAGCGAGGAGTCCTAAACCCATATTCAAATATTTAACGGCTGACTCATAAGCTGTTGCTGCTTTTGCTTTTTTCCCGGCGATCAAATTGAGTTCTGCGAGTTCATATTTTTCACTTTCTAAAGTGAGTAAATCACTACCATAATTTAGCTGGTTAACCAGTATAAAGATGTTTTCTTTTTGTTCTTCAGGGGTGATAGAATGCAGTAGTAATTGACCGATCTTGAGGTGAGTTTCTTTTTTCTGATCGTCGGGAATTAGAGAATAAGATGCCTGCTGCACTCGATCGTGCAAAAACTTATAAATGACATCAAACTGTTCGGTTGAATTTTCTGTCGATGTTTCCGATTCAAATAGCAGGGGGATTTTGTAGGAATTATTTAGCGGGATAACAAAACCAGCTTGTAGCGCTTCCCATAAATCTCTTGCCGTCTCTGACTGAGATTTTTTATTAGCAATTGCCAAAACTTCTAAACTGAATTTGTCTCCAATACAGGCAGCTAATTTTAATACCTTCTGCGTCTGGGACGACAGCTTTTGAATTTGGCTGACCATCAATTCGACGACATTATCGCTGATATCAATGCCTTGAAGCTGTTGAATATCCCACTGCCAGCAAACTCGATCGAAATCAAAGGATAGGAGTTTGTCTTGATAAAGGGATTGGAGCAGTTGAGTTAAGAAGAAGGGATTCCCCTGGGTTTTCTTAAAAACTAACTCAGCCAGGGGCAAAACTTCGGAAATTTGACTACGCAGGGTTTCGCTGACTAACTGGTTGACATGGGAGATTTCTAAAGCTTGGAGGATAATATTATTGACTACCGCATTGGTATTTTGAATTTGCTCTAAGGTATAAATTAAGGGATGAGTAGGACTGACTTCATTATCCCGATAGGCCCCAATTAATAGCAGATATTTACTATCGGGATCGGTCATAATTAGCTGGATTAGCTTGAGGGAAGCTGAATCTGCCCACTGCAAGTCATCCAAAAATAGAACTAGGGGGTGTTCGGCTTGACTAAACACCTGTATAAATTTTTGAAACAGTCGATTAAATCGGTTTTGGGATTCGGTCGGTCCCAAGGTCGGAACAGCAGCCTGTGGGTCAATAATCTTTTCTACTTCGGGAATAACATCAATAATAATTTGCCCATTGGCACCAAGTGCTTCGAGAATTTTAGCTTTCCACATTGCTATTTGAGTGGAATTTTCAGTGAGCAGTTGCCGCATCAATCCTTGAAATGCTTGAATTAAAGAAGCATAAGGAATATTCCGCTTAAATTGGTCAAATTTACCAGAAAGAAAATACCCTCGAGCTCCGACTATAGGTTTATCAACTTCGTAAACTAAGGAAGATTTTCCGATACCTGAATAACCGGAAACTAGCATCATTTCTGTTGTCCCACCACTGACGCGAGCGAAAGCTTCTAGCAAACTAGCAACTTCTCTTTCCCGTCCATAGAGTTTTTGCGGAATCAGAAATTGGCTGTAGGAATCTAGTTGACCGATAATAAAGTGGGAAATCTCTCCTGAAGAAAGCATCTGCTGGCAGGTTTCCAAGTCAACTTTTAGTCCAAAAGCGCTTTGATATCTATCTTCAGCGGTTTTCGATAATAATTTCATTACAATTTCAGAAACTGCATCCGGGATTTCGGGATTCAGCTTTTGAGGTGGTATTGGTGCTTTAGCTATATGGCAATGAACGAATTCTAGGGGGTCTTTTGCGGAAAAAGGTAGCTTACCCGTCAGCATTTCATAAAATGTAATACCGAGGGAGTAAAAGTCGGTGCGGTAGTCCACTGAGCGGTTCATTCTGCCGGTTTGTTCCGGCGACATATAGGCGAGAGTTCCTTCTAATAAGTTGGGATTGGTGACGGTTTGATTTTCTCTATCTAAGAGAGAAGCAATGCTGAAATCAATAATTTTTACTTCTTTTGTTTCTGAGTTAATTAGGATATTTTGAGGTTTAATGTCTTTATGGATAACATTACTATGATGGATCTCTCCAAGAGTTGTTGCCAACTGAATTCCGATTTTTAGAAATGCGTTTATAGCCAAGGGTTGATTGTTAAGGAAATCTTTTAAAGATTGACCGCTAAAATTTTCTACTATCAGCGCTAAGCCGTTCTGATAGTTTTCTAAGGCTATGGGCTTGACTATTCCTTCACTTTCTAAATGTCTGAGGATTTTATGTTCGTGTCTTAAGCGGGAAATTTCTTCGATTGTCGGATGCTCAGTTTTGAAGGTTTTGATAATTGCTGAGGTTCGATCAATATCTTTGGTGCCGCGATAAATAATAGTATTGACACTTTCGTAAATGGCTTCGCTGAGGTTGTAACCGAAAATAGTAATGCTCATGTGCGTAATTTCACTAATGAGAAATTGAAGAGCAGGCAGTATTTCAGTAGGTCTACTGATATTTATGACAGAACCGAATTAAAAAACAATTTTCAATGCACTATAAATAAGTATAATCTAAGCTTTTTGAATAAAATTTAAATTTTAACAAATCTAAATATGATTGTTTGTCACTTAATATGCTATTATTTCTAGATCTTATTAAATATTCAAGTGAAATCCTGAAAAAATTAACGACAAAATTGCTGAATATCCCCGGTGTGATAGTAGAGGATAGCTTGGAGAAAGAAGAGACGATTATTTTATAGTTAGAGTAATAAAGATAACAGCAGTTTGCCCACGATGTAGTCCAACCAATTATTGTCTTTATCAAAATAAGGTAGTCTTGCATATAGCAATCCTTGCAGAAGTCGTAAATTTTTGACCCCACCCCAACCCTCCCCTTATCAAGGGGAGGGAGTAAGAAATTCACAAATGATTTAGGATGGCTATAGTCACGACTACCTTATTTTAACAGGAAAAAATGGGGTGCATCTCACTTTGGCAAATACATCAAATTGAAAGTTGACCGTTGAGGTAAGCACAGCGAAGAGAAAGGATAGAGGGAACACTCTCAATATTCCATTGCGCTCCTGATATTTTGACCCTGAATCCAATTCGTTTAATAATTGATTCAACTGTTCCAGAACCAATCGAACTTATGGATTCTTCTTTATAGTATTGGTAGTTGACTATTCGACAACGATGGGTTTCTAAATAGTTACAAAATGTTTTAACTTCTTTTTTTTTCATTTCTTTAAATAGATTAATGACTTCATCTATTTTGCCTTGCCACAACATATTTTCTGCTAGCTTTAAACGTTTTAGTGAGCCTCCTATCTTGTAAAGATTTTCTTTTAGATGATACCAATCTAAAATTTCTTGTCTTTGTTCGACATCTCCGATTTCTTGAAATATCTTCCAAATTCCGGCATGACCATCTCCCAAACAATACATAGGATGTAGCAATTTTTGGCTGTTAGTCCAATCAATTAAATCTTGATTATTTTGAAAGAATGCTCCCGAATAAACATTATCGAAACAAACGGCTTTATAGTCTTTCCAGTAACACCCTTCGCCTTTAGATTCGTTGCGTAGTCTGACTTTTCCGCCATCTAATGTAATTTCTTGGACTCCTTGTTTAGATATAGGTAATTCAAATTCTTGTCGCTTGACTAATCTATGTAATGTACTGTGAGAGATTTTGATACCAGTGAAAATCTCTAAATCTTTTTCTGCCATTTGATAAGATTCGTTGGCACTGATTAAAAGACAGCATTTTTCCATCAGTGGACTGAATTGACTATAAGCTTTCAATCCAAAATATTTCGCTTGATTGTCTGTAATTTCGAGCGAACCGACTATTGATTTTATTTTTCTGGATTTTCCTGTTTGAATCCCTGATGCTGCTGAAAAAAAAAGCTACCTAGTTCTGGACCCACTTCTTCTAGCATTTTCTGACGGAGAGATTTTTCTATACTGTCAAAACTTTCTAACTCGGTTGGATCCGTATTTCTGTAAAGAATTTCTGCGGCGGCTTTTAAGTAGGCTTTTAGCTGTTCTTGGTCTGAGGGTGTCATTTTCTTTACCTCATCTTTATTTGGCAATTTTACTAGCTTTTTCATTTTAACCCTTTTTGGGCATACTCGCCAAAGTGAGATGCACCCAAAAAATAAAAAATGGCTGTACTTGCTTGAAAATACCGATTTTTGTTACTATTGTTAAAACCCAACTAAATTCCTATGAAATCAACTACTAAGGCGCTGAAAGAATGGAATGTAGCAGTTAATGCTTTGGAACAAGGTCAAACGATTGTGCTGTTGCGGAAGGGGGGAATTCGCGAGCAAGCAGGACAGTTCAATGTCACTGACAAGCAGGTTTTGCTGTATCCAACTTTTGAACACCAACAGTCGGGTTTATTAAAGCCGGAGTTTGCACATCAAGTCAAGACTGTCGAATCTGGTTGGCATCCTGAAGTTATTAGAATCGGCAGTTGGGCGGAGATTACTGATGTTTTTTTGGTAGCTTGGGAACCGGCAATTACTGCGCTATTTTCTTACCATATTTGGAATGAAAATTTTGTCAGCGATCGCCTGAAATGGAAACAAACTCAGCCAATTTATATTTTATTGCTGCGGGCTTATCGCCTTGCAGAAATCCGCGAAATTCCCTACATTCCTGAATACGGCGGTTGCCGTTCTTGGATCGATTTGGCAGATGCTATTTCCCTGGAGGGAAGCCAAGCTGTTTTGAGCGATCGAGAGTACATGGAACGCTCAAATGAAATCCGCAATCTGATAGCGAATCCTGCGAATAATTCTGGTTTGCAGAGAGTGACAAAGCTGACAGATGGCAGTCAGGATTTTAGTCCTGATTAAGAGTTTTTAATGTACTTTTCGAGAGGCGGGCTTCTACCAAACCCAGCCCAAAATCCGCAACTAATGCCATTAAAGCGGCCGGAATTGCCCCAGCCAAAAGTAACTGATTGTTGACTGTAGCAACGCCACGAAAAATAAACACCCCCAAGCCACCCGCGCCAATTGCAGCGGCGATTGTAGCAAGTCCGATCGCAATTACCGCAGCAACTCGCACCCCCGCCAGAATCACGCCTAGTGCCAGGGGAATTTCCACTTGCCATAACAGTTGCATATCAGTCATCCCCATGCCTCTTCCGGCTTCCGTAATCGCTGGATCGACGCCGACAATACCAGTATAAGTATTGCGGATAATTGGCAGTAAAGAATACAGAGTGAGGGCGATAATTGCCGTGCGATCGCCTATTCCACCCACTATCGGCACCGGGATTAGCAAGCCAAACAAAGCTAAACTGGGAATGGTTTGCATAATATTAGCAAATCCCAAAATTGGCTTTTTCAATTTTGGTTTTCTCGTGGCTAAAATTCCCAGGGGCATCCCCACAATAATAGCGATAAAAATTGCAACAGTTACTAAATATAAGTGTTCAGTTGCGCGCTGAATTATCTCAGCGCCATACCGATTGATAAATTGCATCATGTAGGAATTAGTAATTAGGAATTCGGACTTGTAAATTATGGTATAATCGAATATCTCGTAGGAGTGGGTTCACCAATATATTTAATTTCCCGCCATCAGCTTCAAAAACCCAGCCATACCCATAAACGAATGATGCGATCGCACATTATATTATTACCCCGTCCCGGGTAATTGCAAACATTCAAGAAATGCCCCCGCTTCTGGATGCTGAGATGCGATAAAATCATTAGGTGTTGCCAATTCAATCAACCGTCCGTCTTGCATCAAACCAATTCTAGAAGCTAACAAAAAAGCTTCTTGAATGCCGTGAGTCACAAAAATCACAGTTTTGCCGAGTTGCTGCTGCAATTGACCGAATTCCCGCTGTAATTCCAGACGAGTAATCGGGTCTAAAGCACCAAACGGTTCGTCCATTAACAATATCGGAGGGTCAGCGGCCAGTGCTCTGGCGACGCCTACCCGCTGCCTCTGTCCGCCGGATAACTGATGGGGATAGCGTTTGGCGAAGTGCTGGGGGTCGAGGTTGACTAATTCTAACAGTTGGCGGACGCGAGACTGAATACGATCGCCCTCCCAACCTTCTAATTTTGGCACTAAACCGACGTTTTGCTCGACGGTAAAATGGGGAAATAAACCAATTTCTTGAATGACATAGCCAATTTTTCGGCGCAGTTGAATTGGGTTCCACTGAGTTGTCGGTTTTCCCATGACAAGAACTTCGCCGCTGCTTGGCGTTAGTAAATTATTAATCAATTTCATGGTAGTAGTTTTGCCACTCCCGCTGCGTCCCAGCAATACTAAAACTTCACCTTGCAGCACTTTGAAATTGAGTTTGTCTACTAAATGCCTGCGGTTGAGGCGATATGTCACGTCGAGGCATTCGACAGCAACTTCATGATTGAGAGGCATGATTAGTTCCGGTGATTTGGGTTTTCAGGAATTTTAGGACTTACAGACAAGGAGCTAGAAACCCGGTTTTTTTCTGAGATAATTTGCTGCTTAACCCAAAATTTGTCAGAGAAACCCGGTTTATGAGCGTAAGTCCTAAAATTCAAATCAGCGAGCATCGGGGGACAATTCCCAATTCTAAAATCTAAAATCGACTTGATTTTGCCATTCTAGCAGTAAGGCTCGACATTGGAGGCAAGTTAAATTTTTAAGCAAGTCGCGAATTCCATCTGAGGTGACAGGATATTCCGCACCGATAAGTTCGGGGTTTACTATTGCTGTAGGGTGCAATTCTGCAACAAAACCGTAGAGTTTTTGATTGGAGAAGGAACTGTTTATTGCCCAGCCGACGGTGTTGATCGGTTCGATGCGGGCGATCGCACTTTCTGTCACGCCTAATTCTTTCTTGATTATAGCTGGAACGGCCGCTGCTGGAGTGGCTTCGGCTGGTAGGCGACCGCCGGGAAAATCGAGGGTTGCGGATGCCACGCCGGGGCGATACATCGGTGTGGGAAATAGCAATTTTCCAGCTTGAATTGTCAAGATTACCACTGAATCTGCTCTTTCTACTCGCCAATATTCTACTGTTTTTCCTTCGGTTGTTTCGAGATGTTCGGCGATTAGTTTTACCCAATGAGAGTTGATTTCTACAAAGCGATCTAGAGTTTTCCACTGGGATTTGGCAGTTGGGTTCATGTCGGAATTTTTGAAATAAATCATATCTATTCCGGTTGCACCGAAATGATGTTGACTGTTGACTGTTGACTGTTGACTGTGAATCGAACAACTGAAAATTGCGCCGAGATAGGTGGCGACTTGTAACAATCATTCATGAATTGCCCTCTAATTTATCACCTGACGATGCAGCCCGAAACGATATCAGATGTTGTTTGCTATGGTAGGCGATTTTTGCCGAGCTGAACAATAGCCGATCGACCTTTTCAGCTTTGAGCCTGTGTTTTCCTCTCGATTGTAAATTTTTGCTACAACGTTACACATTCGCCTAGATAATTCCGTAACATAGACTACATAATCAAAGTTTATCTGCGCCTTCGCTCTGCGTTGTTTCAACCGCGCCCTGGTGCAGACTCTTAGCTAGACAGGAGTAGTTATGCAACTGCAAACAGATATTCGTACTTGGCAATCCCAACCAACGCCCGGAAGCTTCGCCAGTGTCAGCGACTGGGAAAAATTTGGCTGCGCCGTACCTGCACCAAAATTGACTCCTTCTATGTGGGTTAAATTGTTCAATCCGCCAACAGCATTCAGCTTTGACGAAGCGTGGCTGTTGTGTGAATGTTCGGAAGAACAGTGGCTAGCTTGGATTCCTGATTATGGCGAAATTTTACTGAGTACACATGAATTTTGCGCTACTAAATCGTGAATTACGCAGACAAACATTCATAAACCAGGTGTTAAAATCCATATTCTTCGGGTTCCACGGGATTTTTTGGAAAAAAGCTGGTTTCTGCGTAATTATGTCGTTTGCAGTGAGGAATGCAAGTCCTTAAACTTTGATAAGGGCTTGCATTCCTAACTACAAACCTCTTATATGATGTCGTTTCAGCCGATATCATATAGCAATCCTAAATCATTTGTGAATTTCTTACTCCCTCCCCGCGAGTTCGGGGAGGGTTGGGGTGGGGTGAAAAATTTACGACTCCTGCAAGGATTGCTATATAAGTCCTAATAAATATTAATTGAAATTTCGCCAACAAAAAGAGCAATAGGTTTTCTATTGCTCTTTTTGTTCAAAAACACTCTCTAGTTTTTATCTTTAGATAGCGGAAGTTATATCAACTGGCTTCGATTGACCCCAATATCGCTGCGGTGACGGGTTTACTGTATCGATGCTTGCATGGGAGATATTGGTGAACCCGCCCTTACAGCAATTACGGTCAATTTAGCCCCTGTGATATTGCTGGCTTATTTGCAAACTGCACGGTTATTTGCGTTTCTGACAATCGTGCCTACTCTACCATTAATCTGAATCGGGTTCTTGGTGCTGGCTCGAATCAAGAGTGGTTGTTTGGCGAGACATTCTCTGATTGATGCTGCCCAGGCGGTGAGAGCTCCGGTGTATTCTGTACGACCCGCTGGGGCGCGAAACTGATCGGTAATTAGGAAATCCGAGGTGATGCTAGTGTCAGTACCAACATTGGTAATAATTGGAAAGTCAAAGGCTTTGGGCAAGGTTCGGTCTTGGATTCTGCCCGGTACCAACTGATATTTCTTCGAGCCACCCTTGTAGTCAATACCTGCTTGAGGGCTGGTGGGAGGGCTGGTTTGAGCCAAGGCGGAAACAGGCAAGCTTGCTACCAAAACGGTGCAGCAACTCCAAAATAATTTCGATTTCATCTGATTCATCTCCTCAACTTTATGATGATTAGCACTAATTAGGTAGGTTCTAAAAACAGTAGCTTTTATGAAAAAAGCGCCTCATGACATTGAGCTTTTGAGTTTGAGTTTAACCTGCCTAATTTATTACCAAACATTCTCAAAAATGTTAAAACTGGTTGGCCTGACAAACTGTAGAAAAGTTTCAGTTGAGTTAGATATTTACACATCTGAAGTTGTTACAGCATTGGGGAGTCGGTTTTACCAGAATGATTCATTTTTGAGCGATGTCATTGGAACTTTATCAAATTTTGTCTCAGATATCAAGTTTTGCCGATCGCGTATCACGTTTTAACACTGGTTTGCGGCTCGATCGAGGTTTGAGTGTGGCGCGCCATACCAGGGCGAGAAAGATGCTACAGTGCATCGATGGGCGTTTGAGTATTTTCAGGCGACAATAGACAGAGAAGGGGCTTGAAAATAGGTGATTTTAGTGGAAGATAGTAAATTTATCGACGTATCGGACATTATGGGTGTTCCCGTGGCTCCGGCGGGTTACAAATCGGGCTTTGTGGGTATTGTCGGACGCCCGAATGTCGGAAAATCAACGCTGATGAATCAGTTGGTGGGGCAGAAAATTGCGATTACTTCGCCGGTGTCTCAGACGACGCGCAACAGGCTGCGGGGCATCCTAACGACACCTGAAGCACAAATTATTTTTGTAGATACTCCCGGAATTCACAAGCCACATCACCAATTGGGCAAGGTTTTGGTGCAGAATGCCCGCACAGCGATTCAGTCGGTGGATGTGGTGCTGTTTGTGGTGGATGGTTCGGTAGAATCGGGAGGGGGCGATCGATATATTGTCGAAATTCTCAGCAATTGCAAAGTTCCGGTGATTTTGGGGATGAATAAGTTGGACGAACAACCGGAGGATTCCGTGTTGATCGATCGAACTTACGAGCAAATTGTCAATCCTGAGTGGCCTGTAGTGAAATTTTCCGCTCTCACGGGCGAGGGTGTCGAGCCGCTGCAACAATTGTTAATCGAACATTTGGAGGTTGGGCCTTACTATTATCCGCCCGATTTGGTGACTGACCAGCCGGAACGCTTTATTATGGGCGAATTGATTCGGGAACAGATTTTGCTGCTGACGCGGGAAGAAGTGCCGCATTCGGTAGCAATCGCGATCGACATAGTTCAAGAAGAAGCAAAAATTACGCGCATTCTGGCGACAATTCACGTCGAACGGGATTCCCAAAAAGGTATTTTAATCGGTAAAAGCGGCAGTATGCTCAAGTCGATCGGCAGTGCGGCCCGCGAACAGATTCAAAAGTTAATTGAAGGCAAAGTGTATTTGGAGTTATTTGTCAAGGTGCAGCCGAAGTGGCGGCAGTCGCGTACTCGTTTAGCCGAATTGGGCTATCGGGTAGAAGAATAAAACTTTATCTGTTAGCAGTTTCCCTCTCTTAATCCTGATGTGCTCAGAAGCAGATTAAAAACAAGATTGACAACCTGGCCAGATCCGCAGCCCTAGGCTAAGATTTTGCAAAGGTCGAGAACACAAGGACGATAATTCCAACTATGAACTACCGAAACCATATCACGATCGAAGCAAATAAACGCGGTGGTAAGCCTTGTGTGCGCGGCTTGCGAATTACGGTTTATGAAGTGCTTGAGTACCTGGCTTCCGAGATGACCGAAGCAGAAATTCTCGACGATTTCCCCGATCTGACGCGAGAAGATTTAAAAGCCTGCATAGCTTATGCTGCTGACCGTGAGCGTCGGTTTATGACCGCCACCTTATCCGCATGAAATTACTTTTTGATGAAAAGTTGTCGCCCAAGTTGCCGAATGATTCGGGGATTTTGTGAGGAGTTGGGGATTGAGGTGCCGTTATGAGCAATAAATCGAAGAAAGGCGTTCCTCAACTAAGATTTTCTGAATTCTCAGAAAGTTTACAGCTTATTAAATATCTTGGCGAAATGTTGGATTTCAAAAATGGAATCAATGCGGATAAATCCCAATATGGTCAAGGAATTAAGTTTATCAATGTTTTAGACATCAACTCCTGCAAACCTATAAACGGGGCGTAATATCGAGCAAGTTTATCGCGGCTTCGACCTTATACCAGAACCTGAATAAACTATCTGAATCGACTAAATTATCACACCCAATCTAAAGATGTCGATCGCTGCCGATGGGCGATCGCTTATAATCGGATGAAAGCGCGATCGATAAAACTCACCCCAAAAGCACCTATGAAAAGCACGATCGAAATCGATAACTCCCTCATCACCAATGCGCTCCAAGTCACCGGACTGACTGCACAACAAGAAGTCATCGAACTGGCCCTGAGCCTGCTGATCCAAATGAAAAACCAAGAGAACCTACGTGCGCTACGGGGTAAACTCGCCTGGGACGGCGACCTCAATCGCATGAGAACGGATACGGAACAATAGTAAGCCCATAATTATTGTTGATTCCAGCGTCTGGATTGACTACTTTAACGGACAATCCACCCCATAAACCGATCGCCTTGACCTTTATTATCAGACTACAAAAAATGTTTGTGTAAATCGTTAAAATAGTACCAAAACCAACCAAGGAGAAACCCATGTTAACCCTAGAAATGGCAATCCAAAAAATCCAACATTTTTCCCCAGAACAACGCAATAAAATTATTGAATTTATCGAATTTCTAGAATTTCAAGCCAGCCAAACTAAAACGATAGAACAAAAAAACGATGACTCCGATCGAGAACAATCCTTTTTTGAGCTAGCAGGAATCTGGGAAGGAAAAAATATCACCCTAGACGACATTCGCAAAGACGCATGGGGTAAAGAAAACCAATGATTTTGTGTGACACCAATATTCTCATCGAATTCTATAAAAACAATACCGCCATCATTCAATAACTACGGCAAATCGGCAGCCAGACCTTAACCATTAGCATTATCACCAGAGCCGAACTGTACTATGGCGCACTCAACAAAAACGAACTAAACCGCATTCAAAAACACCTCGACTTACTTCAAAATATTCCCATCGATCGGCCCATCGAGCGAGCAATTCATCGAACTCATGGCGCAATATTCCCTAAGCCATAAACTCACAATTCCCGATGCCATGATTGCCGCCACCGCCCTAACCCATAACATTAGCCTTTATACCCTAAACCTCAAAGATTTTCGCTTTATCGAAGGCTTACAAATATATCAATCTCCCTTCCATGACCCAAACTGAAGCAGTGGGGTAACAGATTCAGCGCACCGAACAATTCAAAAAAGGCTTGCTGCAAAAAATGTTTGTGTAAATTAGGGAATAGGGAATAGAAATAAACTCCATTTCGAGAGAAATCGGAGGCAATGAGGTGGTTAGCCGAGTTCGGTAGGAGAGAGGAATTAAGCAAGTCCCGATTGATGAAGTCAATCGATTTTAGATTTTAGATTTTAGATTTTAGATTTTAGATTTTAGCATTGACCCCACGGATAAATTCGGGGGCTCCTTTATCGGATACAGGTTTTTTATTTGTGGACGGATGAATCCGGGGGCTTGTATTCAGGATGCTTTCGGTCAAAAACGACCTGTCAGGTTATTTGCAAGTTGCCGAGAAGGAAAGGGCATCAGCATTGAGGCAATGAAGGCGAAATATAACAACCCCAATGCAGCGGACGGACGAGAGTCGCTGTGCTGAGTCCTGAGATAGCTACCGCCACTGATTGGGAGCGTTATCTCGCAAACGCTGCCTGACTTTGCAGATGATTCGGAAGCTCGATCGAGAATTAAGGATTCCGGTGGATAAATGTCGGGCTACATTACCAACACTAATTGCTGCTTTATTCTACGATTTATCAACAGATAAAGAAATCAAAATCCCTTCAATCGGTGAAAAACGGGAACGGGAATTGCGATTTCCTACAGCTAGGACTTGATATGATATCTACGAGCAAGCCAACTGGTTGAGCCAACAATCCCCGTACCTCGATCGTCGGGGAGTGTCAACAACAACTATCATGGCAACTCAACCGAACTCGGTTTAGCAATGTGAGGCAAGCCCCAGCCCAATTTTTCCCGCAAAATGTGGAAAAACTCAAAAGATTGCACCCGAATAAAGCGGGCTGGGTACTGAGCTCGCTCGACTTGCACCCAATCCTCGGGCAGAACATAACATCCGCCGTTCCCGTCTACCACCATTACCAGGCGGTTCGGACTCGCCGGCAAAATCTTGACCGGCTCAGTGTTGGAAAACACCAAAGCCCGCGAAGCCATTGAATGCGGGCAAATAGGCAGCAACTGCAACACCGGCACTCCGGGAATGATGACAGGGCCACCGGCAGAAAGGGCGTAAGCTGTCGATCCTGTGGGAGTTGCGATGATGACTCCATCTGCAGCAATGTCAATAGAGGCGTGCTGACCGATCGCCACTTCAAAATGACACATACAAGTCAGCGGTTCCCGGTGCAGCACCATTTCATTGAGACAAAGGGCTTCCCAGAGGCAGTCGTTTTCTCGAAACAGCCGCACCGCCAGCATCGATCTTTCTTCTATTTCGTATTCTCCGGCGATTACCTTTTCCAAAGCTTGCGGCAGCAAGTTCAGGTAAGTTTCTGTTAAAAAGCCCATGTGACCGGTATTGACAGTCAACAGCGGCACTCCAATAGGAGCGACTTGGCGAAATGCCGACAGCACCGTACCGTCGCCGCCCAAAACCACTGCAAACTCCATGTCGCTGTCAAAACCGGGGGGGACGAGTTGTTCGATCTGAGTGTGGCACAGGGGGCGATCGGGGCTAGAATAGCCCAGAATTCCTCCGGAACCAGAAACCGAGCAAACCTCCCAGCCGCGGGCAGTCAGCTTGTCTTCCAACTCTGCGGCAATGCGACAAGCCACAGGTTTAACGTCGTTGTATATAATCCCAGCTTTCGGCACTTTAAAATGTAAAGGGCATTTTTTGTTTACTCCGTTTTTTAGTCTTAAGCTGCTCGTACTCTATTTCCTTGAGCTTCTTCATAATCAGATTAAAGTATTCTTCGAGATAAGACTCCAAAGTAGTAGTTTCTTTCGGGTCGATTCCGAAGACACTGTAAACATCATCCATCGGAGCTTTCAAGGGTTTTCCGGCGGCTAAAACTTCTGAAAAAGCCAATCTGTCAGCTACGTTCCAACTCCACTGAAAGAACTTAGCAAATTGACGAGTAGCCTTCAACAAGGCGTCTGGGGTGCGCGTAATTTTGGCTTGCTTCCCTGACAGCCGTTCGCACAACCGCACAATTTCTTCTGCATCCCAAGCGCGATTTCCCACCACCGGAAAGCTTTTTTTCTCGGTTTCAGGAACGGAAAGAGCCCGGACGGCAAATTTAGCAACGTCCTGAGTGTTCATGTAGGCAAGGGCAGATGGCTTATTGGGCAGCCAGACTGCCTGATTGTCCAAAATCGGCATTGCATACAGGCTCAACAGTCCTTGCAAAAAGCCGCAAGGTCTCAAGATTGTGTAGTCTAGACCGGATTCTGCTAAGAACAATTCGGTACAGCGCTTGATTTCCAACAAGGGGACTTGGGGATATTTCTCCGCGTCGAGAAAGGAAAAGAATATGTAACGCTTGATGCCTGCTGCTGCTGCTGCTTGGATCAGCGATACTTTTCCGTCCCAGTCTACTCTTTTGATGCTGACAGAATCGGCTGCACTTGCTGTTGCTGCATCGATAATAGCACTGACGCCTTCTAGGGCCGGAGGCAGACTGTCTGGCTGGCAAAGGTTTCCCGGTACGAGTTCAGCGCCCCATTCTTTCAAAAATGCAGCTTTTCTGTAACTTCTGACTAAACAGCGCACCTGGTAGCCCTCGTCTAGGGCGCGGCGGGCTATTTGGCGGCCGAGAGTGCCGGTGGCACCTAAAATCAATAAAGTCATCTAGGGATTAATTATGAATCTTAAACTTTCTATAAGATGGTATCAGGTTTTTGTTAAGTTTGTTATAAAAACTTAACAAAAACCTGAAATTTTCTCATTTTAGGCTTGAGATATTCGCCAGAAGGCTTGCTTTCGGCAGCAAGTAGACTCTAGAAGGCAGAAGGTAGAAGGCTTCTGAAGGATTGGTTGAAAAAAACTTATTCTTCGCCGCCTTGCAATTTGAGCAGGAGGAAGCCTCCACCTATACCCACGAAAATTAGGGAAAAGGACAAAAAGGCTGCATTGAAAATTTCAGGATTCATGATTTTGATATGTCCAATTGGGCGATCGCATTAAATAAAGATAATATAATTTGGGGCAACCAGGTACATGAATGCTAAAATTTCAGTGCCGAAATTCCTGTATTTTGTTGGAGAAAACTGCCTTGAGTCTCGATCGGGAATCAAAACTAGCTGTAACTCTGGGAGATCCAGCGGGAATTGGCCCGGAAGTGATTCTCAAGGCATTGGCAGATTCCGCTGCTGGTTTGAGGGTAACGGTTATAGGTTCTAGGAGAGTTTTGCAGCAAACTTACGATAAGTTGCGATCGAGCAATCCTGCTGCAGAAGCGGCAAATCCCGAAACATTAAATATTATTGATATCGAACCAGACAACAAGTGGGGCGAAATTGTCCCCGGTGTCGGGAGTGCAGCTAGCGGGGCGGCTAGCTTTGCTTACATGGAAAGTGCGATCGCCCGTACCATCGCCGGCGAATTCTCCGCGATCGTCACAGGCCCGATTTCCAAAACTTGCTGGCAGGCGGCAGGTTACAATTATCCCGGACAAACAGAACTCCTCGCAGAAAGGGCGAAATCGCAGCGATTCGGAATGCTGTTTGCCGCCACATCTCCACACAGTGGCTGGACGCTAGTAACTTTACTCGCTACCACACATATTTCGCTCCGTCAAGTCCCCGATGCTTTAAGTCCAGAATTACTGAGTGAAAAACTAGAATTACTGATAGACTGTTTGCGGGAAGATTTTGGGCGGGAAAGACCGAAAATTGCGATTTCTGGCTTAAATCCTCACAGCGGCGAAAATGGCAAACTGGGAAATGAAGAGCAAGACTGGATGATACCTTGGTTGGAAACGCAGCGCGATCGCTTTCCTCAAGTGCAGTTAGACGGGCCAGTCCCCCCCGATACCCTGTGGGTAAAACCGGCTAAAGTTTGGTACGGTTTAGCCAAGGAAGCTCACGACGGTTACTTGGCAATGTACCACGACCAGGGGTTGATTCCAGTAAAATTGATGGCTTTCGATAAAGCAGTCAACACTACAATTGGCTTGCCTTTTGTCCGCACATCTCCGGATCACGGCACAGCTTTTGATATTGTAGGTCAAGGGATTGCGGATGCCTCCAGCATGAAGGCAGCATTGCAGTTGGCGGCCCAGTTGGCTAGTCGCAGAGCAGCAGTTAAAATAGGGCGATAGCTTTAGTACGCCTGACGCTTGGAACAATTGTGTCATTCCTATTGATTTTCGCTGGGGTGAGGCGGCAAGCAAGCTGGTAATTTCCTTCGGTCGATTAAAATCAACTATTGGTAGCGCAGTATGGCAGCATCTAATGATAATTCAGGCAAAATATATCAGTCAGAGAAAGAGGTTTCTGATGCAACTCTGGCAAGTTCTAAAGCGGGAGAGCAACTTCAGGAATTGCTAACCATACTGACTGAATTTCAGTTATTAAAAAAATCCAAAAAAGAACCAAGCGAGCTGAAGTTACCGCTTTCGGAAAAGTCTGTGCAGCGGTTGGAGGATGAGGAAAATCGGCGCCAACAATTGTCTTTTCGGATCGAATCACCGAGTATTGTACCGGAAGTATTAACTAACGATGAAGAGATCCCATCTCAAAGACGAGAAAACAATAATCAGGAACCCGATTTATCTATGGTCGGGAAGGTAGCCAAAAATAATCGGCACTCGGAGGAAGAATTAGAACAAGCAGTAGAGCAGTTTAAACAGTTGCAACAACTACTGTTTGAAAGGGATTTACCGGAATTTTACAGTAATGTTTTGAGCGTGGAACAAAGGTTAGAAAATTTTGAGAAGTTGATGTCTGAGCCCGAAGAGTTGATGATTTTACTGAAACCGTTAATTCCTGAATTAGTGAGAGATGAATTAGATGGGTTGAAGTTGGAATTAAAAAAGGCGATCGACCTCGCGAGCAATAATAAAATTAATCCGATCGAGTTGGAGGCAAAATTAGCAGATTGGGAAAATCAGATTGCTAATTTGAACCAGCAGCCACTGCCGAATACAGAACACTTAATCCAACGGCTGATGCCAGTGGTGGGCGATCTACTCAACCGTAAGGTAGAGGAGTCTAAGTTAGAGGTGGCTTCGGCGATCGCACCGAGAGTCAATCAAGTAATTCACAATCAAAACGGACTTGAAGAACAGGTAGTAAGAATTGAAGATAGAGTTGCGAATATTCAGCAGCGTTACCAGCAGCAACCGGAAGATTTAATCAAGCAGCTAGTACCAGTAGTTAGCGATTTGCTGAACCGAAAAATTAGTGAATTAAAATTAGAGGTTGTAGAAGCTGTCGCCCCCTCAGTACAGGTAAGAATAGCTTGGGTAGAAATAGAAGAAAAAGTATTGAGCATCATCGAACGCCGACTGGCTACGCAACAGTCGCCAATTCAGAAGCCAGAAGAGATAATGGCGATGCTAATGCCGGCAATAACTGATTTGCTGAATCAGAAAATCGATGAATCAAAATTACAAGTAGCAGCAAACATCCAACCTTTGATAGAATCAGCAATTCTTCAAAGGGAAGTTCAAGGAAAATTGAGCGACGTAGAAAGTAGACTAAATAATCTTCAGCGACAGCAAAAAAGTCAGCCGGAAGATATAATGGCAAGATTAATGCCGTTAATGATTGAGTCGCTGAACCGGAAAATCGAGGAGACAAAGTTAGAGGTGAGAGAGGCGATCGCACCTGGTGTCAACACGGCTATTCAAAACAGCGGTATTGCAGCACAAATATTAAATAATGAAACTAAGATTGTCGAAGTTCAGCAGCAAGTTTTAGCCGAGATAGAAGGGTTGATGGCAAGAATAATGCCAGTGATTGTAGAAATGCTGTCTCGAAACATCGGGGAAGCAAAGCTAGAGATAGAATCTGCGATCGCCCCCACTGTCGATGCCATCATTCAGAATAAAAGGATCGATCAAAGACTCGGGAAGATCGAACAACAGATTGTGGCGATCGAACACCGAATTTATGAATCGACAGACTTGTTTACCGATTTACTGAAACCTTTGATTGACGAGCTGATGGTTAGCCATCACGCCCAACTACAAAAGTCGGTGATCGAATCTATTTTACCATTGTTAGATGAAGTTGTAAGTTATAATTACAGACTCAACGATAAAGTAGGGGAACTCGATCGCAAAATTACTGATGCTGAATGGGGAGGCGATCGGGAAGAATTAATCGCCCGAATTAAAATCATGTTTCCCGAAATGATGCTCCAAACAATTAATGAGTCGAGAAAATCATTTGTCGAAACCATAAGTCCGATAATTGATGAAATAATTAATACCAAAACCAGAGAAAATAGACAATCGATGGGAGTAGCCATATCACCGGCTCTGACTGTGGGAATCAGCCACAGAATGAGTGAATCGCCCGATGAAATTGCCATGGCGATCGCGCCGGAAATGGCCGCGGCTATCAAACAGCAAATTCATCTCAAGCGAGAAGCAATGTCGGATGCACTTTATCCGATCATCGGCAGCACGATTTTAAAATACATCGCAGAGATGATTCGGGACATTAATCAAAAACTCGAATCATCTTTAAGCCCAGAGGGAATTAGTCGCAAAATTCAAGCCAAATTACAGGGAATTTCAGAAGCAGAATTGCTGATGAAAGAAACAACACCACTGAGTGTTAAAGCTGTTTTTTTAATTCAAGCACAATCGGGCTTAGTAATTTCAGCAGTGCAGCAGTCTGAACGCGAACAGCTAGAATCAGACATGGTAGCGGGGATGCTGACTGCTATTCGGGCTTTTGTCAACGATTGCATATCTCAGTCGGGAAATATTGCCGAGATTGATGCCATAGAATACGGCACATCTACCATAGTATTGGAAGTAGCGGGTTCGTGTTATCTGGCAGTAGTGATGCAAGGAGAAACCCGCCAGTGGTTTAAGTACAAAATGCGATCGATATTCAACAATATTGTTCAAGAATACGGAGATCAAATTCAGTCATTTAACGGCGATCCAGCAACTGTACCACCCGAAGTCAACTCGAAATTGCAAAAATTAATCGATACAGATGTAAAAGTTAAATCTCGTAAACTTCCCATTTTACCCATGATCGGTTTGGCAGCGTTAGCTTTAATTGGCGTACCTTGGGGAATTAATCAATACCGCAGCAGAGTTGAAGCGAGCTTAGAAGCAGATACGAATTTAGCATTACAATCTGCTCCAGAGTTATCGGTTTATCGTATCGCTGCAGATGTTAAAGATAAATTATTGGAGATTTCGGGACGAGTGCCGAATCAAAATCTGCGATTAAAAGCGGAAAAAATCGCTCAGCAAGCGGCTCCACAATCAAAAATTGAAAATAAAATTATAGCCGTTGAAGTACCTCCTGATCCGGTTTTAGTAGAAGCCGATGTCAAGCGGACTGCTGCTCTTTTGAATAAAGTAGAAAGCATTAATATCTCAGCTCGCTATGCAGAGGGAAAAGTCGCCGTTGCAGGCAGCGTGAGCAAAGTGCCAGATGCTCAGAAAATAACTCAAGCTTTTGAGAAAATTCCGGGGGTGAAGTCTGTAACAAATACAGTGATAATAGGAACTCCACCGCCGCCAAAGATAATAATGCCAGTTCGCGTGTATTTCGGTGCAGGCTCGGCAAGTTTGCAGGCGAAAGATGTAGCACAAAAGCTTAGCAAAGTCAAGGAATATATGGATAAAAATCGCACGAAGAATTTAAGGGTAGTTGGCTACAGCGATTTTAAAAGCACTCCGGTAGAAACTCAAAAGTTGGCACTGGAAAGGGCGACAAATGTGAAAAATATTTTGGTTAGACAAGGGATAAATGGCAACAGAATACAAGTTGCTTCTACTAAGGGTCGTCCCGAAGGTGTGGAGGCCAATCAACCGCTGTGGCTGAGCAGATTGGTAGTATTTGAGGTGATAAATTAAAGTTGGGAATTGGGCATGGGGCATGGGGCATAGGGCATAGGGCATTGCTAGCAAATAACAAATAACAAATAACAAATAACTACTAACTAATGACTAATGACTAATGACTCTTAAATTAATCGAACTCGCCCGGAGGTAAAGGCTTGTATTCGATCGCCCGCCAAGCATAGTAACAAGCGGCCGCTGCCGTCAATGCCGGCGGCTTCTCCGCAGATGGTTTCTGAGGAAAGTTCGATCGCCACCGGGCAGCCAATCAACGCATCGCGGCGGCGCAATTCGGGTAAAAGTAGCGCTAAACCGGACTTGGAGGCTGGCTTGTCTGTGGTAGAAAACATATCGGCTAGTTCGAGTAAATAGTGCCGCAGTCGATCGACCAAACACAGTTCATCTGGTACTGTACTAGCAATAGAATGCAAGCTTACCGCATTGCCGATCACCCTTTCATCCAATCCCGCAGCCGCGAAATCGACGCAGCGGTTGAGTCCAATTCCCACAACAGCGCGAGTTTTACCCAAAACATTGCCAGAAGTAGCTTCGCAGAGAATTCCGGCTAATTTGTGGCGATCGATCCAGACATCGTTTGGCCATTTCAGGCGCAGCATATCGCGACAGTCGGGAACCAAATCTTCGATCGCGTAAATCACGGCTAAACCCGCTGCTAAACTGATCCCGGGCAACAGAGTGGGGTTGAGGTTGTCGAGAACAAAACTAACAGTCAAGACACCGCTTGGGGCGTGCCAGGTGCGCCCGTGTTGGCCGCGCCCGCTGGTTTGTCGCTTGGTAAATACTGCATCTCCGTGGTGGAGTTGGGCCGCGCGGGCGATCGCCCAACTGTTGGTACTCGGACAGGTATCCAACGAGTGTAGCCAGTGAGGGAGGTTTGGGCGATCGGGTTCTGGGGTTGCGGGCACGGGAGTTAAGGGCAATTCAGACAAGGTGTGATTTGTAAAAGCTGATTATCGCATTTTCCACAAGTGCCACCTCGCGCGACGGCGAGAATTCAGAGACATTAGAGTGTAGTACAGTTTCAGCATCAGATTTACCTTACGCCAAAACATCGGTTTAGCTGCAAAATCTCTTGATTTATATGGGTTTTGGGGAACGCAGAGGGTTGGTTGGAGCGATCGACACCCCTTTAAAAAACCCAATTTTAAAAAAAGTTGTATTACCCCCTTGACAGTCTTGTATTATGCAATGTAGTATCAATATATTACGAAGGGGAAAGAGCTTCAAAGCCTTACCCCACGAGCAATATGAACCTTGAAAACAGAATAGGAAGTTAATCATGTCACATAATTGTGGACATCGGCGGTGTAGACTCCGGCAACAATAGCCCGATCGGGTTGTAGTACGCGGAATCAACCGCCACCCCGTCCCAACTTGAGTAATTCAAGGACAGAATATTGTTTATTTTCGCGGGGGTATAGCTCAACCGGTCAGAGCAGTCGCCTGTCGAGCGAAAGGTTGCGAGTTCAAGTCTCGTTACTCCCGTCAGTCGATTTTAGATTTTAGATTTTAGATTTACTCCACAGGAGAAGAATCTCGGAACTGGAACTTTGGTCTAAAATCCACACCTCCTGTCGGAAAGCAAGTATCCGTTTTTCGGCGGGGGTCAAAGTCCCGTAGGCAAAAGTCAAGCCGTCTCCCCCTCAAGGAGAAGATTGCGAGTGCAAACCTCGTCGGGACTTCCAGGTTAGGTGGCCGAGTGGTTGAAGGCGTCGGTCTGCAAAACCGATTTTCGCGGGTTCAAATCCCGCCCTAACCTCTGTTCCCTATCAGAAATTAAAAATTAGAAATTAAAAGATTAAACTAACAGTCTTTTAATTGAAATTTTTAACTTTGAAAAGGAACGAAGCGAAAGTGACATTGCAGCGTAGCTTAATAGTAAAGCGCCAAGTTCATACCTTGGTCAATGCGGGTGCAAATCCCGCCACTGCCACCAAAAGCAGGGATGGTGTAACTGGCAACACTCTGGTCTCCAAAACCAGCATTCTGAGTTCAAATCTCAGTTCCTGTGCCAATTTATAGTGCTGTAGGCAAATGGTTTAAGCCGCTTGGTTTTCACCCAAGTGATTGCGGGTTCAACTCCCGTCAGCACTTCTCGTGGGTCGTTGGCAGAATGGTTTTGCAGCCGCCTTTTAAGCGGATGGATCGAGGTTCAATTCCTCGACGACCTACCAAAATTTCTATCTTGGGTCGGCCCTCCTATTGGCGTGGGTAGCTGTCTGTAAAACAGTAGCTTAAAGCGTTGCTGGTTCAATTCCAGCCCGACCCATTTGTAACTGCATTTAATATGCAGTTGCAATTTTGAGAACGTGGTGTAACTGGATAACATCTCAGTCTACGAAACTGAAGATTTGGGGGTTCAAATCCCTCCGTTCTCGCTGTGGAGAGGTGGCCGAGAGGCTTAAGGCGCTTTCCTGCTAAGAAAGAGCGGTTTAACAGCCGTCGAGGGTTCAAATCCCTCCTTCTCCGTTTTCCCCCCGATAGCTCAGTTGGTAGAGCGCTTGTGTGAAGAACAAGAGGTTGTCAGTTCGATACTGACTTGGGGGATTGCGTTGCCTTATAGCTCAATGGTAGAGCAAGCGGTTGTTAACCGCTAGGTTGTAGGTTCGAGTCCTACTGGGGCAGCCATTTTTTAAATTGCCGAGTGGACGAAAGGCAAGTCGCATGGCCCTGAACCATGAAGTTGCAGGTTCAACCCCTGCCTCGGCATCCAATTATTGGGAAGTCGCCTAATCGGTATGGCACCGCTCTTTGAAAGCGGCAAAATGCAGGTTCGAGCCCTGCCTTCCCAGTTCTGCTATTACCAAAGCAGATCAATTACACTCCTGTAGCCCAATTGGCAGAGGCCGCAATTTCAAAAATTGTGTTGTGTGAGTTCAAATCTCACCAGGAGTACCAAAGTTTCAACTAAGTTTCTACTTGCTCCTGTGGCGGAATTGGCAGACGCGGCAGACTTAAAATCTGTTCTATTTTGATTGTGAGTTCGAGTCTCACTAGGAGCATGAACGGGATGTAATTCAGCGGCCAGAAGCCATGCTTTGGGAGCATGGAGTCGTTGGTTCAAATCCAACCATCCCGACTTTACCCCTGTGATGTAATTGGAAAACATCACTCGCTCAGAACGAGTGTTTTTTGCAGGTTCGAGGCCTGTCAGGGGTATGAGGTTTTATTCAATCTCAAATCTCAAATCTCAAATCGGTTTTGCCCCTGTAGCCCAATCGGTAGAGGCGCTAGATTTAGGATCTAGTTAGTGCTGGTTCGATGCCAGTCAGGGGTATTTGGTGACATCGCGGGTGAAGTAGCCTGGGTAGGCTTGGAGGTCTCATAAGCCTCTTAATAGCAGGTTCAACTCCTGCCCCCGCCACCAAAAATGCAGGTGTGATGTAATTGGCAACATGAGGCTTTTGTAAAGCTTTCTTGCGAGTTCAAATCCCGCCACCTGCTTGGCGTGCTGGTGTAGCTCAATTAGGCAGAGCAACTGATTTGTAATCAGTCGGTTGTAGGTTCAATTCCTATCACCAGCCCCACAATTGCGGATATGGTGTAACGGTAGCATTCGAGTCTTCCAAACTCTAGGCACGAGTTCGAGCCTCGTTATCCGCTTGGGGAAACAAGAAGTTTGTTAAATCTCACCTCTTGCACCCTTCTCCAGAACAGGCAAGATGGCTGTTCCACAAGAAAATATACTCTTTGTGGAACAGGCATCTTGCCTGTCCATAAAAGGCTTATTGAAAATGGTGCAACATCTCAGTTAAATCCAAAATCTCAAATTTTAAATCGGTTTGCGGATGTCATGTAGCGGCTAGCATCTGAGTATGCCATTCTCAGCGCATGGGTTCGAGTCCCATCATCCGCTTTTGTAGTCCTGAGCTTCGATGGTAGAGCGTTTGCCTTACAAGCAGACGCGGGGTAATCTCCTGTCAGGACTACCAATTTATGGGAGTGTAGCTCAATGGATAGAGCGCCGTGCTTCGGACGCGGATGTTGTGGGTTCAAGTCCTACCACTCTCGTTGTTTTTGCTTTAATTTAAGGAGGTTGATTCCATTGAATGGATAATTTTTTATATTAAGAGCGATCGCTCTTTGCGTGTCCCAATTTTTGGAGCCTACATACTTTAGTACGAGAGGAAAGGTAACGCTGTCAAATTCAGCGGGCGTTTGAGAACGAGGAGTGCCATGAACCCGGCAGGTTGGCTTAAAGGTAGCCATCCTTTAAAGAGTGTGTAGTAACTCATCGGCGGAGTCCCTCTAGTAACTGAGAAAACGCAATGCTCTGATAACTTGCACGTCAAAGTGCGTGAAGCGCAGCTATCCCGTAGGGAATCGTACAAATCAACAAAAAATACGGGAGTGTAACTCAACTGGATAGAGTGTCGAGCTTCTACCTCGAATGTTGTGGGTTCAAGTCCTACCGCTCCTGCTGTCTGGGGTTCGTAGCTTAATTGGTAAAGCATCTAACTGGCTGTTAGAAAGATATCGGTTCAAATCCGATCGCAATCCACCACACCAATTTTCGATTTTAGATTTTAGATTTACTCAACAGGTGAATCTTTTACGTAGGGTCATTCGATTTTAGATTTTAGATTTTAGATTTACTCCACAGATGAATCTTTTACCCGGGGTCATAGCTCAATTGGTAGAGCGCTTGCTTTGCACGCAAGAGGCCAGGAGTTCGATTCTCCTTGACTCCACTTTCGGTGTCTGAAGTCGAAGCGGTCGAGACGCTAGCCCGTGAAGCTAGTTATTAGCGGGTTCAAGCCCCGTCGGACACCCCTGGGAAGATGCCGCTAAATGGTTGGCAACCAGTCTTGAAAACTGGGGTACAGGCAACTGTAAGGGTTCGATTCCTTCATCTTCACTGTAGACAATTTTTGGGTGATTAAAAGACCCGCGGACAGATTAATCCTGCGGGTCTTTTGGATTTTAGATTTTAGATTTTGACAATGCTGCACAGTTCTTTGAACAACTCCCGGATGCACCGGGCAATTACTCGCTGACGGGCTAACTTAATAGGGGTTCCCCCTTTTTTTCGGCGTCTCAAGTTTTCTGCCGGCGATATTTGCTCTGCGTCTTTGCCCTGACCGTAAGTGAATTGTAACGGCGGATTATTTCGCGCTACTTCCAAGCGAGTAAAACACCATTGCCACAAAGCTTTTCTACAAAGTGCGCTGCCTGATTGTTTGCCCTTCTTTTTTTGACCGCTATCTTCTCGGACTACACCCATGCCTACGGCTCGCATGAAGCGGCGCTCTGAAAGTTTAAGTTTGGATTGTTTTCCGGTCTGGCGGTTTTTGCGAAGCTTGATTTCTGCCTGACCGTCTTTGAGGAAATCTTCGATCGGGTAAATAGCTCCTAGTAAGTAGCCTTGGAGCTGGTAGCCAAATCCAAACTTGGTAAAAATCCGGCGATATTCCTCAAACTGGGGATGATCTATCAATTCAAGTAGCTGCTTTTTGAGATTAAAGATTTCTTCCTCAATTTCGCAGTATTGTTTGGCGGCCCACCGAGTTTGTGGCTCAATACCAGAGCCGATCGTTGTCTCCAAAATGCGATCGTACTTTTGGGATTTTCGTTGACCGGCAAGCCAACCCCACAGCAGCGGGGGCAATTCCTCTTGCAGTTTTGCCGATCGCACTAAAGCTATTTCGGGGCACTGCCAACTTAATTCTTGCCGCATTCTATTGATGATTGGATTTTGCACTCGGTTGAGGTGCTCCAAACGCAGACAAACGTGTTTGATTCGACTAACTAGGGGGTCACGAATTTTTAGGTAGCTGTCTAGTTCTTTGTCGAAATACCAGCAGGCAATAGCAAAAGCATCAATATCATCCGTTTTGGCCCCGCTCTTGCCTTCCTTTCCCATTAATTCAGCTCTGTAGTTGGGGAGTTTGCTGTTGGAAATCATGCGTACTTCAGCGCCCCAGTCCGCAAGTTTGTTCATCCACAATTGGGCATAATTCATCCCGGTCGGCTCGCAAATAGCAATAATTTTGTCAGCTTTGTAACTTTCAATTTTTGCCCTTAATTTATTCAAATTTTCAATGTTCGCTTGATACACTTCGATGTCGGCGTCAAAGTAGTCATCACGGGGATTGCTGGGTTTTTTCAGCAGAAAACACGCGGCTATTGACGACCGAGAAACGTCAATGCCTACGATTAAATATTTCATCTAGTTTAGGGAGAGTGACAATTGAAAGGACAAGAGAGCCTACGAATCTCCCAAAAGCAATTAAGCTTACTTCACTGATTAAGGCTCAATTATTTTGTCCGGTTTAATGCGGGCTGGCGCTTACGAAGATGAGATAGCAACTAAGCTAATTTCCTTTTTAAAGCGCCACTTGTCCGAGGACTCATCCCGCGACTCCCCCTTATTAAGGGGAGTTTCGACCGCTGAGTCGAGGTGGCCATCATCAGGCGGTAACTGTGATTGAATTGGTGCTGACCAAGGCGACGTACACGTATATGCAGTCAAGGTTTTGAGTTAATGCGCGGCTGAATTCCTCAGTTGAGTAAGTCCTCAGCAGGTAATTAGCGGTGTTGATATACTCGCTCAAGCACAGGTCGCGCGGTTGTTTCCGCAGCAATCCCCGCGCTTTGGCTTCTTTGATGCAGAGAAAAATTTCTTGTTTTTTGGCATCGCTAAAATCACCAAATTGTTCTTTGGCGGATTGCACTAAGTCAGCAATCTGTCTGTTTTGAGTTTGATTCATGGTAAATTGGTAGATGGCATTGTGAAAGAAATAGTCAAGATAGCCTGGATGGCAATCGGTTAAAGTTATGAATTGACCGATTGCTTTTTTTAGTTGTTATTCGATTGAAAATTAGACCTAAAAACCTCTTTACTCAAATTGTTTTTGTGCATTTCTAGGTATCCATGCAAGCTGTCTGTAATTTGTGCTTCGCTCATACCCTCCATAGCAATTTGTACTGCTTGGGAGAGCTGATTCATTATGTACTCAGGGTTTGCAAGCGGGTTAAGCATTAAAATCATTTTCAGTCCAACCGCTCCAAAGGTTGCCGTTTCAAATATGAGCCGTTGTTCGTTGGCGGGTAAATCTGTTATTGTCAGCGGCGCGGGTGGTGGCGGACTGTCAGAAACTCCTAACAGCGAATCGCGTTCAAACTCGCAGCAAGCTATATGGTTGCCTAGCACTCCGGCGAGTTCGTCCAGTTCGCGCGCGCTCTGACACTTCAGCATCAAATCGGCAATTTGGCAGTCGAGCGCGGTAAGTTGCGGGATAATTTCAGGTCGGACAGGGGCAGCCATTCCAAAATCGCTCGTCTCGTTATTCATGGTTTAAAAAACTAGGATGAGTCGGACTTGTCGCCCGATCTAATGGGGGTGATAGCTTTTTGATAGCTTTTTGAGGGTTTCTTTTTGCCAAAACCTGCTAAAGGCTTAGCTTTGGCGAAGGCTTCGGCCCGATCGCAAATTTCCTCTTTCTCAGCCGTCAGTTCCGTTCCTTCATCATCTGGCGGTTCTTCATCGGGCGGTTGAGTGCCGCCGATGAGCATTTCGAGGTAGGCGGAAACTGCCATTCCCGCTGCTGCTGCTTTCTGTTCCAGTAGTTGGTAAGCTTTGCCACCGATGCGGACTTGCTTGGCTCTGTCCTCTGG